>SMWE01000185.1 GCA_004357475.1 Gammaproteobacteria bacterium
AGCAGGAGTCTCGCTAGCTGATCTTTCTTAATCCGCTCTGTCAAATACCTGGACGATCGTCTCTTCTTCGAGTTTCTTGCTGCGCAAGGTTATTCTGCGTTGCAAAGTATTCCCACCGTCAGTCAGATGAAACCGCTCGGTGAGTTTCATCCCATTCCTGCCGAGTGTTTCCACAACCAGTTGCGTACCTTCCCAACCGGTAACCCGCTGCGCCGTGATCTCGCCGACGCTTACCATCCGGCTTTCACCGAATCGAAATTCCTCGACGACTGAGCGGTCAAAGCTGATGAACAATGCGTACGGGGTTTGCGTAATCTTGAGCGCAGTTCCGGTCTCGAGAAAAACGTAAACCTGTCCGCCCTTCATTGATCCGCTGCTGCGACTCCTGCTCTGCGCAGTTCGCTTTGCTTTGAATACTGCCTCGTCGTCTACGCCGGCGGTCTTGCGGATCGCCTCCCTGATACGACGCCGCTGGGACGGAGATACCTCACGCATGACCCAGTTGCCGGAGAAGTCCGTGCCGGCAGGCACAGTTCCGTCCCTGGGCTCGAGGGTTTCAGGGGACGCGCAAGCGCCGAGCACCAGGCATAGCAGAAAATGAAATGGTAAACATCTGATCATCGCAGGGAAGAATACGCAATAAAGGCTGTATGACGCAATTCACAGTTAGCCGCAATGCCGATGTTTGCAGGTGCATCCTGCGGCGCGCCGCTGTAATCTCTGGCACGATGAATTCCAAGCATCACGAAAATACCGTTGCCAGCACCTGGGAGCGGCCGTTTGCGCCGCCCGCGTCCTGTCCGCACAAAGCGGACGTGGTAATTATCGGCGGCGGCATTGTCGGCGTATCAACAGCCTGGTTCCTCGCAAAGCAAGGTGTGGATGTCGTCCTGTGCGAAAAAGGCCATATTGCCGGTGAGCAATCGGGGCGCAACTGGGGATGGGTTCGTTGCCAGGGCCGGGATACCCGCGAATTGCCGATGATGATCGAAAGCATGAACATCTGGCGCGGACTCGAAGTCGAGATTGGCGAAGATGTCGGCTTCACTCAGGGCGGCTGCCTGTACATGGCGAGGAACGAAAAAGAGCTCAGGAAATATGCCGAGTGGCTGCCTACGGCCAGGGAATTCGGCCTCGATACGCAGATCATCGAAGGCAAGGAACTCGACCACCACGTCAGCGGCGCGTCGTCTCGCTGGCTCGGTGCGATGTACACCGCAAGCGATGCCAGGGCCGAACCGCACAAGGCGGGTCCGGCGATCGCCCGGGCTGCAATACGCGCGGGTGCGAAGCTCCTGACAGCGTGCGCTGTGCGCGGCATTGAGACCGCGGGCGGCCGATTGTCCGCAATCGTGACAGAGCATGGTTCGATCCAAACCTCCAGCGCACTCTGTGCGGCGGGAGCGTGGACCTCGATGTTCTGCCGCTCACTCGGAATATCGGTGCCACAACTGCAAGTGCGTGGCACCGTTGCCCGCACATCCCCTGCAGACGTCATTCTGAACGGCAATGTTTTGGATAAAAAGATCGGCATCAGGCGTCGACAGGATGGTGGCTATACGATCGCCCACGGGTCCATTCTGGATCATTTCATCACACCCTCGACGTTTCGTTTCTCCCTGAAGTTCATGCCGGTGCTGTTGCACGAGATGCGCGCATTGAGAATTTCAATCGGCCGCCCGTTTTTCGAAGAACTCGGGACGCCGGCGAAATGGGCACTGGATCAGGAGTCCCCGTTCGAGCGGACCCGGGTATTGAACCCGGCGCCCAACCCGGCCGTGCTGAAGAAAATTCGCAGGACCCTCGACCAATTATTTCCGCAACTGGCGGAAAGCGAAATTGTCGAGTCCTGGGCCGGCATGGTGGAAACAACGCCGGATGTCGTGCCGGTGATGTGCGAATATGAAGGCATCCCCGGCTTTCATATCGCGACAGGATTGAGCGGTCACGGATTCGGGATCGGCCCGGGTGCAGGCAAGGCGCTCGCAGCCATGTTGACCGGTACCGACGTTGGCATCGACATGTTGCCGTTTCGCCTGAGCCGGTTTTTCGACGGTTCGCCAATGCAGCTTGAATCCACCATCTGACGGATCAGGACGAATTCATGCAACGAATCGCAATTTTCCTCGGCGTTGTTTGCCTGCTTGGCGCGCAGATAGTCTTTGCTGCCAGCCCGAAAACGATGCGAGTCGATTTCTACCACACCGGGAACAGCGAAATTGAAGTCTTCAGCCTGGATCGGGTGGTGCTGGAACCGCTGCGATTCCCGGGTAACCTGCAGCAGGCGATAGACAAGACACTGCGCGGAAAATATTCGTTCGAGATTGTGGACCCGGAATCCGGCGATATCGCCTGGTCGAGGAGCTTCAGCAGCATCTACGGCGAATGGGAAACGACCGCCGAGGCCCGGCGCATGAACCGCACCTTTCATGAATCACTGCGATTTCCTGTGCAAGAGAAAGAATTCGAGGTCGTCTTAAAAAAGCGCGGCGAGCAGAATCTGTTCACGGAAATATGGCGGATGTGGATTGATCCCGACGATTACCTGGTTCACCAGGAATCAGCCGCCTATGCGGAGCACGTGGTCGCGATCGAAAATAATGGCGACCCGGCAACCAAAGTCGATCTGTTGCTGCTCGGAGATGGTTACACCGCCGACGAACAGGATGCGTTCCTGCAAAAAGCGCGCGAACTCACCGAACAACTGTTTGCGACCTCGCCATTCATGGAACGGCGCAGTGAATTCAACGTGTGGGCGCTGGCACCGCCGGCCGACCGGTCCGGCATATCGCGGCCATCCACCCGGTTCTATCGCGATTCCCCGGTGGGTGCGACCTATGATGCGTTTCGCAGCGAACGCTACCTGTTGACGAATGACAACAAGGCCTGCGCCGTATTGCGTCCTCGGTACCCTACGATTTCGTGGAGATCCTCACCAATAGCGACATCTACGGCGGTGGCGGCATCTATGGTCTGTTCAGCACAGCAGCCGCCAACAGCGACTGGGCCTCCTACCTGTTCATCCACGAATTCGCCCATCATTTTGCCGGGCTGGCAGATGAGTACTACACCAGTTCCGTCGCCTATGAGGCCCCGGCAGAGATCGTCGAGCCCTATGAACCAAACGTCACCGCCCTTCTCGACCCGCAGAATCTGAAATGGAAACACCGGGTGGAACCAGGTACGCCATCGCCAACACCCTGGCCCAAAGATGAATACGAAACGCATTCCCTGGCCTACCAGGCTCGGTGCGGCGACATGCGTAAGGAAAATGTACCGGAGTCAGAAATGAACAAGCTGTTCCGCGAAAACCAGGAAATTGTCGAAGGCATGTTCTCCAAAGCCGAATACCGCGAATCAATAGGCGCATTCGAGGGCGCGAATTACCAGGCGCAGGGTTATTACCGCTCGGAACTCAATTGCATCATGTTTACACGGACAACTGATTTTTGCAGGGTGTGCACGGCGGCGATCGAGCAGGTTATCGATGCATACACAAAGATCGCTAAATAGATTCAGCTGGCCTTAATGCGATCAGCGAGCTTGCGCGCGAACGGTCCACGGCGCGAGACTCTGACGCGTTCAAGATCCAGCCACGACCCGAGTGATTTCAGTTCCACGGCAAGCTGGTCGACGCTGTGATCCTCAGCGATGTTCTCTTCTTTATGGGTGGCAAGTACCAGAAGTTCCCCTGCCTTGCGGTCCGCTTTCAGGTCAACCCGTGCGACGATCCTGTCATCCAGCAAGTACGGCAACACGTAATAACCCCATTTGCGTTTGTTCGCCGGTACATAGATCTCGATGCGATAGTGGAAATCGAAAAGCCGCTGCGCTCGTGGTCGGAACCAGACCAGCGGATCAAAGGGTGACAACAGCGATGAGCAGGTCAATTTACGCGGTGTGCGTGCCCCTTTGGCGAGCAAGCCCGGTTCCTTCCATCCCTCCACTGCGACCTGGCAAACGTCACCGGCCTCGACCAATTCCGCCACTCTTGGGGCGGCTTCGCGCGGCGACATCCGGTAGTAGTCCGCGAGGTCGCGCAGCGTCGCGATGCCGCACGATTCGGCCGCCAGGCGCAGCAGCTCTCGTTGCGCATCGTTGCGGGAGACACGTTTGTCGAGATGGTGTGCGTCAATAAGACGCTCAGGAAGATCGTAAACCCGCTGGAAGTTGGGCAGCCGGTCCGCCACCGCGACCTCGCCTGAGCCGAAGTGGCACTCCAGCGCCCAGCGTGGCAGCGATCGATGCCAGTCCCCGGGTCTGCGCTTTGGTCCCGGCAACGGTGGCAAATCCTGCGCCGTTATCGCTCCACTATTATTAATTACTTCAAGTGCTTGTCGTAGATATTTAGATTTATCTTTAAGTCTTGTGATGGGGCTGTTTGGCCACGGCCGATACTCCCGCCGCCGGTATTCCAGCAACGGCCAACGCTCCACCGGCACGATCGAGGCCTCGTGCGCCCACTGCTCGATAAATTCTCGCCGCTGGTACACCAAGTGGTGCAGGCGGGCCCGCTCATAGGCGCCAAGGCGGGAATACAGTACCAGGTAATGAGCTGGTACCAATACATTGACGAAATCGAGTTGTAGCAAGCCCATTTGCCGAATCGCACGGCGGATGTGTCGAATATCGACAGCACCTTGCGGCCGTGGCCGATCAAAACCCTGCGCTGCCAGAGCAATACGCCGTGCCTGGTCCAGCGAGATCTCTTTGCTTGTCATTTCTTGGTTAGTTGATGTTCGTTGCCGTGGCAGCAACTGAGTTCGCCGCGATGCGCAGCGTAGCCGCCGATACTAGGACATAGGCAATGGTTGCGACCCAGACCGGGCCGAAGACCTGCGGGTCGATAAGCGCACTGTGCAGCATGCCGGTCATTCCCAGCGGCAGGACGGCAAACAGTCGCAGCAACTCGAAACGGAACGCGTATGCACGTGATTCACTCAGCAAACTAAAAGAATACAAGGTGGCCCAGAGCAGCACGCACGGCAACAACACAGCCCGAGCGCCCGACTCCGCGAACAAGTTGCCGATCCACAGGACGCCAAAGGCGGTAACAACGAATTGCCAGGCCAGGTAGCGGCGCATGGCATTCCCGAGAGGCGGATTGAATTTCTGAAATGACGCGAGCTGGTGGCTCTCTTTCGGGAATTGCGCCGCGACATCCGCCGGCCGCCATCCCGTGCGCCGAATCCAGATGCCCAGTTTGTCTCTCCAGCGCCGCGTACGGACCGCGTCGAACCACAGGTAACTGTAAACCTGGATATTGGCCCAGAATGGATTCCAGTTTGCGAGTGGCTTGCGTACGCCGAAAACGACGGGTTCGTCATCGAGTTCCTCCTGGAAGGTACCGAACAGGCGATCCCAGAGAATCAGGATGCCGCCATAGTTCTTGTCGATGTAGATCTCGTTTTGTGCGTGATGCACGCGATGATTCGATGGCGTGACCAATACGCGATCAAACCAACCCAGCTTCCTGATGTGTTGCGTGTGGACCCAGAACTGGTAAATAAGGTCGATCGCGTTGACCGTCAGAAAGACCTCGAACGGCATGCCGAGCAGGAACAGCGGCAAATAGAATATCCAGGTGAACAGGAAGCCGGTACTGGTCTGGCGCAGCGCCGTGGACAGGTTGTAGTCCTCACTTTGATGATGCACCGCGTGCGACGCCCACAGTATCGAGACCTCATGACCGCAGCGATGCGCCCAGTAGTAACAAAAATCAAACGCCAGTATCGCCAGCAGCCAGAATGCGATGCCCCGCGCCGACAGGTCGAACCAGGCGGGATCGACCTCGATGAGTGCAAAACCCTGCAGCACGAAGGCCCAGATTGCGACGGGGATGAGCCGCGTGAAATATCCGATCGTGGTGCTCAGCGTGCCGGCACTCAGGCTATTGATGGCATCGCTGGTCCGATAGTAGCCTGTGCCACGCACGCGATCCACTGCAAGCTCCACCAGCAGCGCGATCAGGAAGAATGGTACGGCCAATGCGATGAGATCCATGAGTCCTGATTGTACCGAAGAGCACCAGGCATTATTAATGTAAGCTCAGCGGGTTTTTTATGCATGAAAAAGAACTGTTGATGATCAACCAGAACGAGCTCAGGATTTTGCAGGGCGCGCTCGAGACCCTGGCCGATGGCTTTTCGGACCTGCCGGATTTCGTGCCCGATTACGATTGGGCGCCGATGGCGGCCGTGTTGCAGCAGGCCGCCAAAAGAATGCAGGACAACTATCCGTACGAGCATCCCTTGTATGCGGGTCAGATGCTGAAACCGCCGCACCCGGTAGCACGCATGGCCTACGCAATGTCAATGTGGATCAACCCCAATAACCATGCGCTGGATGGCGGCCGTGCCAGTTCCGCGATGGAACTCGAGTGCATTGCTGCGCTGGGTGACATGTTCGGGCTGCAACAGCCGCTTGGTCATCTTTGCGGCGGTGGCACGATGGCGAACCTGGAAGCACTCTGGGTTGCCGGCCGGCTGCAGCCTGGCAAGACAATCGTTGCGTCATCGCAGGCGCACTACACACACAGCAGGATCAGCGAAGTACTGGGCCTGAATTTTACCTCGACTGCGGTCACCCCGGACGGGCGAATGGACGTTGCCGCACTCGAAGAACAACTGGAATCGGGCAATATCGGCACAGTCGTTGCGACGCTGGGAACCACGGGTATGGGCGCTGTCGATCCCTTGTCCGAAATCCTGGAGCTGCGTCAGAAATATGATTTTCGAGTACACGTAGACACGGCGTATGGAGGTTATTTTCATATTGCCAGCAAGTTAGGTGCCGATGCGCGACAGGCGTTCGATCGCATCCCGGAGGTCGATTCGATCGTTATCGACCCTCACAAGCACGGTTTGCAACCGTACGGTTGCGGCTGCATATTGTTTCGCGATCCCGGTGTTGGTGTTCTGTACAAGCACGACTCGCCATATACCTATTTCAGTTCTGCAGAATTACACCTTGGCGAAATTACGCTTGAGTGTTCACGAGCGGGTGCATCTGCCGTGGCGTTGTGGGCAACGCAGAAACTTCTTCCCATGATTCCCGGCGGCGAGTTTGCGCAGGCGCTGGACAAGTCATTACTGGCAGCGAGGGCGCTTTACCGGTTTCTCGATCGAAGCGATAACTATCGGGTGTTGATGGAACCGCAACTGGACATCGTCGTTTACGCCGTCAATGCCAAAGATGCGGTGGCAGCAAGCGAAAAAGCAAGCAAGGTGTTCGAGGAGGCAGCAAAGAAGGATTTGCACCTGGCGCTGGTCAATATGCCCTCAGCAATCGTCAGCCATTACTGGCCGGAACTCGAGATCAATCAGGAATCCGTTGCCTGCTTGCGTTCTTGTCTGCTGAAGCCCGAACACCTGGAGTGGATCGACGAAATTGGCGCGATCCTGGACGAAGTCGCTGCAGGCTAAGGCTTTACCAGCATAGCGCCGGCATAAAAGCAGGCGAAGCCGCCAGCAAAGGTCAGGAACAGGTAAGTGAAGGCGCCGAGCAGTACTTCCCTTTGCATGAGGGTGTTCAATTCAACAACCATGGATGACAGCGTTGTCAGGCTGCCGCAAAAACCGACTGCAAAAAGCACGCGATTCTGCTCAGTGACGATGCCGGAATGACTGAACCATTCGGCCGTGAGCATCAATTGCAACACGATGCCCATGATGAAACACCCCAGCAGGTTGGATGCGAAGGTGCCGAGCGGAACGATGACGATTCTGTGCGCGAACAACAGGGTCATGCCCAGCCGCGTCATGGCGCCAAGTGCACCGCCTGTTCCGACCAGCAGAAATGATACGACAACCGCGCGCATTACTGTTCGCGCCTGCGAATCATGAGGCGCACAGCCTGGTGGCCGCGTCCCGGTATTCTGCTTCCATGCGCTCGACCAGGTCGGCGACGGACGGAATGTCATCGATGGTGCCGACGCCCTGCCCGGCACCCCAGATGTCGCGCCATGCCTTGGCTTTTGTAATGCCACCACCGCCGAAATTCATCGTGCGGAGTTCCCCTTCAGGTAAATCGTCCGGATCGAGTCCCGCATTGCTAATGCTGCCTTTCAGGTAGCTGCCGTGCACGCCGGTGAACAGGTTGGTGTAGACGATGTCGGCCGCGGCACTGTCGACAATCATCTCCTTGTAAGCCGAGGGTGCATTAGCTTCCTTTGTGGCAATAAAACGCGTGCCAAGATACGCCAGGTCCGCACCCATCGCCTGCGCGGCGAGCGCGTCATTACCGCGACTCATACTCCACGATAAAATAATCGTCCCGTCAAAAATTTCGCGCACCTCTTTGACCAGCGCGAACGGGCTGGTCGTTCCCGCATGCTCGCCGGCACCGGCGCATACCGTGATGATGCCATCGACGCCCTGATCGATTGCCTTGCGTGCGTGACGAATATTAATGACATCATGAAATACGACACCGCCGTAGCCGTGCACAGCAGCGACGACTTCAACCGGCGGACGCAGGCTCGTAATAACGATCGGCACCTTGTACTTGACGCACATTTCCACGTCATGCTGGAGCCGGTCATTGCTCTGGTGTAACGATCTGATTGACGGCAAACGGCGCGACGGTAAGTCCGGGATTTGCACTTTGATACGCCACCAGCTCCTCGCTTATTCGGGCCAGCCATTCATCGAGCATCGATTCAGGACGGGCGTTGAGTGCTGGAAACGCACCAACGATTCCTGCCTTGCACTGAGCAAGGACCAGTTCGGGTCCGGAAACGATAAACATCGGCGCTCCGATCAGCGGAATTCGCAAATGACCCTCCAGTGAGGCCGGCAATGACATGCAAATCTCACTAAACCTTCATAAAACTGGCTTCGCAATCAGCGACGAGCGAGTCGTCGCTGGCCAGCCTTGCCTCTCCCCTGAGGACGATCAGCCGCTTGCGTTCATTTTCGATCCAGCCCCGTAATCTGATGGCCTGACCGACCTGCAGTGCCCTCCGGTACCTGATCTCGCAGCGCGCAGTGTGCGCCTTGATGTTTTGCAGATAGAGCACGTTGGCCATCACATCGTCGAGGGCGGAAAAAATGATGCCGCCATGCACGGTATTCTCATAGCCAACATGATTTTCGCCGGCGGTGAATTCAGCGCTACAAATTCCGTCATTCAGGGTAAATTTTATCTGCAGACCGATTGGATTGTCCGGGCCGCATGCGAAACACAGTGTCGCAGCTTCGATTGCTACATCATTTCCCAATAGTTTTTCTCCTGTCCCGTTCCTGGATCATTTCCGGATACTCCGGTATCCAGCGGTAGTCATCAATACGATTACGATATTCATGGTCGCTGATATTGTCAGCCACGCCATCTTCGATTGCCTGGTGGCCAACCGCTAATGCGATATCGCCGCAAATGTCCCACAGCCTCGAGACTTCCGGCATCAGGCAGCGCGACGACAATTCCTCGGCGCGGATGCAGTTGGCCAGCGCATGGGCGGCGGCGCTGATCATCGCGTCCGTTACCTCGGTTGCCCCGCTGACGATCGTGCCGAGACCGATGCCCGGAAAGATGAATACGTTATTGGCTTGCGCAATTCGTTGCCTGCCGCCGCGCATCTGCACGTCATCAAACGGACTGCCGGTCGCAACCAGTGCACGGCCTTCGGTCCAGCGCAAGATGTTCTCCGGCGTTGCCTCACTGATCGCCGTGGGATTCGACATTGGTAATATCACCGGCACTTCAGTTGCACCCGCCATGGCGCGAATCGCCTCTTCATCGAATGCCCCACCCTGCCCTGATGCCCCAATCAGCACGGTCGGTTTGTAGGCAGCCACCACTCGTTGCAGGACCTTGCGTTGTGCATCGTTCAATTCGAGACTCGCGGCCAGCTCTTCCGGCCAGGCGAGTTCTTTCTTGTATTCGTCGAGTTCGCGTCCTGCACTGATTACGCCGCGGCTGTCCATGACCAGCACCGCTGTCCGCAAATCGGCACCCGTCAGGCCGCTACGTTGCAGTTCGCTGGTGATCTGCCGCGCAATGCCGAGACCGGCTGCGCCGGCGCCGTAAATGAGGACGCGGTCGTGTGTAATCTTTCTCCCGGTAATGCGGCTGGCAGCCAGCATGCAGGCGAGCGCCACCGCACCCGTGCCCTGGATGTCGTCGTTAAATGACGGAACCTTGTGCCGGTACCGGTCCATGATCGCCAGTGCATTGTCTTTGCGGAAGTCTTCCCACTGGATGACAACTTCCGGAAAGACCTTTCGAGCTGCTCTGACAAACTCGTCGACGAGCTCCTGGTACTTTGTCCCGCGCAATCTCCGTTTTCGCCATCCGAGATAAAGCGGATCGTCAAGCAAGGTTTGATTGTCCGTGCCGACGTCGAGGCTGATTGGCAGGGTTCGTACCGGGTGGATCCCGGCACCTGCGATGTAAAGGGAAAGTTTGCCGACACTGATCGCCATGCCACCACAGCCCTGATCACCGATACCAAGAATCGATTCGTTGTCGGTGACAACCATGAGCTGCACATCGGTAAATGGCGCCGCATTTCGCAATATCTGCTCGATGCGACCGGCATAATCCGGCGTAATCCAGATGCCCCGTGCGCGGCGAAATACCCTGCTGAAATATTGCGATGCCTTGCCAACCGTCGGTGTATAGACAATCGGCATCAGCTCTTCGAGGTGCAGGCTTAAGACCTTGTAAAAAAGATGCTCGTTGCGGTCCTGCAGTGCGGCCAGACCGATATGGCGGCCGACCGGGTCCTCGTTGAACATGATTGTCTTGAAGACGCGCGCTGCCTGGGTGTCGATGTTGTTGCTCTGCGACGGCAGCAATCCGTCGAGCCTGAATCGTTTCCGTTCTGCCCTGGAAAATCCCGTGCCTTTATTGTACAGCGGGAAACGAAGCAAAGAGGTGCCGCGCATAGGCACCTTCAGTTGATAACCGTCCCTCGTTCGCCTGAGATCGAATTTTTCCAATTTGTTTCCGGGACAAGCTAGGGAATTTGTTCGTTGATAATTATTGAGACTTCGCTCGACTCCGCCGTCGAGATAATCTGTTGGCCGAACCAATCACCCGATTGCGCTATCGGCTGCCCCGACATCGAAACACGCGCGATGATTTCGAGTCGCGCAAACCCGGAGGGCACTCGCCCCGGGATCATGGCGTCGGCATCGCCGATTGCTACGTAAGCAGGCAATTCAGCCGCCCGCCGTCGTACAGCGGCAATCGGTGGGGATGGCTGCGCCGGATCGCGGGCAATGATGAACACGGTTGAATCCGCCTGGACCGCATTGATTGCAGACTCCCCCAGTGAAACCCTGACAGTCACAACATCGCCTCCGGTCGCTTCCGCGACCGCCGGCGCCGGGCCGCGTAACTCCGCAATC
The DNA here is from genome assembly GCA_004357475.1 of Gammaproteobacteria bacterium. Lineage (GTDB taxonomy): Bacteria > Pseudomonadota > Gammaproteobacteria > Steroidobacterales > Woeseiaceae > SZUA-117. The sequence goes on from SMWE01000185.1 coordinate 11,355, forward strand.
TGTTGCCGAAGTATGTCCTGAATTCTCTGTGGCGGCGAACTCGCGAGCAGCTTCTCCCAGCGCTGTGCGGCAGTTTCCTTGTCACCGCGCTGTACAGCGGCCATGCCGGCATAGAAGAGCGCCTTCTGGTTATTGGGCGCAATCGCCAATGCGTTGTCGAACAGTTCACTGGCGCGTCCGCTCATTCTCTGTTCGTCGCCGAGCAGTATTACCTCACCAAGATCCGCCAGCGTCTGCCCGTTGCGGCCTCCCTCGATTTCGACGGCGCGTTCGAAGGCGGTCACCGCTGCCTGGAAGTTTCGTATTTGCAGATACGACCGCCCCAGCATTTTCCATCCTGCCAGGTCATCCGGGTTCTGCTGCAGCCTCCGCGCCAGCGAATTCACCATCTCCTCGACACCGGGCATGGCGTCCGGCTGCGGTGCCCCTGCGCCAGGCGTTCCAATCCGGCTGTACACAAAAATGGATATCAACAGCACGATCACCATTGCTGACGTCGATTTTGCAGAGAGCCGCTGTTCTTTCCTGTACAACGGCAGCGCGATCACAAGGACAGCGGCGAGCAGCATTGTGCCGAGTAATGCGTACAGCATCGTCAGCTTTTCAGCGCGTCATCGTCGATCGGCATTTTCATCCGATCACGCACGACCCTGACGATGACGAATGCACCAATGCCAAGCAGCATTGCCGGTGTGATCCACAGGATCAGGGTGCGGCCACTCTTGCGCGGGTTGTAGAGAACGAAATCTCCATAGCGAGCTACCAGGAAATCAGCGATCTCTGCATCGGTCATTCCTTCCGTCATCATGCGCCGAATCTCCCGTCGCAAATCGGCGGCGAGGAAGACGTTTGAATCCTTGATGGTTTGATTCTGGCAAACGAGGCAACGGACTTCGGAAATGAGGTTTTCATACCTTGCCTGCATCTCGGGGTCCTCGAACGCCGCGCCCGTGTCGATGGCCGAAGCAGTCAGGGAGATCAACAACGCAACGAAAAAAACCAGCACCCGTTTCATCGTGTCGCCCCGGTTTGTGCGGCAATTCTCGGCATGAATTCACCTTGCCAGGTCGCCTCGTTCATTGGCCCGACATGTTTGTACATCACATTGCCACCAGCGCCGATCAGGAAGGTCTCCGGCGCTCCGTACACACCCCAGTCGATGCCAACTCGCCCATCTTCATCATAGGCAGAAGCAACGTACGGATCACCCAGCTGCTGCAGCCAGGAAAGCGCTGCGTCCCGGTCGTCCCGCCAGTTGATACCGTAGATCGGAATTTCGTTGCGACCTGCCAGTTCCAGCAAGTACTCGTGTTCTGTCCGGCAACCGGCACACCAGGTGGCCCAGATGTTCACCAGGACCATCTGCCCTGCATAGTCCGTGCTGCCGGTGGTCAACAGGGGATCCATCACGCGCGGCAACTCGTATTCAGGTGCCGGCTTGTCAATCAGGGGTGAGGGCAATTTCGTCGGGTCCCGATCCAGCCCGGCCGCGAAAATACCGATCATGATCACAAACGCGACGATCAGTGCGATATAGCGAGCCATCAGGCCGGCTCCTCGCGCAGCGCAGCAGTTCCTTCGCGCGCCGTAGCCTGCAAGCGATATCGCCGGTCACTGGCGGCAATCAGGCCGCCAAATGCCATGATCAATGCGCCCAGCCAGATAAAGCGGATCAGTGGTTTGTATTGCAGGCGCATGCTCCAGGCATCGTTACCCAGCGGATCCCCGAGGGCCACAAACAGGTCCCTGTTCCAGCCGGCATCGATAGCGGCCTCGGTCATCGGACTTTGCTGCACGAGATAGGTGCGTTTCTGCGGCCTGAGTTCCGCAACGAATTTACCGTCTTTGCGTATTTCGATTTCACCCTCCAGCGCCTGGTAATTCGGTCCCTGCACATTATTGAGATCGGTCAGCTTAAAGCTGTAGCCTGCGACCTCGACCGTTTCGCCCGGACGCACACTGAGATCCGCCTCGACGGTAAATGCCGAAACGATAGTGATGCCGAGTGTGAACATGCCGACACCAAAATGTGCCACCGACATGCCCAGCGCCGATCGGCTGATGCCCGGCGTGCCCGGCGCGCGGCGCCACGAGCGAAGCGGCTGCAGCAGCGACACCGTCATGATCCAGAAACCGGCGATGGCTCCAACACTCACAAGGAGCCCGAAGCGGCCGTAAAAGACAGTCGGCACTGCGATCCCGGCGACGATAGCGATGGTGCCGGGAATTTTTAGCTGGGCGAATAACGCCCCGAAAGCCTGGCTGCGCCAGGCGGTATGCATGCCGACGCCGATCAGCAATGTAAGCGGCAACATCGGCAGTGCGAACGCGAATTCGAACCATGGCGGGCCGATGGAGATTTTGCCCCACTCGAACACGTCGTACAGCAAGGGCGCCAGCGTTCCATACAAAATCACGGTGCAAGCGATGACCAGCAGCACATTGTTTAACAGCAGGAACGTTTCACGCGACAATGGACGGAAACCTGCCGCTGAATCCATACCTGGCGCCCGCCACGCGTAGAGAATCAGTGCGCCGCCGATGACAATCCCTAGGAAAATGAGAATGAAGAGCCCGCGCGCCGGGTCCGTGGCGAATGCGTGCACCGATACCAGGATGCCGGAACGAACCAGGAACGTGCCCAGCAGGCTGAGTGAAAAGGCCGAGATCGCCAGCAGCAAAGTCCAGCTCTTGAACAAGCCGCGTTTTTCGGTAACCGCGAGCGAATGTATGAGGGCAGTGCCCGCGAGCCACGGCATGAACGACGCATTTTCCACCGGGTCCCAGAACCACCAGCCACCCCAGCCCAGCTCGTAATACGCCCACCAACTACCCAGCGCGATGCCGACCGTGAGAAACATCCAGGCCCAGATCGTCCACGGCCGCGTCCAGCGGGCCCAGGCCTGATCCAGGTGGCCGGTCAGCATTGCCGCGATGGCAAATGCGAACGCCACCGAGAAACCGACATAGCCGGTGTAAAGAATCGGCGGGTGGATGGCGAGACCAATGTCCTGCAACAGCGGATTCAAATCTGCGCCGTTAGCCGGGGCAGGAATAAGCCGCTCGAACGGGTTGGATGTGAGCAAGGTAAACAACAGAAATCCGAAACTTAACAGCCCGAGCACGCCGATTACCCGCGCGGACATCGCTCGCGGTAATTCCGAGCTGTATCGGGCGACCGCGACTGTCCAAACGGCGAGCAGCAGGATCCATAACAACAGCGATCCCTCGTGCGCACCCCAGACAGCCGCGATCTTATACACATCGGGCAAAGCGCGATGTGAATGATTGGCGACGTAAAGTACCGTGAAGTCGCTTTGGAGAAATGACCACGCCAGGCAGGCGAAGGACACGGCAACGAAAACCAGTTGTCCGACTGCCGCTGGTCCGGCAACGGACATCAGCGCTGCATCGTTTCTGTGCGCGCCGATGAGCGGCATCACACTCTGGCAGACCGCCAGTGACAGCGCCAGGATAAGCGCGAAATGACCGATCTCGGGAATCATTGCTGTCCGGTTTCCGCATCCAGTGCGGCTTCCTGCGCCGCCGCGTGTTTGGCGAGCGTTTCTGCGACTTCAGGCGGCATGTAATTCTCGTCATGCTTCGCGAGAACCTGGTCCGCAATAAACCGGCTACCATCATCGTCGAGGCGGCCGTGCGCAATGATTCCCTGGCCCTCCCTGAAGAGATCGGGAAGGATGCCGTCGTAGTAGACCACCAGTTGCTCATTGAGGTCTGTCAACGTGAACTCGACCTCGAGTTCGCCGGGTACGCGTGTGACGCTGCCCTCAACCACCAGGCCACCAACCCGAAAATTGCGATCTTTCGGCGCGTTGCCTTTCGCGACCTCTGAAATCTCGATGTAGAACATCAGGTTTTCCTTAAACGCCTGCAGCGTCAGTATGCTTGCTATCACCAGACCTGCTGCAGCAAGTCCTACTGCAAGCATGCGTTGTTGCCTCGGTTTCATTGTTCTGACTCCATCGCCTTGATGCGGACCCTGAGGTCACTCAATACAATTCGGTGACGGCGGCGCGCCTGCAGCACGCAAATGATCAGCACCACCGCTGTGATGCCGAATGAGCTCCACACATGTGCACTGTATTTGCCCATCATGAAGATTTCCATCAGGCAGCCTCGCCGGCCGGCATGATCAGGTCGCGTACCCACCGGGTGCGACGTTCACGGTGCAGGACTTCGGTGCGTACACGGGCCAGCAGCAGCGCCGCAAACAACAGCGCAAAACCGAGGATCATTGCCAACAGCGGGTACAGCATGTCCGGATGCATCGCCGGCCCTCCTGACTTGAGCAGGGTCGATCCCTGGTGCAACGAGGTCCACCACTCGACCGAAAAGTGGATGATCGGGATATTGACGGCACCGACCAGGGCCAGCACTGCACTTGCCTTGTCTGCCTTGGCGGTATCGTCGATCGCCGCACGCAAAGCCATGTAGCCGAAATACAGGAACAGCAAAAGTAACTCCGATGTCAACCTTGGATCGCCCCATTCCCACCAGGTTCCCCACATCGGGCGTCCCCAGATAGAGCCTGTGATCAGCGCCAGGAAGGTAAACCAGGCGCCCAGAGGCGCCGCGCCGGCAGCGACCGCATGCGCGAGTTTCATGCGCCAGATCAGGCCGATGCCAGCGCCAATGGCCATGACCATGTAGGCCGACATCGAAATAAAGGCCGCCGGAACATGCACATAGATGATGCGAAATCCATCATTCATTTCCTCATCCGCCGGTGCATAGAACAGGCCGGCGACGGAGCCGTAGGCGACGGCCAGCAGCCCGGCGGCATAGAACCATGGAATCATTCTGGCCGAGATGCCATAGAAGTGTGGCGGTGATGCCAGTTTGTGCAGGAAACTCCACATATTCGTATCTTACTCATTGCTGATCTTCAGCGCCGCCGCCGTCGCGAATGGTGCGAGGGTTAAAGCCAACATGCAATAGGCAGCCAGAAAGTAAATGCCGGCGGCGTAAGGGTCGCCTGTTGCCGCCAGCGACACGGTTCTGGCACCGAATATCAGGACTGGCATCGCCAGCGGCATGATCAGCAGGCTCAGCAGCGCGTTACCGCGATTGAGGCCGACCGTCAGAGCCGCGCCGATCGCGCCCAGCAGGCTTAGACTGACGGTGCCTAATGCCAGGGTCAGCATCATGACGCCGACGATGTCAGCGGGCATGCGGTAGCTCACTGCAATCAATGGCGATACCAGCACCAGTGGCAAGCCACTGAGCAGCCAGTGCGCTGCTGCCTTGCCCAGCCCAAGCAACGGCAAAGGCTGCGGGCTCAATATGATCTGGTCGAGGCTGCCGTCTTCGAAGTCGCTTAGGAAAAGGCTGTTGAGGGACAGTAAAGTCGCTAGCAGCGCCGCGACCCAGACGACCCCCGGTCCGTTCAACATCAGTTGTTCCGGGCTGGGAGCTGCCGCCAGCGGAAACAGGGAGGCGACCATTGCAAAGAAGAACAACGGGTTCAAAACGTCTCCCGGACGTTTCCAGGCCAGCAATAGATCGCGCCGAACGATGGCAATAAAACCTTCCATCAGTCCGGGCAATTGGCGATCCTGCCCGCTCATTGCAGCGTAACCCGCTGGGTTGGGGCGGCAATATCAACCGCCTGGTGAGAGGCTGCTACGCACAGGCCACCACCCGCCAGGTGCTCTGATATCAGCTCGGCGACCAGCGCCTGACCCGCCTTATCCAGGTAGGTGAATGGCTCATCCATGATCCACAAGCGGGCGTTCGCGAGCAGCATGCGGGCCAGTGCAACCCGTCGCTGTTGCCCTGCCGACAGGTAGCGGAATGGCAGGCTGGTTAACGGAGCGAGGCTCAGCCTCTCGATAACCGCCGCGGTTTTTTCCATCGAACAGGAGCGCAAAGCAGATTCGAACTGCAGGTTTTCAAGCAGGTTCAATTCGCCCTTGAAGCCTACGCGATGTGATAACCACACGAGATCCGAGCGGAACCCCTGGTAGGCGTCGAGAATCTTCTGTCCGTCCCAGGTGATGTACCCGCTTTCGAAGTCCAGCAGGCCTGCAATGCCCCTGAGCAGGCTCGTCTTACCGCTGCCGTTGACACCCTCAACAAACAACAATTCGCCGCAATTCAGCGCAAAATTCAAGCGCTGAAACAGGCAACGGTCGCCGCGCAGCAGGCAAAGGTCGTTCCCCGAGAGTAATTCAGTCAAGGTCTTAGCACTCCCTGACTGGCGTCCAAGACAAATCGTGGAGCCTGAAAATTCATTGCAAATACATTTAAATCAATAAGTAATAAATGTTTTAGAAGGTGACTTCTGCAAAACGTATGTGTCTCTTTGATCTATAAGGAAACAGTCCAGAGTGGTTTACAAAACGTTATGACCAATCGTAGACTAGTGCTCTAGTTACTTTTCAACATCAAGAACACCAAGAAAGTAACTGTATCAGAATGATAATTTACAACTGACACCGGGTTCAAAAAGATGGAATTAGGTGCTGCCGGGCTGCAAGAACAGCCATTCCGGATGCATGGGCGACCGCTGGTTTTTGTGGCCTACGCCGGACAGCAAGCAGCGTTCGATTACCTTGAACGGACTTGCAGCCACCCACACGGACTTGGGCTTTTCCAGGGTCCCCCGCTCTCCGGAAAATCCACACTGCTTCACCAGTTCGCCGAACACAAGTTGCCGGACACCGAAGTCGCCGTGGTAGACGGCGCAGGCCTGAATTCAGCCGCCCTCCTGCAGGCGGCATTACGCCAGTTCGGCTACGACCTCGAATTCAGCTCGGTCAACGAGCTGCTCAACATGCTCAAGGTTTTCGTGCAGCAACAGACGGCCGCGGGACAGGCACCGCTCTTGATCATCGAGAACATGCATGAAATGAATCCGAGTGCACTCCGCGTGCTGTGCGAACTGGCCGAGCTCAAGGTGAGGCACCATTTCGCGCTGCGGCTGGTGCTGGCCAGCGACCACTCGATGGCCTCGATCGTTGCTGCGCCCGCGATGAACGGCATTTCGAAGCGCCTGCCCGAACCCTTTTCCCTGGGACCGCTGAGCCAGCGTGAAACCACCGATTACCTGCACGCGAAGCTGCGGGCTGGCGGCTGTTTCGATCCTGAAAACGTACTCCCCGACGACGTATGCGATGAACTCCACGATGCCTCTGGCGGCTGGCCCGGGATCGTTGATCGGCTGGCGATTCTTGCATTGGACAGCGCCGAAAATTGCCCGATCAGGGCGGATCAGATCGAACGTCTGGAACTGCCGAATTGCACCGAGTTTGATGCCGGGGAGACGGTAGCGGATGACGACGCCGAAAAAATCGGTCCGCCAAATCTCTTTCTCACGCTCAATGGCAAGACCTTGCGTGAAATGACGATGGATCAACCGCGACTCATGGTCGGTCGTGCGCAACACAATGACCTCTGCATCAACAGTACCTACATCAGCCGGCATCACGCACTGTTGGTGAAATTCGGGTCGGCTACTTTGCTAATGGACCTGAACAGTACCAATGGTACCTTCGTCAACTCCCGCCGCGTATCGAACCAGGTAATGGTCCACGAAGACATCATCAGCCTCGGCAATCATCGCATCAAGTTTATCGATCCAAACGCGAAGGAGCGCGCTGTGCTCGAGGGCAGCGATTTTGCCGATACCGTGATCATGAAAGACCTGTCAGGCCTGCAAAAAATGCTCGCCGGGGGAAACACGACACAGTTGCCGGTGCCGCCCGAGCTTGCTGTCGGTGACCACCAGCAGTAAGCAGCCCGCAGAAAATTTCCGTCTAATCCCTGTCTCCGCGAATGACCGACAGCGGCAGCTGATGCTGCGGCACCAGCGTCTGCCGAAAATAATTTTCCTTGAAGTGCTTGCGACACATTGAAACGTAGCGGTCATTGCCGCCGACCTCGACCTGCGAACCCTGAGTGACCGCGTTGCCATCCTGGTCGAGCCTGATCACCATCGTCGCCTTGTTGCCGCAAAAACAAATCGCTTTCAACTCTTCGAGATTATCCGCCCATGCCAGCAGATATTTGCTCCCCGGAAACGGCTCGCCCTGAAAATCGGTTCTGATGCCGTACGCAAGCACCGGGATATGCAACTCATCGGTAACTTCGCCAAGTTGAAACACCTGTTCCTTGCTTAAGAATTGCGCCTCATCGACCAGGACACAATTGAGCGGTTGTTCTTTGGTTCTGCCGGCAATGAGCTGGTAAAGGTCATCGGTGGAGTTAAAGGTCGTCGCTGTGGACTCGAGGCCGATCCTTGAGGTCACTTTGCCGATGCCGTGACGGTCATCCACATCGGGCGTCAGGATCAGCGTATGCATGCCCCGCTCCCGATAATTATAGCTGGACTGCAGCAAGGCCGTGGACTTGCCAGCGTTCATCGAGGAGTAATAAAAATACAGCTTTGCCATTCCTGTATCCTAACCGGTGACCCACTGCCCTGCATCCCCGGAGGCGTCGTGCGCACAGTATTCCTGTCAATGTTGGTTGTGTGGCTGTTCATGTCACCGGCTCACGCCTGGCACGAAGCCGGCCACAAAATGACAGCGAGGATAGCCTTTAACCTGCTAGGCGCGGAACAGCGGCAGCAGGTTGCAGGGGTATTGAGGGCGCACCCGCGATTCAGGAAAGACTTTGCTGCCGCAATGCCAGAAGAAATCGCAAACGGTTCCGAGAGAGAGAAAAACCGGTGGCTGTTCGAACGCGCCTCAATCTGGCCGGATCTTGTTGCCAACTTCAGCGAGGCAGTTCAGACCCGCTATCTTCGCGGTACCTGGCATTACATCAATTTGCCGGTGTACCTTACGGGGAAGGACGAAAAAGAGCTCGCGAATAATCTGCAGCAAAACCTGTCAATGGAGTTTGCGCCACCGTTGCGACAAAATTTAAATATCGTCCAGGCGTTGAAAGGAAATCTGCTCATCTGGCGAGACACATCTGCTGCAAATGCGGACAAGGCTGTGGCGCTTTGCTGGATCCTGCATCTCACCGGAGATTTGCACCAGCCGTTGCACAACGTGGCACTGTTCAGTCGTACGTATTTTCCAACAGGCGATCGCGGTGGCAACAGCATTGCCATCAAACGCAAGGATGGGGTCACCAACTTGCACGCGGTCTGGGATGGCCTGGCGAACCGCTTTGACAAGCTTGCGCCGGATGAGAATACGAAAGAGTTGCTGGCAAATGATGATGTTCATTTACAGTCGATAAATGGCTGGGCGCGTCATCACCGCAAGATGGCGATGGAGTTGGTGTATACAGGTGAAGTCAAAAGGAAATTGCTCAAGCAGGTTGCGAATCAGCAGAACCCCGAAATAAGCCTGTCGGCAGAGTACCTGTCCACCGCCTGTCAGGTCGCCAGGCCCCAGGTAATTATTGCAGGTCACCGAATCGCAGCGTTAATGACGCATTAGCCAGGCAAATTTTCCACCTTTAAAATGCCACGTGCAAATACCCTATCACTGACCTGTGTGGCTCGCGCTTACCTTGCCTGCTTGTGCCTCTATCTCGCTTGCCCTGCGGATGTTTTGGCGAGTGTGGATATTTGCCAGGACCCGGCCACCTATTCCAACCTGTCCCTCGCTTTTGACAACCACAGCGCGTCCACGATTGACAATGGTCCCGGCACGATTGACCAGGAAAACCGCAAGCTCGATTTGCTGATCAAAACCGCCGGCGACAAGCTGTTATTTGGTGCCGGACACCGTTATACGATCTTCGATGTTGAAGCATTGCAGCCGGCGACAAACGGGCATCTGCATACGTTTTTCCTGCCACTGCACAAACTGAGTGGAAATGATCGCCGCAGTTTTCGTCTCAGCATCGCACCGGCATTTTCGGCGTCTTCCAACGTCTTCAACAAGCTCGGCAAATACTCGGGTGACGCCCTGCAGGTTTTGGCAGCACTGGTTTGGAGCAGGCGCTTGTCTGATCGCATGAGTCTGCGCTTTGGACTTTGCGGCGATCACCGTTTTGGCGACTACCAGGTATATCCTCTGGTCAGTGTGCGTTGGCAACCCCATCCCGACTGGAGCGTGCAGTTGGGTTTCCCCACCTCAAAGCTGAGCTACCAGGTCTCGGCACGTGCAACTTCCATGATCCGGATCATGCCCGATGGCAACGAGTGGTTCGTCCTGGATAAGAGTCGTGCCAATCACTCGAAGTTTATTTACGAGGCGTACGCACTTGAGTGGGCATTCGCCTGGGAGTTGCGAAAGAGCTTTGCTATCACGGCCACCGTCGGCCGACAATTGCACAATCGATTTGAAATGACGTTGCTTGATAAAAGCCGCGTGCGCCTGTCCAGCCAACCGGTTACTCGAGTCGGCGCTGCTTTGGAGTGGCGTTTCTGACAAGACCGGGATTTGATAGCAGCCGGGAATGGCAAAGGCCTCCTGCGAAACGATCGTAGCAGCCCGCTCCAGCGGGCGATTAACATGTTTTCAACGAATGAATTTGCCTGACAGTCTTGCTAGCGATTGACGCCAGGGTTTCGTAGATTTTCTTTGTGGGACAGCAGTGATCCGCTACCTTTTTACAACGAGACTCGCTTACCTGAAAAACCAGCGTGCTCCAATTGTGACGGCATCCGAGTCACCTGCAAACTCAAGGCTCACCCCTGCAGAGATTTGCTCGGTGAAATAATAGTCTCCTGCGATCTCAAGGTAGGTATCGCTATTATCAAGATTAACGTGGTTAACCGATCCACGTATTTCGAACTGAGGTGCCAGAAAACCGCGAGCGCCTGCCGAGATCGCAATTCCACTGTCGTCTGAGCTGCCGCCCGGAGTATCAATGTCGGTCCGGACGAAACGCAGCGTGGTCACCAGGTCGTATTCATTTGCGTAGCGCCAGACGTAACCGCCGCCGATTTCCACGGTGGTTGAATCAACGTTGTTGTTGAAGTCATACGACGACAAGCCACCGACTATCATCCAGTTGTTGTTCAGCTCATACGAGAGATTAAAACGAAATCCATCGCCGCCACGATCATCAAGATCGACGAAACGCAGCTCTGCGTAGGTATAACTAAGGCCAACTTCCTGTTCTTCGGCTGACTGCGCAATGGCAATACCGTGCACAAGCAGGCCAGCAAAAACAAATAGCATCTTCATCGATCTCTCCTGAATGTTGCTCGCACCAAAGCGGGCGAAGTGGGCTTGGCCGTCAAACGGCGCGGATGTTAACCGTCCCTTTGGCCACCTGTCTAATCACATATATGGATACCGTGGCGCTTTCACAACAAGTGGTTCAGGGCCTTGTTTTGTTGTCAATTTTTGTCATCAGTGAAGTGTCTCTGTTTGGCGTCAGTCGCTGAAACAGTCCTGACGATTGCGCAAAAACAAAAAGGAATCA
>SMWE01000186.1 GCA_004357475.1 Gammaproteobacteria bacterium
CCTTGTTCCCGGCATCGGCCCACCGTGGAACGAACGTTGTAATCCTTGAGTGACTTCCAAAATTCGAACAGCAGGCGGCTTTTACCAACGCCGATATCACCGACAACGGTTACGAACCTTCCCGTCCCTGACTGGATGTCCTGCAAAGCTTGCGCAAGTGCGTTAAGTTCGCTGACGCGTCCGACGAACTGGGTGAGGCTTCCCGGCGCTGAAGCCTCCAACCGGCTGGCGTGGCCCGACTCACCCAATACGGCAACCGGTGTCATGGCCGGTTGATCCGGCAGTAGCTTGACCGGGGCGCGTCCCTCAATGGACACGAATGGCTCGACAACCCGTGCGAGATCTTGAAGAATCAGGATCTCGCCAGGTGCCGCCAACACGGCGAGGCGCATGGTGTCGCGCACCACAGTGCCGCCAACACGATAACGCCGCTCGCCCGAATCGGTGGCGCGTATTGCAACCCGCTCGGACCCTACTGCAAAGCGTAGCTGGATGCACTTTGGCAGATTCACCTTGACCGAGTCGTCGGTGTGGATCTCGAGCGCAGCCCTGACCGCACGGAGCCGGTCGTCTTCGTGTGTGATCGGGACGCCAAACAGAGCGATACAATGGTCTTCGGAAAATTCATTTAACGCTCCGCCATAGTCTTCCACGATGGACTGTACCCGGGTGCGCAAAACTTCCAGGGTAGTTTCGACTTCGTCAGGATCCAGCGTTTCCAGCAGGGCTTCAAAACCACCAATCGAGCAGGCGATCACAGTGACGCGCCGGCGTTCCCCTTCTGGTAGCAGAGTTGGTTTCGTGTCGAGAGCGACCTGACAGGACGGATCGTCCAGCAACCGGTCCAGGTCCTTGAGGATTGCCGCGGCATCCGGGTAGCGCCGTTCAGGGTCCTTGTGCATAGTGCGCTCGACGACTGCAAGGAGACTGGGTGGCAGCGATGGCACCCGTTTGGCAAGGGATTCGGGCTTGCTGTTCACTATGGCATCGATCACGGCCTGATCGCTTCCGCCACCAAAAGGCCGGGTACCACTTAGCATTTCGTAAAGCACGACGCCGAGTGACCAGATGTCTGTCCGTTGGTCCACCGTGTCACCCCGTATTTGCTCCGGACTCATATAGGCGAGCGTGCCAGCACCCCTATCTGAATTCTTTACCCCGGTTCCGGCATACTTGGCCAGTCCGAAATCGACAATTTTGACGGTGCCATCCGCGGTCAGAATCATATTGGCCGGCTTGATGTCCCGATGGATGATTCCCTGGCCGGCAGCTTTTACGAGGCCGCGACTAATCTGTGCAGCGATGTCCAATGCTTGCGGCAGAGGAATACGGCCCTGATCGATGCGCTGCCGGAGCGTCTCACCCTCGTAGTACTGCATGGCGATATAAAAACGTCCATCGTCCGTCTCACCCACCTCGTGAATCGCGCAGATGTTTGGGTGATCCAGTGCCGCCGCGGCTTTGGCTTCAACCAGAAACCGTTCCTTCGCGTCGGCATCCGTGAGCAGGTGATCGGCCAGGACCTTGAATGCCACGATACGGTCCAGGTGAGTGTCGCTGGCTTTGTAGACCACACCCATGCTGCCAACGCCAAGCCGCTCGAGAATGTCGTAATGAAAAATCCGACGGCCCTTCATCTGAGTGGCGGAAACACGACTCGCAGCGTCACCATCAGCGGCCTTTGCCGCTACGTCCGAGCCAGGCATAATGTCAAAAACCCAGGCGAGCACCATGGCAACCGGAAAACCCAGGACAACGATCACCGCGACCGCGTTGGGCACCCAGGCAGATACACCGAGCGGAGGAAGGAAAATGGCCGCGCCCTCGGCGATGCCTACACCGGCAACCGCATAGGCCACCATGGCGCGTATGACTTTGCGTCGCCTTAGCTCAAGTACAAAGTTGCGCAGCTGGGACCGGAGTTTTCCCTCAAGCATGGGTCACGTGAAGATTACGCCGGGATAATTGTACTATCGCCGACGGCCCCTATGAAACCGATAGCAGCAATGCGACAAGTCTCCAGCATTCCTTTCCATTTGTCGTTCATAACAAACAGCTCCCTCAGGATAGAGCGTTGCTTTAATTGTTCGGGATTTTACACCAGAATGCGGGGGTGAATTGATCTTTGCAGGCCAATTCCTGCCTGCAGGGCTAACTTCGATTGAACTCGGCAAGTTTCTACATACTAGTAGACGAAACCCTTTGCCTGAGTTCAAGATCAGACGCTGCCCACATTCGAACACAGAGTTCTCCGGCAGCTTCCCAAAGCCTTGCGACTGAGACAATGCTCGTCGTATCATTGCGATCCATCGCTTGACTGGCGGTGTGATCAGACTCGAAGAACTGAACGAATTTGCAAAATAAATGCCAAGGATCCGCCAAGAATTTGTCTTGTGATGGAGTGACAATAACTGCCGTCGCCTCATTTGGTACGACTGATATTTGCTTAGAACTGGATTGGATTTCGATGGCGCGAGAGGATACTGGATCCACCGAATGTATATGAGACGATTGGTCTGACAAACGGCTTATCGTTAGCGCAATCAATGCGCAGCACAGCTTGAAAGTGCCCGTGTTGTTGGTAAAAGTTAATGGTCGGTCCGCATTGATGCCAAATCCAAAAACATCAATAACCTTGTTACTTTCATCGACGTCGTAACGATCAGTTTCATGCGCTTGCAGTATCTGATTTATGGGTATGTCATAGCACTTGGAAAGAGTCTGCGGAGTGGCTGATTTCCCTTGAAGCATTGTTATCAACGTATAAAATAGCGTTTGGCGATCATGTTCACACCATCGTAAAAAAATCAAATCAATTGCGTGAGTAATGATCTTGTCCGTCATTTTGTCATCCAAGCTCCGGGATTTGGAGTACTGGGGATGAATTGTGCAACCCAGACCGAGGTAGTTTATACCACGGAAGTATCTCATTATCTGTATTAGTCGATATCCGACCTGACAGACCATGTCATATTTCATTGTCAGATTTCATTAAATCCAATGACCGGTTGAAATCGCAACCCGAAGCGGCCATTGCGAGCACTTGTGTTACTGCGCTTGTGTTACTGCGGCGATTTCTGCACAAATAGCCCACACTCAGAGCAAGCAATAGGCGGCCTTTTCTTGCGGCAACTTCGTATTTCTGCCTGTTATTCGCAGACCCACTCGCCGCCCACCTTTTCGCAAAAATCCGGCGGCCCGCGTTGATCCCAAATGTGAATGATGCCCATCAATTCAGCGAATTCGAGGTACTTTGGATGCGCTGTAGACCCCAGCCTTCGAAAAATAGCACTTCGCCATAAATGGGCGCCGGCAGGGTGCCAGGTTGTGTCAACAGGCTCGGTAGCAAGAACCAGCTCATAGTATCGATCAAGGTATCCGAAATACAGATACAGACTGGTCAGCCCGTTATGCCAGTCGAACTCATCCACTTCGGCCATGGCAGCGACGATTTCCGGGATGCGACGATCCAGATACGCCTGACCGGTTGCCGGATCACGAGCGCCGGTTACCAGCTCCCGGAACCAGGTTGGGTCGGGATAGTCATGTTGTTTCAGCCAGGATTCCAAGTGCGCGATGGCGGTCTCGTCCCGATTTTCCACCAGATTCACACCCTCAATGGCCCGCCTTACAAAGTGGGGATCCCAATCCGACTGGTTCGCGAACTCGAGCGCAGCAACGGCATCTTTTGTACGCCCGACAGCATAGAGAGTAAGGGGCCAGTGATAATTTGCCAGCTCCGACAGAGGATCGAGTTCGACATATCGCTCGGCATAGGTTACGGCTTCCTGCAAGTAACCAAATTCCGTCAGGAGGAAGGTGAACCCCTCCAGAATCCTCGGGTCATCCGGTCGTTCACGCGCGGCCCGCTCGAATGCCTCAATCGTTCGCAAGCGCATGTAAGGATCGGGGTTAGCTTGGTGATAGTACGTTTGCGCCAAGACAAGGTCCGGGTCAAGGGCAATCGCCTTGGCGGCAGTCTCACTCATAAGCCTTTGTGATTCTATTACACTGGTTTCCCCGGGTATGATCCAATAGACAAAAGACAGCATTTCATAGGCTTCTGCAAAGTACGGGTCGAGCTCGATGGCTTTTGATAACAGGGCTTCGGCATCCCGCCAGTCAAAGGCGTTCGCTGCAACTCTGGCCTTGAGAAACAGTGCGTAAGCCTCTGGATTCTCGGTGGGGCGTCCACGAGTCGGATTCGCGCTGACATGTATCTGCAAGGCATCGATAATCGCGGCCGCAACATCATCCTGAACCGCAAAGATATCGGTCATGGTCCGGTCATAGCTCTCGGACCACATTTGCGCGCCGTTCGAGACGTCAATCAACTGCGCGGTAATACGGACACGATCACCCGACTTACGTACGGATCCTTCGAGCAGTGTTTCAACGCCGAGCGTCTGCCCGATCATTCGGAGGTCTTCATTTTTGTCCTTGAAGGCAAATGAGGATGTTCGGCCAATAACTTTCAGTTTGGGGATCCGTGCCAGCAAGTTCAGAATCTCCTCGGACAGGCCATCCGAGAAATATTCGTTGCCAGGGTCTTCGCTCATGTTGACAAAAGGCAGTACCGCAATCGACCTCTCCCACCTTTCAATCTCAACTGCCTCTTCAACTGATTTACTCGCCTGTACCAGCAACTCATCTTGGGCTGGTTGGGTGGCAAATTCGTCGTAGGTGAAGTAAGCAAGCGCCAGCACCAATGCAGCGATGAGGGTGACCACAATCATCAATCGAATGGATGTGACAGACCTCCCCTGTCCGCGTGACACAGCTTCTTGCTCTTTAGCTGCAGTTACCGCGTCGCTGTCGAGGGAAGTCACTTCAGCGATGAAGCGGTAACCTGACACCGGAATGGTCTCAATGTATTGAGGCGCGTCTACGTTGTCCTCGAGCGCGATCCTGATTTGCCGGATACATACGGTCAGTGAATTCTCAGTGACGAACCTATCCTTCCATACCGCATCGAGCACCTCTTGCTTCCCGACCAGGTTGCCGGCGTGTTCCAGGAGATACAGTAGAACATCGAAGGCTTTGGGTTGCAGATGGATAAGCTGCCCCGCTCGCGTGAGCTGGCGCTCGCGCGCATTCAGTAAATAGGGGACAAATTCGTATTGCTTAGCCACTCTTTATCTCTCAACCCCTGCATCAGTGTAGCAACTTTCATTCGGCGCACCTGAATAGGCAACGCCGAGAGGTCTGGAGGAAAGAAATTGAATAGTTATTTAATTGTTTTTATTGATGAATTATTTATGATTACTTCATCATAATAATTTCAAGCAAGCTTCAGAACTTCCTCATTACGCAGAAGGAGGATGGCACTAATTTGAGGCTCCATTCAATCCACGGAGCCTCAAATGACCCACTTCAACGCCTTTCAATTCAAAAGCCGCACCCTTCAAGTCCTGCTTTGCAGCGCGCTGTTCATTCCCTTGTACACCCAGGCAAGCGACGTAATCCGTACCATGCCGCTGCAAAATCTGGTGTTTGACTCAGAAGTGGCAGCAGTCGAGGCCATGAAGGACCACTGCCTGGCAGAGTCCAGCCACGAAGATGCGGAACACATGGGCGCTATACTGCAAACTAACGACAGTCGTTTTTTGGTGACCCATGGTCAAGCCAAACCAGGGCAAACCACAGTCACGTTTGCCATCCTGCGCCCGCCGACTTCCAAAGTTGTTGCGCTTTGGCACACGCATGGTGCGCCAGGCCGTCGCACAGAGCGATTTTCGATCCAAGACAGCGACACGGTCCGCGAGATCGGTTTGCCGTTTTACCTGATTGCACCCAGCGGTCAGATATCCCTGCTGGTGGGTACTAAAAAAGGAATTCCAAATGTTCAATTAACTTC
>SMWE01000187.1 GCA_004357475.1 Gammaproteobacteria bacterium
ACCGAGCGGTTTCATCTGACTGACGGTGGGAATACTTTGCAACGCAGAATAACCTTGCGCAGCAAGAAACTCGAAGAAGAGACGATCGTCCAGGTATTTGACAGAGCGGATTAAGAAAGATCAGCTAGCGAGACTCCTGCTGCGCGGTGGAATTTGCCATAGAATCGACGATCGGATGGTACTTCGTGAGGACTGCGCGAAGGCGAAGTTTGCCTTTCCGGTGCTGCTCAATGATGACCGGCAAGTATCCCAGTTCCTCGACACACCACAGCGTTGTTATACGCGATGAACCCATTCTTTGATGCTGAATCCCGACCGCATTAAATCTGCCGAACGGCACTTTGACCGCTTTGCTACCGATGTTGGTGATCGACAGCACTTTGAGTTCTTCGGCATCCTGAAGAAAATATTCCTTTTTTTCACCGCCATTCAAGAGATCGTACATAAGGCCGTATTGCAGGGAGACACGGTCGTGCACCTCGCCCTCAAGTGCCACCTGAAATTCTTCACCGTCGATCAAACCGGTCACTTCGTTCGAGTGCCAGTCGAAATTCAGGTCGATCGTATCGTGGTCACTTGAGAGGCCGTCAGTAGAACGATACTGATGCGGCTGAATGCTTCCTTCACCCTCTGAAAACCACGATGTCTCCCGAATCGAACCAGCGACGAAGAGCCTGGACAGGCCAGTTGCCTTGATGACCGATTCCCCCACATAACCGGTTTCCGTGCGATGCAACAGTGTATTCAGTTTCCCGTTGACGATGCTGATCTCGATCTTGTATTCGGCTGAGTACGGCGTCAGCGCAGGCGCGGCGAAGGAAGCCAGGGCTGCAATCAACAGGCTGACAGCCAGCAGGAACCTGCTGGTCTTGCGTTGCACAAGATTGGACAGTTGGCTCACTCATTGGCCCCGGGTCGTGCCAGTGCTTCCTTTGACCGTTGCATCAGGGAATTGGTTGCATCCTCCATGCGGATCCGGAATTCCTCGATTGCATTGACTGGTGTATCCGATGGCACCGTTATCGGTTCACCGATCGCATAGACGATGCGGGCGAACGGCTTGGGAATCATGAAATTATCCCATCGATCGAGGTGCCAGGCACGGTCTGCGGCACAGGCCAGCGGCACCATCGGCGCACCGCCAATGCGCGCCATCAGCACTGCACCACCCTTGAATTCATACTTTGGCCCGTTTGGGCCGTCAGCCGTCGTGACGATCGAGATGCCGCGTTTCATCATTTGCTGCATGTCGCGCAATACCAGCGCGCCCGTGTGGTTCGCCGATCCACGTATAACCTCGGCGCCCCAGGACCTGGCGATCCGCGCGGGGACTTCTCCGTCAACCGAGGCCGAGATCAGGAAACACGCACGAAACCCGCGGCGAATCCACTGCCGCATCAAGCTGGAGCAAAGTACGTGGTGCTGGTGCCAGTAGCAGGGCGCGACTACCTGTTCCCTGTCGGCGAGGATTTTCTCCATCACTTCAGCGCCGATGACTTTCTCAACCCGGTAGGTCGAATTGATGATGAAAAACACGAGGCGTAACAGCGGCGTTCCGAAAAAGTAGTAAAGCCTGCGCCCACAGGACATTGAGCGTTGGGATGCCGTACTGCGCCGCGATTCAACGTCACTGAAATCCGGTCTGGTACTGCGAGCGGCCATTGAGGGTTCCCTGAACATGCTTTCGGCGAGGGAGTTTGCAGTATCGATCGAGTGCCGGTCAATGTAATATTGCGCCTGCCCAAAAGAACCCTGAACACCCATCGCCCATGAATTTGTCCATTTCCGAAATCCGGCGCCCCCCGGGGCCTGATAATCCGGTTGCGCCTGGCATCGACCCCGAGACCCTGACACTCCTGCAGAACCTCCAGGCGGACTACGGCAATGTGGTGCAAATGAAAACCAGTGGTCGAGACGCCATCTTTATCAATGACGCGGCAGAAGTCCGCAAGCTGCTGGTGCGCCATCATGGCAAGTATCGTAAAGGGCGCGGGTTCGAAAGGGTCAAATTGCTGCTCGGCAACGGCCTGATCGTCAGCGACGGTGCGACCTGGCGGCGCTCGCGTACGATGATCCAGCCCGCCTTCAGCCGGCAGAATGTGCACCGCCTGATCGGATTGATGGTGAGCTGCTGCGAAAACAGGGTGGCCGCCTGGGAAGCCATCGCGAAAGCCGAGGGGCAAATCAATATCACCCAGGAAATGAGCGACTTTGCGCTCGAACTGATCATGCGTGCCACATTTGGCCCGGACTACGAACGCAACATTATCAAAGACGGTGACAATCCCTTCTCTTTTCTCAGCCGGGATTCAACCCGCGATCTGCGCGTTGTGTTGAAAATTCGGGCATTGCGTCATCTCCTGCTGAGCATCATCGCAGAAAGAAGAAACTCGGATTCACCCGATATCTACGATTTCCTGTCAATCTATCTGTCGGCGACGGATAAGAACGGCAACAAATTCAGCGACGATGAATTGCTGGACGAGTTGATGACACTGATTGTCGCCGGCTACGAAACCTCTGCTGGAACCCTGAACTGGGCATGGTATTTGCTGGCCCGGAACGGTGATGCCGAACAAAAACTTCTCGATGAAGCCAGGGAGATAATTCCCGAGCCCGCGGATGTCGATGTCCGGACAATTACTGACATGGTATACGCGCAGCAATTTCTTGAGGAAACACTGAGGCTGTACCCGCCTGTCTGGTTATTTACCCGGCGTGCAGACCAGGACGATTCGCTGATTAACTTCGACCTGCTGGCAGGGACGGACATCTATCTGTCACCGTACATCCTGCACCGCACGGCCGACTACTGGCCAGACCCGGATACTTTTGATCCGCAACGATTCGGGCCCGGCAGCCCGCACAAGAAAGGCGATCGTCCGTACTTTCCGTTCTCCCTCGGACCAAGACGCTGTCTTGGTGAGTATTTTTCGTTTCTCGAGATGAAGATCCACCTCGGCTTGCTGGTGCAAAAATTTCATATGACACTGGCAACTCACGAACAGCCGGAACTGGAACTCGGAATCAACCTGCGCTCGCAAAAAGATATTTTTCTGCATCCGGAACTGCGCGGGAATCCCTGAATGATGCTTCATGACAGCCTCACGCACATCCTTCGAGATGCGCGCGATAAAGAACGGGAAATACGGTTTATCGATGGTGACAAGGACGAGTCGACACTTTCCTTTTCCGCACTCTGGGACAATGCCGTTGAGTTACTTGGTGCGTTACAGAATCGCGGCATGGCGCCCGGCGACGAACTCGTTATATTCACAAAGTCCAACCGAAAGTTTGTGGTCGCATTCTGGGCAGCGGTACTCGGTGGTATCGTTCCGGTGCCGGTCGCTGTCGGCATTAGTGACGAACATCGCCTGAAGCTGTTTCGCATTCTGACGCAATTGCAGCGCGCTACGCTATATACGGAACCCGGCCTCCATGAACGGCTGCTGGACTTTGCAAAATCCCAGGGTCGCGACGAAATCGTTCGCAAACTCGAACAACAGTCCATGCTGGAAGACGATGCCGGCGGTCGGCCAGGAGAAGTCTTTGACGTGAGCCCCGAAGAGACCGCCTTTATCCAGTATTCGTCCGGTTCGACCAGCGACCCGAAGGGCATTTGCCTCACGCACGACAACCTGACGACGAATATTCGCGCAATTATCGAGGGCACCGGATGGAGTTCCGGGGATCAGGCCTTAAGCTGGATGCCACTCACGCACGACATGGGGCTTATTGGCTTTCACCTGAGCGTGCTGGCGGCCGGAATGAATCATGCGGTCATGGATACCAGCGTATTTGTGCGCCGACCGCTGTTATGGATGAGCAAGGCCAGCGAACTTGAAGCGACGCAACTCTGTTCACCGAACTTTGGTTACAAGCACTTTCTCAAACTGTTCGAGCGAAAAGGACTGGACAACCTGGATCTGTCGCCGGTTCGTCTGCTACTGAACGGCGCTGAGCCAATTTCGTGGGATCTATGCGAGGAGTTTCTTAACGCACTGGCGCCGTTCGGACTGCGACGCACGGCAATGCTTCCTGTTTACGGTCTGGCGGAGGCGACCGTCGCCGTCACTATTTCCGCGCCTGACAAAGAATACGGTCGAATTATCGTCGACCGCCACAATTTGCGTATTGGCGCACCGTTCAAAGCGCTGGAAGCCGGGGCTGCGGATGCCGTAAGCTTCATCAAGGTCGGGCCCGCAGTTCGCGACTGTGCGATTCGTATCACTGATGATGAGGATGCTGTCCTCGAACACGGATTGATCGGCAACATTCAGGTCAGTGGCGCAAGTGTAACCAAAAGTCTCTACGACGATGACGCAGCCGCAGCAGAAATGTTCACGGACGACCGGTGGCTGCGTACCGGTGACTGCGGCGTCATCGTCGATGGCGAACTCGTTATCACCGGCCGCTCCAAAGACATCATTATCGTTAACGGCCAGAACTACTATCCACATGACATCGAAGAAATCGTTGCACAGGTTGACGGACTTGATCTTGGCAAAGTGGTTGTCTGCGGCGTCACCCCAACGAGCATCCAAACCGAGGAACTTTTGGTCTTTCTGTTGTACCGGCAGGATGTCGAATCATTCAAGGCACTGGCGAGTGCGGTTCGTGACATCGTGGGCGAGCACGCAGGTCTGGAGGTCGATCATGTGATCCCGGTAACGCGTATACCCAAGACCACCAGCGGCAAGGTGCAGCGCGTAAAGCTGGCTGGCGCGTATCTTGACGGCGAATTTAATGAGGAGCTTCGCGCCTTATCTGACGCATCAGATGCCGGGGATGATCTTGATGACGACCCGCTTGTGAGGGAGATCGAGTTGATTTGCCGCGAATTTTCGAAAGAACGGAAGATCGGCCCCGACGACAATCTGTTTGAAGTTGGCGTCAGTTCTCTTACACTCACGGAAATCGTGCTAGCCATAGATGAGCGTCATCCAGGCAAAGTAGATATCAGCGATCTCTTTGACTATCCCACAATTCGCGAACTGGCTGATTTCATTCGGCGCTGACCGCACATCCACTGCTGATTGACGCCACCCAACAAGGACAGCCTCCTGATGACATATTCGACGATCGCGGGAACCGGTGGTTATCTGCCCGAACGGGTCATGGAAAACAAGGAGTTCGAAAAGATCGTCGACACCACCGACGAATGGATACGGGAGCGCTCGGGAATCAAACGGCGACATATTGCCGCAGACGGTGAAACCACCTCCGACATGGCGGTCGCCGCTGCCCGTAAGGCGATGGAGGCAGCAGGCGTCGACACCGGCGACATCGACCTGATCATCGTCTCCACGACCACGCCCGACAAGGTCTTTCCAAGCACTGCGTGCATTGTGCAGCGCCAGCTGAAGATCCGGAATATTCCGGCGTTTGACGTGCATGCGGCCTGTTCCGGGTTTATATACTCGCTGGATATCGCGGACCGGTTTATTCGTACCGGGGGCGCCGGCTGCGCACTGCTGATCGGCTCCGAAACCTATTCGCGTATTCTGGACTGGACTGACCGGTCCACCTGCGTGTTGTTCGGCGACGGCGCCGGCGCCGTCGTGCTGCGGGCAGCAGAAGCGCCTGGCATCATTTCCACCCACATCCATGCTGACGGCCAGTACGAGGATCTTTTACAGGTACCGGCGGGCATCTCGTCCGGGTATGACCAGGTTCAAAAGGGTCGCGCCTACATTCACATGAAAGGCCACGAGGTCTTCAGGAAGGCGGTCGCCGTCCTGGGAGAGATCGCTCGCGAGACGCTCGCTGCCAATCAAATCGACGAAGGCGATATCGACTGGCTTATTCCTCACCAGGCCAACCTGCGGATCATCGCGGCGACTGCGAAAAGGCTGGCCCTGCCGATGGAGCGCGTCGTTGTGACCGTTGACGAACACGCCAATACATCGAGCGCATCGATTCCACTGGCGCTGGATGTTGCTGTCAGGGACGGTCGCGTCAAACGGGGCGAGTTATTGCTGTTCGAGGCATTCGGCGCCGGATTCACCTGGGGCTCGGCACTCGTCAGGTATTAATTCCGAAGCGGGAAAATAGTTTTTTTGCATCCCGCCTGTTTTTTTCGAGTGAAAAAGCAAAAGGCTTGTGCTTAAGAGGCCCGCATTGCGGGCCTTTTCTGTCGGGTGACCAACACGCAATGTATGATAGCCAAACGTTAATCTACCTTGCATATATTACATAAAGTATTGAAATTTAAGGTTAGTAGCTGAAAAAGTGTGATCCCTGTCATGTTTTGGCAATCGTACCGTCTCTATACTGCGACAGTAAGGAATGTCGCCAGACAGCGACAAATTGGTACGGCAGAAACACGATGGACACAAAACACAGTACGGACACTCCCTTATCTCAGACGAACATTTCGCTGAGCCTGTCCCTGATTCAGAAGCAATGTGAAAAGCTGCTGCAGGAAGGGCAGACGGAGCTGAGTCTCGAAGACCCGGAAGAGTTGGCCGCTTCGGGCAGGTATTCCTGCAACCCTTACGACCACAGGCAGTAAACCGCAGTCCCGGTTGTACCTGGCAGGGCGGCGTGCACCTTGCTCACGTCCGCTAGTCCCCAGATCCTTCATCATGCTCCGGACAGGGTGCTCACTTTGCATCCACGACTGGCCGGAAGTGTCTGACATATAATAAAACACCACGATATCGGGATATGAAACTATCCCGAGCGCTAGTTGACCAACAGTCATATGAAAATCTCAAGACGATTGAGCGTGTTTGCGCTGTTGCCCGCAATGTTCGGATTGCTGGCGGGCTGCGCAACAATGGTGCGCACGGAACTGGTTGAATACAATCGAGCTACGGAGTGCGTTGTCTTGTTGCATGGCCTGAATCGCAGCTGGCGAACCATGGCCAAGTTTGCCGAGTCTCTGCAGCAGGATGGTTATTCAACGGCAAATGTGGATTATCCATCGTCAACGAGCACCATCGAGGAGATGGCACCGATGGTGATCAACGAGGGCCTGCAGAAGTGCAGGCAGACTGGCGCCACGACGATTCACTTTGTAACGCATTCGCTCGGTGGCATCTTGCTACGCTATGCACACGCTCAGGAGCCGATCCCGGATTTAGGCCGCGTCGTCATGCTTGGCCCGCCCAACCAGGGCAGCGAGGTCATTGACAAGATGAGGAACTGGCCGGGGATCGGAATAATTTCAGGCGTAGCCGGCCTGCAGCTTGGCACTGACGCGAACAGCATCCCGTCACAATTAGGCCCCGTAGAGTTCGAACTCGGCGTCATCGCGGGAACCGGCACCACCAACCCGTTCATGTCCGCCATGTTGCCGGACGAAGATGACGGCAAAGTGACGGTGGCACGCACACAGGTCGAGGGCATGGATGATTTCGAAATTGTCAGCAACTCTCACTTCGCAATGATGCAAAGTGATGACGTCATCGCGGATGCAACGCGATTCCTGCGCACCGGAAGCTTCCTGGATACGGCTGCCGTCAAATAGCGCCGCCCGCCATAAATGCAGAGGTGTCAATGAAAAGCAATCCGTTGCGGGCAGGGGCTTTCTCTGCCCTGGCTTTCATGCTGGCAGGTAACGCGATTGCCGTAGAGCCCAGCCCGGTACAGGCGACCGGTGTCATCAACCAGGAGTTCGGGGTCGATGCCTCTAACTGGGACATCGCGCCCTTCAACGCGTTCACCTTCACGCAGACGGAAAGAATCTTTCCGACACTGCTGATCTCGCCGGGTGAGCAGCCTTTTGCGCCGCTTTCGTACGCTGCGAATCAGCTCGATTTGGCGCTGCTCATGGTCACCGATCCTGCCACCGGCAAGTCCGTTTCGGCCGATACATTGCTCAGCGATCGCATCAGGAACAGCGGACTCATGCTGATCCATAAAGGACAGGTGATCCACGAATCGTACCGCAACGGACTGCGGAGAGATGTGCGCCATATTGGCATGTCGGCTTCCAAGTCGTTCATCGGCATGCTGACGCAGATCGCCATGCAAAAAGACCTCCTGGACGAAGACGACCTGGTTTCGAAATACGTGCCGGAAGTGAGAGGCAAAATGGCGTGGGCGGACGTGACGGTGCGGCACGTGCTGGATATGCGCGACGGCATGAAATTCGTCGAAGACTACGAGGACCCGAATTCCGATGTACGGCGCCAGGATCGCGCGATTGGCTGGCGCGCCCGGCAGGATGGGGACCCGAAAGGTCTGCGCGATTTTGTGCGGCAGAATCTCAATGAGAAATCCTATCCTGCGGGAAAAGTATTCAATTACGCGTCGATTCAGACCGACATACTCGGCATGGTCATTGAAGGCGCATCGGGCGAGTCTCTCGAAGATTTTTTTGAAGCGGAGTTCTGGTCGAGACTTGGCGCGGAATTTCCGGCGGGGATGGGAACGGACGGATTCGGCCAGCCGATTGTCCAGGGAACGATCAGTTTGACGCTCCCGGATCTTGCGCGCACTGCCATGCTGATACTCAACAAAGGACAAAACCACCGGGGCGAACAAATTGTCAGCCAGGATTTTTTCGAAGACCTGCTAACTCCGAATAAGGAATTATCCGATGCATTCGCGTATTACGATCCCGATGCATCCTTCGCGCACTACCGCAGCCAGTTCTGGGTCAACGACACATGGAACAAGCAATTCCTGATGAACGGCGTGCACGGCCAGATCGCCTTTTTCGATTATGAGCGCGATTTCGCGATGGTCGGCTTCGGCAGCTATCCGGTTGCAGTCAGCCCACTGCTAACCGCCAGTTTGTTCGCGTTGCTGGAGGCCGTCCTCACCGAGCTCGACGAAGCAGCGTCCTCAGACAACCGTCACTGATTTACCAGCAAATTTTGGTGACTCTCCAACCAGGAATTTGCAAGAAGGCCCGCTGCGGCAATTTCATCCACTGACATCCTTGCGGCGAGGTCGTCGCGCTTGGACGCGGCATCATAATCGCCGAGCTCGGACGCGATGTTGAACCACTTGTGTGCCTGCACCTTGTCCTGATCGGCCCCGAAGCCGCCAGAGTACATCTTGGCCACAGCGATCTGCGCCTGCGTGACACCCTGGTCGGCGGCCAGGCTGTACCATTTGAAGGCTTGCTCATCGCTTTGCGGCACGCCCCAGCCATTTGCATGCATTACGGCAAGATTGTACTGCGCTTCGGCATGGTTTTGGTCAGCGGCCAGCAGATACCACTTGTGGGCCTGGTCGTCGTCGAGTGGCACGCCGAATCCATTGGCATAGAGTAGTCCCATGCCGAATTGGCCATCGGCATGCCCCTCTTCGGCAAGCGGCTGCCATTCCATGATGGCTGCCTGGTAATCACCCGAACTGTAGGCCTGCTGGCCTTTCGCGAAGTCAGCTCCCGAACTGATTGGTGAAAGGATCAACAGCAGCACAGTGAGAATGCTCGTCAGGAGTATGTGCATAAGCCTTACCCTCCCTGCATTATTGTTGCAATAAGTTCGCTCAAATCTCCATGCGGGGATGTACCCAGTGCCCCATCTGTACCTCAGTTTAGTTGAATCCTGGATATTTAAGTAAACTATCCCCGAATAAAGGGGGAGAGTTTGGATCCACGCCAACAAATGTCGGACTCCGACATGAGCCTGCGGCAGGTCATCGTCGTCGCTGTCACCGTTGCTTTGTGCGCGCTTGACGGTTTCGATGTGCTGGCGATCAGCTTCGCCGCACCCGGCATATCGAGCGAGTGGGCCATAGACAGGGCCGCCCTCGGCGTTGTCCTGTCCATGGAACTCGTGGGCATGGCTGTCGGCAACGTCGTCATGGGCCGTTTTGCAGACGCCTGGGGCCGGCGGCCCATCATTCTTATTTGCGTGACGTTGATGACCATTGGCATGTGGATGGCGACGACTGCGACCAGCATAGTTGACCTGTCACTCTGGCGCATCGTGACCGGCATAGGGATTGGCGGAACACTGTCGGCAATCAACGCCGTCGCTGCCGAGTTTGCCAACGAAAAACGTCGCAGCTTGTGCGTTTCATTGATGGTCATCGGCTACCCGATTGGAGCGGTGATAGGCGGCACGATCGCGGCTGTGCTGTTGCGAGACAACGACTGGCGCTCGATTTTTGTATTTGGCGCAATGGCAACCGCAACGCTGATTCCTGTGGTCTATTTATTTGTTCCCGAGTCTGTCGCCTGGCTCTGTGAAAAACAGCCGGCCAACGCGTTGGCACGGATTAACATTATTCTTAAACGCATGGGGAAAGACTCGGTGACGAGCTTGCCACCGCCAGCCATAAGCAAACAACAATCCCGGACCTCCATTTTTTCTGCTGAACTGGCGCCAACGACGATTCTGGTAACGCTTGCTTACGCGCTACACATCACAACGTTTTACTACATCCTGAAATGGGTGCCGAAGATCGTCGTCGATATGGGATTTGAAGCATCGTCTGCCGCAGGCGTGCTGGTATGGGCCAACCTCGGCGGCGCCAGCGGCGGCGCCTTGTTCGGCCTGCTGACGCAAAGATTTCACTTGTTTAAATTGACCATAGGCGCGCTGCTTCTTGGCACAGCGATGGTGATCCTGTTCGGCACCGGTTTTGACAACCTGTACCAGCTCTCACTGGTCAGCGCTGCGGTCGGATTCTTTACCAACTCGGGTGTCGTCGGACTCTATGCAATTCTTGCGCAGGTCTATTCCGCGAGCACCCGTGCAACCGGCAGCGGTTTCGCAATTGGCACGGGCCGGGGCGGGGCGGTATTTGCGCCGATTCTCGCGGGCTTCCTGTTTGCCGCAGGACAAGGCCTGCAGACCGTCTCCATCATCATGGCGCTCGGTTCAACGCTCGCAGCAGTCGCATTGTGGTTGTTGATGCGGTCTTCGGGTCGAACTTCTACCACTTAAGGGAGAATATGCCGCTGTCGGTATTCATGGGCAGGTGATCTATATCAATCGAGAAGACAATATCGTTGTGGCGTTGTTCTCGAGTCAGCCTGTCGCTTCAGCGGCTGGAAATGCGTCTTTTTG
>SMWE01000188.1 GCA_004357475.1 Gammaproteobacteria bacterium
AAACGCAATGTAGGCCAGCGCAAATAACGGCACCCCCAATGGCACCGTTATGGCCAGTGCATGCAAGACGCTTCCGGTCAGTACACCGCGCCTTATCGAGGCGGAGTTAAGACCAAACAGTGCTGCGGAGGCAAGCGCGAGAATAGAACCTAGCAACGTACAGCGCTCTAGGGACCAAGATGACCGTCATTACAACATGTGCAGTCGACAGGCCTGTATGAGAATTAGCAAAATCGCTATCGTTTGAGGCGTGAATGCGGTTGTATTACTCACGTTAGGTGCTGCATACTTTTGCTGCTCCTGTACTAATAAAAAGCCTGATGAAATCGGGAGGAATCATGATGGGACGGACGAGGCTCATTAGCCGCGCAGCAAGCATCTGCCTGGTATCGACCCTGGCACTGTTTTGCATGGCGGCCTGCCAGAAGGCGGACACCAACAAAGAACCCAAGACAGGCGTTGCAGCCTTCTATGACGGTCGCAACATCAAGTGGATCATCCCCTACAGCCCCGGCGGCGGCTACGATGAGTATGCCCGGCTAATATCACCCTACCTGGAGAAGTACACCGGTGCTCGCGTCGATATTTACAATATGCCCGGCGCGGGTGGCCTTAGGGGTAACAACGAACTATTCGGCGCAGCGAAGAACGGACTTACCATTGGCTCGATCAACGGTAGTGCGATGGTGACCAATGAATTGGCCGAGATGCGCGGCGCTGCCTACAAAATTAGTGAATTCGAGTTCCTGGGCCGTATTGTTTCCGACACGCGGGTGCTGGTGATTTCGCTCGACAGCGGATACGAAACGTTCGAACAAATATGGGACGCTGGCGAGGACGTAATAATCGGGGCAACCGGACTAGGCGGTAGTACCTATGTCGATGCCGTTGTCGCCAAAGAAGCGTTCGATTTGCAACTAAAAATTGTTCATGGTTTCGACAGCTCATCCGTCCTCAGGCAGGCGATGCTGCGGGGCGATATCATCGGGTCCTGGGGTTCCTGGGGAAGCGCTTTGGACGCGGTTGACGAGGGCAGACACAGAGTCGTACTGCAGAGTGGCATCGAAAGGAGCGCGGATTTAGCCGACGTACCCACAGCCTTCGAGATGGCTGAAAAAACACCTGACCCGGAACGTACCAGAGCCATCCTCACCGCATGGGAATCACTGCACAAAGTAGGCCGGCCCGTCGCGGTGCCGCCCGGTACACCCCCGGAGCGAATTCAATTCCTGCGCGAGGCTTTTGCAAAGGCATTACACGATCCGGAGTTAATAGCGAAGGCAGAAAAATCAGGCCGGGTTATCCGTTACGCCTCTGGCGAGGAAATGACACAGCTCGTCGAAGAGGCAATGCAGATGCCAGACAACATAAAGCAATTTTTTGTCAGCGCGGTGAAGGGCCAGTTGTGAGCTTGGCGGGACGAGCACATGGGTATTGTTGAAGGCCTGTTGAGTGGTTTCCTCCAGGCGGTCAGCCTTGATGTATTCCCGTACCTGTTTGTTGGAGCCGTGTTTGGACTATTGATCGGCGTCATTCCTGGCTTGAGCGGGCATTTCGCCATGGCAATGATTATCCCGTTTCTTTACTCGATGGATCCCGCACCCGGTATTGCATTTTTGCTGGGCGCTCATTCGACGGTAGCCCAGGGCGGCGGCCTGACCGCAATATTCTTCAGCACTCCCGGGACCGGGCAAAACGCAGCCACGCTGCTCGATGGTCCACCAATGAGAGACAAAGGTCTTGGCGCCATGGCCGCGGGCGCGGCATTGACAGCCTGTTTTCTGGGCGCCACGTTCGGCGCGGTCGCGCTTGCTCTGTTGTTGCCCGTATTGCAGCGCATTGTGCTTTTTTTCGGCCCGCCGGAAATTTTCGTTCTGGCGCTATTGGCGCTGACGTTTGTCGCTGTACTGGGCAAGGAAGACATTGTAAGGAGCCTCATCGCCGCTCTAGCCGGTCTGTTGCTGGCGATGATTGGCCTCGACAACGTCACCAACACGGAGAGATTTACGTTTGGCTGGCTTGAACTTCACGACGGGCTCGAGCTTGTCCCGGTTATTCTCGGCCTGTTCGCCGTTGCGGAAATGTTTGAGCTCTGGGTTAAAGGCGGGTCTCTCAGTGGACCGCAGACCAAAATGCTTTCGACCAGGGAAACGCAAAAGCAGATTTTTCAAGGGATTATCACGGCATTCAGGCACTGGTGGTTGATACTGCGCTGCAGTTCCATCGGTGCCGCGATGGGGCTGATTCCCGGGCTGGGGAGTGCCCCTGCAGCGTTTGTTGCCTACGGACACGCCAAACAATCTTCCAAAACGCCAGAGGAGTTCGGCAAAGGCAATATCGAGGGTGTTATCGGATCTGAGGCAGCGAACGACGCGGTAGAAGGCGGCGCGCTCGCATCCACGATAGCGTTTGGCGTGCCCGGAAGTTCGTCAATGGCTATTTTGCTCGGCGCATTGTTCATCCTCGGTGTGGAAACCGGGCCCAACATGCTGACGTACCACGTTGACGTCATTTTTGTCATGATATTTACGATCATTATCGGCAATTTCATCGGCATGGTCGGCGGTATGTTTTTGGTCAACCCGCTGAGCAGAGCTACGGGACTAAGGGCGTCGATCCTGGTACCGGTGCTTCTTGTCATCGTTTTCACGGGTGCTTTCGCCGTGCAGCGTTCGTTTTTTGATATCGGCATCGCCCTCCTTTTCGGGGTCATCGGTTATTTGATGAAGGTACTCGGTTACTCGAGGGCCGCCCTTCTAATTGGATTCGTCCTCGGCTTTACGGTCGAGAAAAATCTTTACCTGGCCGTGCAGCTATCAGGGCCCGATTTCATATTTAATCCGATACCGCTAACTCTGGCCAGTATCACGGTCGTGTTTCTTGCCTACAACGTCTGGACGATTATTCGAGATCGCGGCCAATCCAAAACAACCCGGGCCGAACAACAAGAGTAATGACTATGGCAGAAGAAGCCGACGAAGTGACAGAAAACAACACGACTCTGGAACTGTTCTTTGTCGTTCTGATTGGGCTGGCATTCGTCGCCGCATTCATCGCCGCGCTCAACTATGACTTTGTGTCCGCGCGAACACCACTGGTCATCCTTGTGCCACTTCTTATTCTTATCGGCGCACAGATTAATCGCACGAGGAAAGCGACTAATGCAAAGGCCATCAAGTCGAGCTTATCGCGTGTCGCAGCGGGGAAGGACAGAAAATTCAAACTGGTCGCCGGCATGT
Organism: Gammaproteobacteria bacterium; assembly: GCA_004357475.1. Taxonomy (GTDB): domain Bacteria; phylum Pseudomonadota; class Gammaproteobacteria; order Steroidobacterales; family Woeseiaceae; genus SZUA-117. The sequence continues at coordinate 3,240 of SMWE01000188.1, forward strand.
CGGGTTGGATCGTTATGCTGATGCTGTTGATATTCTTCGCCGGACATTACGTCGGCGTCGCAACATTCATGTATATCTTGCTCAATGTAATCTCAAAGGAGAGTAAGCTCTTGTCCGCTCTAGTCTCGACCGGCGTCACCGCGATTCTGTATGTCTTATTTGAGATCGGTTTCAATATTGAGATGTATCGCGGGCTGATCTACAACTTTTTGTCTGGCTACCTTTTTGCTTGAAACAGAAACGCGCCGGCCACCTTGGAAGCAAAAATGAAATTCGACCAATTCCATGATTACAGAGCCACTCTTGTCGCGTTAGTGCTTGTGTTGTTTGCGTCCGGTGCCGCCAGCGCACCAAAGCTAATAACTGATGAAGAACTGATATTGCGAATGGGCGATGTGTCGGCTAACAAGTTTCCGTTTATTCTTGCCTATGATCAGGGTCTTTACATAAAGAACGGGATCAACGTTACGCCAAAGTTCTCTCCGGGATCCGTCAGGACCATAAACAAAAGTGGCATCGAGGTCGCACCGGAAAACATCTATGATCCGGATGGTGACGATCCATACACAATAGCAATCAGTGGCTCCGGCCCCACCATCGTGGGCATTTCGACAAGAGCCGGTCGAGCACCTGGTCCGTTAATACTGGGCTCCACGCACACCAAGTCCCGCTGGCGAATCATGACTCGTCCTGATATCACCGCCCCGGAGCAACTTAAAGGTAAACGTCTGGGTTATTCCGGATTTGGTGCGGTGAGCCATAACCAGTGGTTACAGTTCATCGAGCATATGGGTTGGGAGCAAAACGATGTCGCCATGATGAGTGGCGGACTGGGACTTGACGCCCTGCTGAACGGTGACATAGATGCACTGATGACCCCTGAATTGCATGGCACCATGGCCATCATGAACGGCGGCGTCAATGTTCTTGTCGACCTTGGGGATCATAGCTTCCCGACTGCCGGCTCCGCGTTAGTCGTAGATCGTGACTGGTACCAAAATAATCCTGACGCCACGCGCGCATTTGTCAAAAGCGGCGTGGAAGCCATCGCCCTGATGAAAACGAACAAGGCAATCGCTGAGCAGACGATGATTAAGTGGTATGGCATGACAGACCCCAAAGCGAGGGACCTTTTTTATATCGAACTACTGAAGATGGACGAGAAACCGTATCCCCCGTATGAAGGCATCAAGATGATCATGCGACTATATGACGGTGTTGAGATGCGGAAGTACACGCCGGAATTCTTTTATGACGACAGCATTGTTCGCGAGCTGGACGAAAGCGGGTACATAGACAGCCTGTACGAGTAGTCGATTCAGAGGGTCTTACTTACCTGCTGGGCAACCTTACGTAACTCTTCGATGAACATTTCCACGGCGGGCGCCAAAACACTGCGTGCGCGCGTTGTGATGCCAATCGGAAGACGTGATTCTGGCAGGTCCACCGGCAGCGTCGCCAGTAACCCACTTTGTTCTTCGTACAATATCTGATGTCTGGAGCGCGCACTAACGCGGTCGCTCTCCACCAACAAACCTCGTAGTAGCACCAACGAACTGGTCTCGACGATATGAGACGGCTTCTTTTCGTGGCGGTTCTCCACGACTAGCTCGAATAACTTCCGAGTCGTGGTGCCATGACGCGGAAGCACCCACGGGTATTGTAGCAAATCCTTCCACTCGACTTTTTTCAAGCGTGTAAGTGGATGCTGCGCACGCACGATGATCGCCAGTTGGTCATCGATCAGGCGTTCTTCATTTAGCCCGCCGTCACTGCCTGGGCCATGCAACGCACCGACCATCACGTCTATATCGCCGCAGCGCAACGCCGCCACAAGATCATCAAGCGGCCCGTCGTGCGTCGTAATATCGAGATCTGAATGTTCGGCCAGTAATTGATT
>SMWE01000189.1 GCA_004357475.1 Gammaproteobacteria bacterium
GAGGGAGAGGTGAAATTTCCGGGCGAATACCGAATACGTCAGGGAGAGACGCTTGACCAGGTGCTGGAGCGTGCCGGTGGCCTGACCAATGGGGCATTTCCCGAAGGTGCGATCTTTCTGCGTGAATCGCTGCGTCGGAGAGAGCAGGAACAAATCGAAGTGCTGACGCGGCGGATGGAGGCGGATCTGGCGTCATTGTCGCTGCAAAATATTGGCGCGGGGGGCGCCGATACCCTGGAAACGGGACAGCAGTTGCTCAATCAGCTGCGTGAAACCGAAGCGGTCGGCCGTCTTGTGATCGATCTCGGCCAGTTTGTGGCACGCGGACCAAATCAGGTGCTTGTGTTCGATCTGGAATTGCGCGATGGAGATCGTCTGCTGGTGCCCAGGAAGGCACAGGAAATCACGGTTATCGGTGAGACTCAGCAGAATACGTCACACCTGTTCCGGCCCGGATTGAGCCGTGACGACTACATTGAAATGAGTGGCGGTTTGACGAGGCGCGCCGACAAGAAACTCGTTTACGTCGTTCGTGCGAGCGGGTCCGTAGTGACCAACAAGGGCTCACGCTGGTTCGGACGCGGCGGGCGGGCTGAAATGCAGGCGGGAGATACGATCGTCGTACCGCTGGAAACGGACAAGATCCGGCCGCTAGCGCTGTGGACCAGCGTCACCCAGATCCTCTTCCAGGCGTCAATCGCTGTTGCGGCAATACAGAGTTTCTAGCCAATAATCATGACGACCACGAGTGGCAATGATGAGCGCGGCGGCCGACCGGATAAGGTCGCCCAGGCACCTGCAGAGGGTCTGGTCTATGTCTCGCCCGGGACGGTGTATTCCGGCGCAGCGGATGACAAAATAAGCCTGCGGCAGATTTGGCAGATTCTCTGGCGGGGCAAGCAAATCGTCATCGCGACGACGATAATTTTCGCTCTTGGCTCGGTCACTTACGCACTGCTGGCGAAGGAGATCTTTCGTGCCGAGGTGCTGCTGGTGCCGGCGACGGAACAGTCAGCACCGATGATCGGCGGTCAGCTCGGCGGTCTGGCGGCACTGGCCGGCGTAAGCACGGGCGGGCGGGGCGTCGTCGAGGCGCTGGCCGTGTTGCAGTCGCGAAAATTCGCCCGGGACTTTATTGAGCAACTCAATTTGATGCCGGTCTTTTTTGTGGAAGACTGGGATGCGGAAGAAGGACGTTGGCGGGAGAACGATCCTGCCGAGGCACCGGATATTCGGGACGGCGTGAAGTTTTTCCGCGAGAACATTCTCAAGGTCAGCGAGGAACGTACCACCGGTCTGGTGACGCTCGCGATCGAGTGGACCGATCCTGGTGTTGCCGCTGAATGGGCCGGCATCCTCGTTCGTCGTCTCAACGATCGACTGCGAGAAGGCGCATTGCAGGAGGCACAGACCAACGTTGCTTACCTGCAGTCGGAGATGGCAAAGACTACGCTGGCCACACTGCAAGAGTCTATCGGACGGTTGCTGGAGAGCGAACTGCCGAAGCTGATGCTGGCCAAGGGTAACGAGGAATTCGCTTTCAAGATTGTGGATCCAGCGGTAGCACCCAAACAGCGAGTGCGCCCAAAGCGAGCATTGACCACGATCATCGGCACGATGCTGGGTGGTTTACTGGGCATTTTCATCGTGTTGGTCGGTCATTCCGGTCGAGCGGGGACCGATTCCTGACGGCCCCTGATCGGCCACAGGGATCGGCGACATGAGTTATACTAATCGGCCATTTTTGCCGTGGAATCGGGAATGAAATCAATGGCAGTTCAGGGTATTGACCGGCGTCAGACCGGCGGCTTCACGCTGATTGAGATATTGATTGTTATCGTCATCATGGGCTTGCTGATTTCACTCGTGGCCCCGACCCTGTTCTCCAAGGTGTCCTCATCGCAGCGTAAAACCACGATGGCACAGATGCAGATGATTTCAACGGCGCTCGATACCTATCGGCTGGACATCGGTACGTATCCGGAAAATCTGCAGGAACTGCGGCGCAGCGATCGCCCCGGCTGGGACGGCCCGTACATGCCCAGAGACATTCCTGCTGACCCGTGGGGCAATCCCTACGTTTATTCGCTGGCGAGTGGCGGCGAGACGCCCTACGGCCTGTCTTCTTATGGGGTAGGCGGCCTTCCGGGCGGAGAGGATGACGAAGCGGACATCGTCTTCCAGTGAGCGGGATGCTGGACGTTTTTTCAGAGCATGGTGTGCCGCAAGGTGATATCGACAAGGCGCGTTTATACCAGACCCGGCACGGCGGGCGGCTCGACCAGATACTGGTCAACATGGGCAGCTTGCCATCCGAGGATCTGCCAGCCATTTATTCCAAGTGGTTCGGCGTCCCGGTGCTGTCCGCAGCGGACTGGCGAGACTGGCAGGTACCGGAAGGCAGCGATGCGCTGCCAATGGAATTTCTGCTGGAGCATGGCTGGTTGCCCTGGGAACAGAATGAAGAAGCCTGGGTATTTGCCAGTTGCGCTCCGTTTGACCTGGAGGTCAACGCCTGGCTCGCCGAGCATGCCCCGCAACCCGGATTGCGATTACTCACTCCGGACGACTTCGACACACTGAAATCGCGATTTGGCGTCGCGACGGCTGCAGCACAAGTCGATGGTTTGACGCTGGTGGAGGAGGACCGGCTGCGTGAGTTGGCGTTAGAGGCGCCAACGGTCAATTTGCTGAATTCGCTAATCGCAAAAGCTTTGCGCCGCGGTGCATCGGACATGCATATCGAGCCGCACTCGGGACGTGCCCGGGTACGTTTCCGCATCGACGGCGTGCTCCATGACGCCGACAGTATTCCGGCGGCGATGGTGTTACCCGTCATTACAAGACTCAAGATATTGGCGGCGATGGATATCGCCGAGCGCAGACGCCCGCAGGACGGCAAGATCGAATTACGTATTGGCGGTGAGGAAGTCGACATCCGCGTGTCGGCTTTGCCGCTGCGCGATGGCGGTGAGAGTGCCGTTTTACGATTCCTGCGCAAGGATGCCTTGATTTACGACATGAGCCTGCTCGGACTCGCGCCGGACATTGAAGCGAGCATCCTCGAAGATCTCGCGGTGACGTCCGGTGTGATATTGATGACCGGGCCAACCGGGTCGGGCAAGACCACCAGCCTGTACACCTTCCTGAGCCACATCAACAGTCCTGAAGTCAAAATCATCACACTCGAAGATCCGGTTGAGTATCAGCTGGCCGGTATCAATCAGGTCCAGGTGCAGCCGGAAATTGGCTTCGACTTCGCGCGTGGCTTACGCAGTATCGTGCGCCAGGACCCGGACATTCTCATGGTGGGCGAGATTCGCGATCAGGAGACCGCATCGGTGGCTATGCAATCGGCGTTGACGGGCCACCTGGTTTTTTCAACCGTGCATACCAACGATGCGCCCAGTGCGTTTACGCGATTGCTCGATCTGGGCGTAGAAGAATACTTGCTCAACGCGGCGCTGCGCTCGATCGTCGCTCAACGCCTGGTGCGACGATTGTGTGAATGTTCCGTGGTGCATCCGGAATCGGACCGCTTGATTGAGCGTTACAAAATGCAGGCGCTGGCGAAGAATTCCGAACTGAGCAAGCCGGAACTGCGGCAAAGCGCAGGCTGTGATGAGTGTGGCCAAACCGGCTTCCGCGGTCGACTGGCGATCATTGAATACTTGCGTTGCGACGACGCCATAGCGGCGATGGACAAAGGCGAGGGTTTTATCGCTGCAGCACGCGAATACAGACGATCGATAGGCGGGCGGTCTTTGCTGGAGGATGGTTTCCTCAAAGCCCTCTCGGGAGAAACCACGGTCGAAGAAGTGCTGCGGGTGGCGGGCTGAGTGCAGGAGCGATTTCATTACAAAGGATTTGACGCTGCGGGCAGCGGCGTCGATGGTACGGTGGATGCGGCGAGCCTGTCACAGGCACGAGCCGAACTGCGCGAACGTGACATCCTGGTCAGCGAGATCCGCCCGGCTGTTGAGAGGGCGGACTGGCGTGAGTCACTTGGCCTGAGACAGCCCCGCGTAGAACTCGCGCAACTTGAAATAATCACTGCCGAACTTGCGTTGCTGCTGGAAAACGGTGTGCGCATTGATCGCGGGCTCGAAATTCTTCAGCGCAGTGCCAGCAGCATTGCGATGCGCCGCTTGCTGGATGGCTTGTTGCAATCGTTGAAGCAGGGCAAGCAACTATCGGTGGCTGCGGCTGAGTGGCCGGAAGTGTTCGACCCGTTGTACGTTAATCTGTTGGCGTTGGGCGAAGCCAGCGGGCGCTTGGCGACCGTTTTCAGACGTCTGGCGGACGACCTTGGTTTCAGACGCGACTTGCGGCGCAAGGTGATCACCGCAATTACCTATCCGCTGGTCATCCTCGTCGTTTGTGTCATCTCGCTATTGTTTATTTTCAATTTCGTCGTGCCGAACCTTGCCAGTCTTTTTGCGGATTATCCCGACCTGCCCTGGTATACAAAAGCGCTCATGGGTGCCAGCGATTTCATGCAGAGCTATCAACTCATTCTCGGCGGCTTCCTGGTCGCGCTGGCCGTGGTCGCATCCTATTTGCCGCGCTGGCCGGCATTGCAATCGGCCTGGCATGAATTCGCGGCGAACGCCCCGGGTCTGGGCTCCGGTATCGCCATGGTGGAGCGCATCCGTCTGACCGGCGGCATGGCCATGATGCTGGAAGCCGGTGTGCCGGTGGACCGTGCATTACAGCTGGCCAGCAGCTCGGTCAAAAGCGCACCGATCAAACGTGAGCTGGCGGTTGCGCTGATGAAGTTACGGCAAGGTCAAAGTATTTCGACGGTATTGAGCCAGACGCGGCTATTTCCCGACTTCTACACCTCTTTGCTGGAGGTGGGCGAGGAAAGCGGGGCGCTGGCACCCGTGTTTGTAGAAATCGCCAAACGCAGCAGGCAGGGCTTCGCCGACTGGACACAGCGATTTACCGCGCTGCTTGAGCCGGCACTGATTCTGTTCATGGGAATCATGGTGGGTGCGGTGGTGGTCGTGATCATGCTGAGTATCACCGCCATTACGGGAGCGGCACTTTGAGGCTGGCAAGGATAGGCGGATTTACGCTCGTCGAAATACTGTTGGTCGTCGTGCTGGTCTCGGTCCTGGCCGCTCTCATCGCGCCGCTGGGCATCACGCAGGTCGAGAAGGCCCGTGCGCAATCGGAGTGGATGGTCCTCGACCGGACGATAGGCCGATTGTCGGTGGATGCCTATCTGCGCGGTGACTTCGTGACCGTCGATGCTGCCGGGCATCAGCTCGCCTGGAAATTCCTGAGCGGCAAGCAAGGCAGCATCGAGTTCGAGCAACTTTTTTTTGAGCCGCAGCAAACGATCACAATCAATCCGAACGGAATCGCGGATCGAGCGACCATCGAGCTGCTGCAACGTGACCGGCGCCGCAGTCTCGAGATTCAGCCGGAGATCCGCGAGTGAGCCTGCACGGCCAACGCGGCTTCACTCTTATAGAGGTGCTGGTCGCGGCCGTCATTATGTTTACGGTGCTGGCCACGGCGACGCTGTCGCTAAGAACAGCAATGCATGCCAGCGAGCGCGCGTCGCGGACCACCGAGTTACTGGCGCCACTGCCCTTTATCACGCCGACGATTCGCAGCAACCTGCGCGAAGAAAGTAACGATAAATTACCGTCTGAGCAAAGCGGCGCAGGCAGGATGTTCGGAGTCGAGTATCGCTACAACGCAACGCTGGTCCGATCAGCCGCGCCGCCAACCCGGTTTGATGTTGATGCAGCAGCCGTCGTTGAGTACTCCCCGAGGTTTGGATTGTACGATGTCGAACTGGAACTCGAGCGAGAGGGTGAGACGAGTCGCTTCATCTACCAGGAATTAGCATGGCAACCCCTCGGTCTCTAAAAGGCTTCAGCCTGCTGGAAATGCTGGTAGCCATCACCGTGTTGTCGATGGTGATCGGAATTTCGACGTACGCCTATTCGTTGTTCATGCGTCAGTGGGATGGGCACCTGGGGCGATTCGATGAGGCGCAGGCGCAATACCAGCGTCTTGACTGGCTGGCGAGTGCATTGGAGGATACGCTGCCCTACATCGTCAGGGACGACAACGGTGTGCTTGGTTTCTATTTTCTGGGTCGCGAAGAAGGGCTGACCGCAGTGACGATGAGTCCGATCTTCGACGTCGGGGAGCCCGCCCTGATTCGGGTGTTCAGGGAAGCCGATGACAGCGGCGCATGGCGGCTCGTGTACGAGGAGGCGCCGTTCGCGGGCAACCTGCTGGCGCGAGCGGATCAGCGTATGGATTTTCGCCATCGCCTGATCATCGCACGTAACGTGCCGCACCTTAAATTTCGATATTTTGGCTGGGCCGATCTGCAAACTCGTATGTCGTTCGGAGAGGCGCTGAACGTCCGGCGTTCGTGGTTCGATGAATTCGACGGTTTACAGCGGCAATTTCATCCCGAGAAAATCGAGCTGAATCTGGGTGGCGATGCGGCGGTCTTCGATATCCCGGTACGCGCCGATGCTTTGATACAAGCTTATGCGGAGCCGGAATAATGCGCCGGCAACGGGGCGTGGCATTGGTGCAGGTGCTGCTGGTCACAACCATTATTATCCTGCTGGTCATGCAGCTGTCGCTGACGGCCGCAGATCAGGTAAAACGCGCGCAACAGTTGCAGGACAGGAGTGAAGCTGCGTTGTACCTGCATTCCCGGGAAGTTGCATTGATTTATACACTGCTGACAGAGCCGCTGTTGCCTTCGTCCGGGAGCGCCAATCCGTATGCGTCGAGCTGGAATTTTCACGGTGAACCGTTTTTTGTCGACGGGCTGCAAGTCACCTTGCAGGATCAGTCCGGCCTCATGCGGTTTCCCTTCCTGGGTGTGGCTCAGTTCGAAGACTTGTTGAAGGTGCTCAAGCTCGGGCCGGCATTGGCCCGCGAGTTGGCGCGGCAACTTGCGAACTGGATCGGGGTCAGGATGGCAGGTGGCGGGCGGCCCGACGATGCTATGATGCGCGGCGAAAGTGGAGACCCGGTGCAGTATTTTGGCGAGCTGTGGTTTTTGCCGGGAATGGACGAAAACTTGTATGGACAACTTGCAGAGTTGATGACGCTATATCCCAATCCCAGCTTCAACCCATTGACCGCGCCGGCGGCGTTGCTGCGCATGCGTATGTCGGAGTCGACACTGCAGGCTGTACTTGAAGCGCGACGAAACGGCGAACTTGACGAGCGACGGCTGTGGCAATTAGCCCGCATCGGTGCCGATGAGGTTGTGCTGCCATTCACCGGCCCGGGCATTGGTATTCGGATGAATGGTGAATACCTCGGGGTCGCGCTGCGCCGTGACCTCATTGTGGGCATCGAGCCTTACGAGGCGCAGCCACTGACTCTTTGGAGTCGTGAGCGTTTAGCCAGGCGGATTCCAAAGTGATGCCATTGAAGACACAAGCAATAATGAGTCGCGTGGTAAAAGCGGTCACGGATCGTTTCCTGCGGCACGTCACCTGGCACACGTCCGCGAGTATCAATCTCGCGCGATCGCCAGGCGATCATTATCCGCTGGTTGTGATCCTGGGGCGCGAGCACTACAGCGAGCGCAGCAAGAGTTATCCCGCACTACAGAGGCGTGACCTGCAAAAGGTCCTCGACGGTGAGCTTGCCGGTGGGCCGCCGACCCTGGTTCTGCTGGACCCTGTTAAAGGTGATCAGCGACAGGTTCGTTTCTACACTCTGCAACCCGATGTCGTCGAGTCGTTGCCGCGCAGCTTGTTTATCGTACCCGAGAGTGTGCTGCTCGGCATGCAGCTCCCCGCAGAGAGCTGGGCCGAAGTACAACGACAGAATTATCGCTATTACCTCTTTGCTGGCGGGTCCAGCCAGCCGGCCGGCGGTGCGCTCGAAAATCGCGAGCTGGTGGCCATGGCGGCGGGGTTGGACCCTGGCCAAGAACCCGAGGAGTGGCATGGTTCCGAGCTGTTGCAGAGGCGCTTGCGGCAGGCCTTGCCCGCGCTGCCGGCGCTGACCTGGTGGTCGTGCCGGAATCGTGCACGGCGAGGGTTTGGGATCGACGGGATTGCCTGGAAGCC
>SMWE01000011.1 GCA_004357475.1 Gammaproteobacteria bacterium
ATTCACCTCCCAGGTCGGGTGCTCGTGATCTCTTGGTCGCCAACATCTATAACTTCGGCAGCTCGGCGGTCTTGGGACCTTCGTGGCGTCGTGGGAGGCGTCGCGGAGAGAGCGAGGACCCGTGGCTTTCCGTCCCCGTCTTTCGGCGGGTTTGGCATTATCGGTGTTGTTAGTGACCTAAGTATAGTAGCTGCATGGCAGATTGGTAGCCGGTCACCAATGTCTGCTTTGGGTCGTTAGCGGTCATTACGACCAATATTAGCCTAACGACCGCTTCCGGGCGCAAAGCGGACATCGGCTTTCGAATTCAATGCCCAGTATGGTTGAAATATTGTTGCGCAAAACACGTCAATCGATTCATGTAGGAAACGTGTAGGATCCGGACGAAAGGGGGCGGCAACTTGGGGTATTTGCCGCCTACATAGTGCCTACACGAAAAATCAGCGGCCTAGGACGGGCCGATAACTTGTTGATTTAATGGCGCGCCCGGAGAGATTCGAACTCCCGACCACCTGGTTCGAAGCCAGGTACTCTATCCAGCTGAGCTACGGGCGCATTATTTGATTTTATTGGACAACCTCGTATTTATTGGACACGGGTCGTCGGTAACTTCCTAACTATAAACGTCTTTCTGACACAGAGCACATTATTCGAAGCCAGGTACTCTATCCATCTGAGCTACGGGCGCTTTGTTTTTATTGTCTGGTTGTTAGATTGTAAATACTCGCCCCAGCGAGCGATACAATTTATCGGGGTTTTTCTCTTTGGCCGCTGGGGCGGGCTCATGCGGTAACAAATCGCTTCTGACGATATCAGCGATTTTGGGACATCCATCCTTCTCATAATTCTAACTCTGGGAATGTGATGCAGAAATCAGCAACCGCAAATTGTGGGTGCCCTCAATTGCCTCCTCAATTGCCCTCAATTGCCTGCTCAATTGGCCTTTTACAAACTATGGGCGCTGGATTAACGGGGTTGTGGCTGATTCTGGAATGTCCTTTCTGGTTCATTTTTGACCAATTCATTAATTTACAATGTTTGATTGATATCGGTGACATGGCGTATTGTGGTTTTTGACTGGTGCACGTATACTGTGTAGCACAGTTTCTGTGCTTTTTTGGATAATCATGAAAGCGACCAATATTACGATCAAGGTTGATGCGGAACTGGCCCGGGAGGCCAGAGTCCTTGCAGCGCGCCGCGGAACGTCACTTAGTCGTCTTGTGGCGGAACAACTGGAAATGCTGGTTGGAGGAGATCAGGCTTACGCGGCGGCAAAGCGGCGGGCCTTGCGTCGATTGAATCACGGTTACGACCTGGGGTGGAAACGGCCAGCCAGTCGCGACGAATTGCACGAACGTGAAGTCCTTCGTTGACACCAACATTCTCGTTTACGCCTATGACCACAGCGCCGGCGTAAAGCACGAGCGGGCGTTGGAGCTGATTAAGAATCTCTGGATGGCAGGCAACGGAATCCTGAGCACTCAAGTCGTGCAGGAGTTCTATGTCAACGTTCGGCGAAAAGCACGCAGACCAATCTCGATCGGCGAGGCCAGGGCATTGGTGGCCGACTATCTGTCGTGGGACCCGATTATCAATGATGGCTCGGCAATCCTCGATGCAATCGACGCGGAGCAGCGCTACCAACTCTCGTTCTGGGATGCGTTGATTGTGGTAGCAGCCCAGAAAGGTGGCGCTTCAGTGATCTACTCCGAAGATTTTAATCACGGACAGACATTTGACACGGTAGAGATTCTAAATCCGTTCGAGGGTCGCGGCTGAAGCCGCTACTTATTTGCGGCAGGGAGCAAGATCGTGAAAAAGCACCGACCGTGGGTAACGATCACGCTTGATCGATAACAGCCTTCATCCGATTCCTTTCGCTATCGTCGGGCATGCGTCCAAAAGCTGCCCGAGAATTTTCCACCATGTGTGCGGGGTTGCTGGTCTCGGTGAGGACGCAGGTAATAGCCGGCTGAGGCAGTATGTACTTCAACGAAAATTGCGCCCAGCTCTCGCAATCAAAGTCGGCAGCCCACCCGGGTACGCGTCGCTGCCCAAGGCGTTGGAAATAGTCACCATTCATGAACGGCCGGTTGATGATCACAGCGACACCAAGGTCCTGGCACAGAGGCAGCATGCGTTCTTCTGCGCCACGCTCGGTGATCGAGTAATTGATCTGCACGAAGTCCGGCCTTTCCCGCCGCAGGAAACTTTCGAGTTGCTCGTAGAGACTGGCATTCGCCACCGTCGCGCCAATGTAACGCGTCTTTCCCGATGCTTTCCAGTCCTTCAGATTACGCCACTGGGTATCCAGGTCGGTAAGACTGAAGATCTGCACCAGATCCAGAGTCTCTCGCTGATACAGGCGCTGCGTCTGGCGAAACTGCCGGAGGCCCGCGTCCTTGCCAACCTTGTCGATCTTGCTGGCAACGAATAGCGACTCACGTAAGTCCGGCTCGTTGATTATCCGGCCGAACGCTTCATCGTTTGCCGGATTTCTCGGCCAGGTATCCACGACACTGCCGCCGCTCGCCACGAGTGCGCGAAGCACCGCGGCGATCGGCTCCGTACCTCTGTCCGCGATCTGCGATACCGGCTTGCTCGAACCAAGTCCGATAATGGGGAGCCACTCATTGGTCCCGGGAATCTCGCGGCTGGGCATTTGTTCCTGGGCGAACGATTCTGCCAAGTCCGCGCCGGTGAGGCCCAGCGCCGACATCAATGCAAGGAAGTCCCGCCGGGTAGTGTTGTTGCCGGTCATCTGTGAAGACTAGTCCATTGATTCGTAAAAGTAGAGCGACACGTTGTCGGTGACTCGCCGCTGCCTGATGTATGGCTTGCTATCCGTCACCTGAGGAACCATCAGGAACTGATCCTGAAGCGGTACGGCCGCAATGCATCCTCGGCGGCGTAGTCCACGCCGACTCGTGGGCCGGTGGCCACTGAGTTGTCCTCGACGTCAGTGCCATGATCCTCGATCCAGATCTGACCATTCATCAGGCTTAGTCTGGAATGCTCGGTGGTTATACCCAGTGCCTTCGCAAGCGAACCCGGCCCATTGAGCAGCGTTTTGTCGAGTTTCGTTTTGCCGCGACGCTGCAGCATGAGATCAGTGCCCGACAACGGCTCGCCCGCGCGAATCAGAACCGCGTGCGGCGTCTCCTCTGCGTTCGTTACGACATTGAACATGTGATGTATGCCATAACATAAATATACATAGGCGGTACCACCCTGGCCATACATCGGCTCGGTGCGCTTTGTTCTGCGACCACCATAAGCGTGGCTCGCCCTGTCGGTCACGCCTGCATAGGCTTCAGTTTCGACTATGATTGCTTTGGTCAGCGCGCCACTTAATCGCGTACACAGAACTTTTCCCAGCAGGTTGCGGCTTATCGCGACGACATCATCGCGAAGATAGAAATTTCTGGATAGTTTCACTGCAGCAATACGGGCGCCAGGATCAACGCCGCAATCGATACGATGACGATGCCGATGATATTGAGAAACACGCCGGCCCGCACCATCTGCGGGATACTAATTGCTCCCGTCGCAAATACGATGGCGTTTGGCGGTGTTGCCACCGGCAACATGAACGCGCAACTCGCCGCGATGGTGATTGGCACAGTAAGCATAATGGGCGGCACACCTGCCTGAATGGCGATTGCGCCCATTACCGGTAGTAAAGTTGCCGTGGTTGCCAGGTTGCTGGTTAGCTCGGTCAGGAAAATGACCATCGCGACCGACGCCACCACCAGCACCGCGGTGCCCCATGCATTGAGTGGTGCCAGCTGCTGGCCGAGCCACAACGCGAGGCCGCTGTCGGAAACTGCAGCTGCGAGGCTTAGGCCACCACCGAACAGGATCAATACGCCCCACGGGAGACGAGTTACATCCTCCCACGTCATGAGCCGCGGCTGTTTGGAGTCGCCGCTAGGCAGCATGAACAAGAGCATCGCCGCTGTCATCACAATACCGGCATCGGATATGCCGCTGATGCCGAGCCAACCGGTGATTGGCAGCCGTAGCATCCACGACATAATGACGCATGCAAATATAATGGCGATGCGACGCTCCGCAGTGCTCATTGCGCCAAGTTCCTCGCGGAGATCATGCAGATGATTTTTTACCGCCTCGTTCGCGGGAATGTCACAAGGAAATAAAAATCGCGTCAGCAAGAGCCATGCAATAGGCAACATCGTTAAGCTGACCGGGATGCCAACCAGCATCCATCGCGCGAAACTGATTTCGATATCGTAGTTCTCGGCCATGAAGCCCATCAAGAGAGCGTTCGGAGGGGTGCCTATCAACGTGGCCAGTCCACCGATGCTGGCGGCATAGGCAAGCCCTAACAGCATCGCAATCTGAAAATCCTTGCGAGCCTTCTCGGTCAGATCCGGTACGTTGTCGCGCATGACCACAGAAACCGAAAGCACGATAGGCAGCAGCATCATGGTCGTGGCTGTATTGGTCATCCACATACTCAAGAGTGCACACACCAGCATGAATCCACCGATCAGTCGCCGACCGTCAGTGCCAACATTATCAATAACGGCCAATGCGATACGCCGGTGCAGATTCCAGCGTTCGAGTGCCAACGCCATCATAAATCCGCCAAGGAACAGGTAGATGGTAGGGTTGGCATAAGGCGCTGCCGCGTCCCTGATGCTCGAGATGCCGAGCGGTGCGAAAGCCACAATCGGCAGAAACGCAGTTACGGGAACCGGAATCGCTTCAGTTGCCCACCAGACTGCCATCCAGAGACCGACCGCCGCGGTCCGCCAGGCCTCGGTCGACATCACGCCCTGCCACTGATCCATCAGCAACATGACGACAAAAATCGCCGGGCCGAGAATACGTCCGACGATCTGATAGGTTTCTACCGGCCGATTGACCGGTGTATCGGTTGGCTGAGATCGATTTGTCACTGTGTGCGGTGCAGGATAACGAAAAAGAGGGTGCTCCGCTGCCTATTTTTCCGGTCCGCGAAGTGCCGCCCCACGGCGGTCAGACGGACTGGACAAAAAGGCGGTAAGCTTTTGCTTACCGCCTTTCAGCCTTTCAGCCTTCTTGTGTTTCCTGATGTGACTATCGGAGTTGCACGTACCTGCGACTTTCCGCGAGATAAGCACGTGATGAGTCGCAGTCAATCAAGTGGCCTAGCAACCTGCCCCTGGTTGCGAATCCGCCACCAGTACCGTATCTGTCGTAGTCGGCGCCGAGGTCGGCAAGGTTTTCATAGGCCTGCAGCCACTTAAAGTCGAACTCTTCACCGCCACCGCCATATACCGGATACCAGTGCCAGATTCCAGTGGTAGAGCCTTGGTCACTCAGGTATTGCGACCACTCGGCCATCGCCCCGCTCACCGCCGAGAACGATGCACCTTCTTTATACGTGCAATCAGAAAAGGTCAGTACGGAGTTTGCAGGCGTTTCTCCCTCGGGTGGGGCCTTGTAATTGACCGAAGCGAAATTATTGTGTGCATTGCAACTGATCACCTCTTCGAAATCTCCCGCGAGCCCGGATTCGTCCGCCAGATAAGCGTCCTGTACCTCGCCCAACGCAACGGCATTTTTACCTGCGCCCAACCAGATCATGTCGAATTCCTGGTCGGGACCGAAATAGTAGGGCGTCAGCGTCCATGCCGCATAGTCGTCCGTTCCATTCCGATCCGCCCAGGCGTTCCATTTATCAATTACATCGTCCAGATCATCCGGGTCTTGTCGGTCGTTGTAAGTGCAGGTAAACAACTCAACCGGAATAACCAGCATGCCGTCATCCTGTGCTCAAACGGCCCCCGAACCCGCAAAGAATATGAGGCATGTGAAAATAGTCGAGATCAGTATCCTTTTCATGGTCTTACTCCTGGTTATTATTAACTGTTTTGGAAATAATAGTGCGCCTGCGACGGCGCCATAATGGCAGTATAGTAGATGCCGCAGCAATTGCCGGGCCACTCGAAGATAGTATCGGGCGCTGTGACTGCCGGCGGCAGTTTGACATTACGCTACGTTTGCACGCCGCAGGATGCTGTCCAGTGCGTTAAGGAGCTGGTCGATTTCAGCGACCGAATTGTAATGCACCGGTCCGATGCGGACTGCGCCTGAATCGTAGATGCCCAGCGATTTCGCGACTTCAATCGCGTAGTAGTGGCCGCTCCAGACAAATATGTTCTGCGCCGCCAATGCTCTCGCAATTGAGTCAGATGCGACGCCATCGACGGTAAATGACACGGTTGGCACCCGGCGGTGCATCGCATCGGCCGCTGTAATGCCCAGAATTCGCACGCCGGGCAATTGCTGCAAACCGTTAATAAGGTGTGCCGCAATATCCCGCTCATACGCGAACAGGCAATCCATGGCCGCATGCACGTATTTGCGCCGGCCTTCGAGGTGGCTGTGCTGCTCCTGATACTGGGTGGCCATCGACTCACCGATCCAGGCGAAATAGTCGACTGCTGCAGTGGTGCCGGCCATGCCTTCATGATTCTGAGTGCCGGTTTCAAAGCAGGCCGGTATCTTTTCTGACGCGGGCCGTACCTTGTACGGCTCGAGCAATTCCAGCAGTTCACGCCTGCCCCAAAGCGTGCCCTGATGCGGCCCGAAGAATTTGTACGCGGAGCAAACGAGGAAATCGCAGCCAAGGTCCTGCACGTCGGTGGCTACATGAGGCACCGACTGCACGGCATCGATGTAGGTCCACGCCCCGGCATCGTGCGCCATTGCGCTGATCGCTTTTATGTCATTGATCGTGCCTGTCAGATTACTGGCGCCAGCAACACAAACCAGTTTCGTCCTGGCCGTCAGGAGGGCATCGAGCTCGTCGAGATCAAACTCGAAGGTCTCAGTATTGAACGGCATCCATCGGACCTCAAGGCCAAGGTCCCGGGCCAGCAGCAGCCAGGGCGCGACGTTTGCATCGTGATCCATGCAAGAGAGGATGATTTCGTCACCCGGTTTAAAGCAACGTCCGATCGATCTCGAGATGTGCAGCGTCAACGTCGTCATGTTCTGTCCGAACACAATCTCATCGCCTGACTGCGCATTGAGAAGGTCGGCCATCGCCTCGTGCGCGCCCTCAATGATCGCATCGACCATTTGCGAGGTACGAAAGTATCCCTGAATGTTTGCGTTTGACTGGACCAGGCAGTCGCTCATTCTCTCGACGACCATCTGTGACACCTGGGTACCGCCGGGATTGTCAAAATAGATCCGCGGCGATTCGCCGTCGATGATCGAAAGCGAGGGAAACTGGGCGCGGATAGTTTCCAGGTCAAACGTCAATGGTTTTTACCCCGGTATTCCTGCACCTACCCACCCCATTTTTCGCGATGCGCCTCTTCTGCGCGTTGGCGGATTTTCGCATGGCGTCGGGTGAGGAGCAGGGTGCCGGGATCGCAGACTTCTGCCCTGATCAGGCCGAGATCACTTGCTGCGTCGAACAAACTCGGATACCACCGCTCCCAGTTCGGCAACAATTCTTCGACCTGATGACGCAAGTTCATCGTTGCAATGTATACGAGCAGCGTGATCGAAACAATGACCAGGGTCCATTTATGGATCACCAGATCATATTAAGGGTAACTTGACCGGTATGGACTTGCCCGTACTCGCACTGGTCTTGCTCGCAGCCGTCGCGAGATTGTCATCCGCTCTCAGCGAGCGCGCCTTATTCTTCCAGCATTCGCCCGATCATCAACATTGCGGCGAGCAACATGATGCCAGGAACAATAATGGTTCCCTGCAACATCCCTTCCAGTGGAAAATCAATGATGTTCACCAAACCCTGCGGAACGATGCCCACAATCTTCGGAAGAGAGTCTGCGAGCTGAGCAAGCGGCTTCACAGCGAATACGGCACCAATTGCAATCGCTATTGGCAAAGACAAGCGCCGCACCCACATCTGTCGCCGGACACGCACCAATACCCTGGCAGAAAATCCATCATCCCGCACAGGCTCGGACCTGAACAACGCCTCGAGCTTCAGGTCTGCATCATCCTTTAGTCGTTCAGCCATATTTATGATCTTCGATGCCAAAACTTTCTCTGATTTTTTCCTTGCCGCGAAAGATAATCGACTTGACGGTTCCAATCGGCATGTTCGCGGCGTCGCCGATTTCCCTGTGCGACAACCCGCAGGCATAAGAGAGAATCATCACCGCTCGTTCTTCCTCCGTCAAGACTGCAAGGAATTTATCGAGGTTTGAAATGTCCTCTGGTTGCTGCATTTGCTGGCCACCGTGCGCCTCTGCGTCGTGTCCCATTTCCTCAAGTATTTCGCGGTATCGAGATGACTTTCTTTTCGATTGCAGGAAAGTCGTGTAAGCAACTTTCAGCAACCACCCAATGAATGTTCCATGTCCGCGGTAGGTGTGTAGCTTGTCCCAGGCATGCAGGAATGCATCCTGCGCAAGATCATCGGCCAGAACAGGATCACGCGTGAGCTTGCGCAGGAAATTCCGCACCTGGGACTGATGGCGCCGGACCAGCTCGCCGAATGCGGCCGAGTCCTGTTGCGCCAACACCTGTGCGACCAGTTCATGATCGCCGATCCCTGGTGCCCCCGAGTTTTCACTGATCTCGATTATTCTTTCCGCGCCCCATATCGCCACATAATCAAGTAGGCTGCACCGACTAAAGCCGGGAACGCAGCGCCGCCCAGGAGTGGCCCGGTTGCGTCCGGTTCGCCAATCGCGACGCCCAATACCGCCAGCGCCAATCCAAGCGCCACCCAGATCAAGCCCCGTCTCAGGTCCTTGTCTTTGCTGGGCTCGGGCTCACCAAGCTGCCTGATAAATTCCGGGCTCAGCTCGCTGCCTTTCTCCAGCGCCAGCCGGAACGTCTGCTGGATTGCTAACCGTGACTTGTATCTGAAGAAAAACCAGAGACTGAAAACGACCGCGACGCAAATGAACATCACGATGGGTATAAATAATTCCTCTTCCATTACTAACTCCAAATTTTGTCTATACAGCTTAGCTGCTTTTCATCATTCAGATGCGCCTCGATCAGGTCTTGGATGCGGTGATGCCGATCTTTTTTCAATCGGTAATTGCATTAACAATCAAATAGTTACGATATAACGCCTGCGGCTGGGCGGATTTCCACCAATCCTGACCACTAATTGGCTCAAAATTTCGTACACGCCCGCGCATGGGGGCTTCCCCAAAATCATTCGCGGCTACGCGTTCTGCTGGTGCCAGCGCCGAAGCAAGTCCGCTTCCTTGTCGGCGCCCAAACCGGCTCGCAGCTTATCGGATCGATCTGCCGGTAAGGTCTTCCACCAGCTGATCGTATCGCGAGCTGTTTCGCGGGTCGGGCGATTCTTCAGTCCGGCAGCCGCCGCGCGGCTTCCGTCGACATATGAAAGTGCCGCAGACTCTCCGTCCGGATGTTCCCAGATCGGCAGGCCACCGCCCTCTGCGACTTCGTTCTCCGAGACGAAATCCTTGTCGACCCAGACTGGCGTCATATCGGCGTCAGTAACAGCCAGCGAATCTGCCAGCAAATCGCCCATCTTGAATGATCTCATCGGAGTCACTGTATTGAATATTCCGAAGATTTTCTTCTCCAGGCAATCAACCGTGAAATTTGCAAGATCGCGGACATCGATTATCTGAATATCGTCTTCCGGCGTTCCGGGCCACAACATTTCGCCGCCGCGCATCGTGCGCACCGGCCAGTATGTATACCGGTCAGTTCGGTCTCCCGGACCGCAGATATAAGTCGGACGAAGAATGGTCGTTCGATCGGCGCCAACCTCTGCCACTACCCGCTGCTCGCAGAGCGCCTTCATCGGCCCATACGTATCGCCGGTGACTTCCTCGACGGTCTCATCTTCCATTGTGGCCAGCCCGGTATCCTCGTCGATCGGCGCAGTAAATGAACCGTAAACCGATATGGTGGAAATATAGAGATAATGAGACACCGCTGACGAGAGCAACCGCGCCGAATCCTCCACCTGTCTCGGCACGTAACCTGAATTGTCGACAACGGCATCCCATTTACCGCCCTCCAGCGCCTGCAGATCACCGTTACGATCGCCGACCAGTAATTCCAGGTCGGGAAACAGCTCGTTATTTGTCCTGCCGCGATTAAACAGGCTGACTTCATGGCCGCGGCGCAGTGCCTCCCGAACCATGTGCGGCCCTATGAAGCCGGTACCACCCAGGACCAGAATTTTCAGTGGAGCGGATGGCTCGGGTTCTATTTCCTGTTGCGTGTCACCCCCGGGCGTACATCCTGCAGCAACCACGGCGCCACCAAGAAGGCTTGTTTTCAGGAATCGTCTTCTGTCGTTATTCATACTGGGGACCGTTGTTTTTTTATGCTAATTGGATCGCAGCGGGGGTCGCTGCCTGCGCATCCCTGTACGAAACGCCGCTCCTACTAGCGATACCGGTCCATTAGTTTCGCCAGTTGGTCGTTGCCGGGATTCAGTTCCTGGTATGGAATTTGCGACAACGGTTGTTCGACGCTCCCCGAAAGATCATGCATGTCGCCGGTTTCTTCGTCTATATATAAGAGTCCGGTTATGATTTCTCCTGCGTTAACGCTGTCACGCAGGAAAGAAAAGGCTGCGGCCCGGCTGGTTGGATCATACTCCCTGTCGACCCTGCGGAAGACAATTTTGCTGCCATCGTGCAACAGGACCGGCATTGTGTCGCCTTCCTCATAGGCCGTGCGGATTTCCTCGGTCGGAGGTATGAAATCGGCATCGATGACGTGATAGTAATGTTCTCGAGTGTACGCGTAGCTTTTGGTCGATCCTTCGTGGTCATTGAAGGTCACGCAGGGACTGATTACATCAAGCAAGGAAAATCCCTTATGCACTAATGCGCCCTTGATCAGCGGTACAAGCTGGTCTTTGTCACCCGAGAAACTGCGCGCA
>SMWE01000190.1 GCA_004357475.1 Gammaproteobacteria bacterium
AAGGATTCCGGAAATGAAAACGCGTGCTGCTGTCGCCTGGGAGGCAGGCAAACCTCTTGAAATCGAAGACATCGATATCGACGGGCCGCAAGAGGGCGAGGTCATGTTGCGTATTGTCGCCACGGGCGTGTGCCATACCGATGCCTTTACACTCTCTGGCGAAGACCCGGAGGGCATTTTCCCGGCAGTGCTCGGTCATGAGGGGGGCGCAATCGTCGAGGAAGTCGGCAGCGGAGTTTCAAGTGTCAAAGTCGGTGATCATGTCATTCCGCTGTACACACCTGAGTGTGGTGAATGTGATTTTTGCACCTCGGGCAAGACCAACCTTTGTCAGGCAATACGCGTAACCCAGGGTCAGGGCCTGATGCCGGACGGCACTTCGCGGTTTTCAAAAGGTGGCAAGCAAATATTCCATTACATGGGCACCTCGACATTCAGCGAATATACGGTGCTACCGGAGATTGCGGTTGCCAAGATCAGTGACAAGGCGCCACTGGAAAAAGTCTGCCTGCTTGGCTGTGGCATCACGACCGGCATCGGCGCGGTTCTGAACACAGCGAAGGTAGAGCCTGGCGCAACGGTTGCCGTCTTCGGCCTGGGCGGCGTGGGCTTGAGCGCGATACAGGGAGCAACCATAGCGAAAGCCGGTCGCATCATCGCAGTCGATATCAATCCGGATAAATTCGAACTCGCCACGCAGATGGGCGCCACCGACACCGTGAATCCCGAAGATTACGAGGAACCGATCCAGGAGGTGCTGATTGACCTGACCAATGGCGGCGTGGACTATTCCTTCGAATGCGTTGGCAATACCAGCCTGATGCGAGCGGCGCTCGAGTGTTGTCACAAAGGCTGGGGTGAGTCGGTCATTATCGGCGTTGCCGGCGCCGGTCAGGAAATCTGCACCCGGCCGTTTCAACTGGTAACGGGCCGCGTCTGGCGGGGAACGGCATTTGGCGGCTGTAAAGGCCGTTCACAATTGCCGGGCATGGTTGAGCAATACATGGATGGCGACATCAAGGTGGACGAGTTCATCACGCATACGATGCCGCTCGAGGACATCAACAACGCGTTCGACCTCATGCACGAAGGCAAAAGCATCCGCTCGGTCATACATTTCTGATCCACAGGAGAGGGGCGGAACGGTCCTGACCACCACCTTTAAAAACTATGCAGGCAAGCAAAGTCGCCGTCGCCACAACCTCGCAGGGTGCGGCTGACGCGGCCGCGGAAATCTGCGAACTCGGCGGTAATGCTGTCGACTGCGCCATTGCGGCCGTCATGTATTCAATCAACACCGAACCCGGGGTGTGCGCACTGGCCGGCGGCGCCTATGCCACGGTCTGGCCACCCGGCGGCGACCCGGTCACCATTGACGGCAATGTCGCAGTTCCCGGCACAGGCCTGCCCGCAGGGGTCCGTCCGGGCGCCGAATCCATCCACATGGACTACGGCGGCGGTGTCGAAACCCTGGTGGGTGCCGCCTCGGTCGCCATACCGGGAACGCCGGCGGCCCTGCACCTCGCAGCGCAGCAATTTGGTCAGATTGAGTGGCGCGAATTGCTGGGCCCGGTTATTCGAGCAGCAAGAGATGGCTTTCCATTGTCCGCCGCCTGCCACTATTACCTTGAATATTCGGGCGACGTCATTTTCGGCCGCAGCGAGGACGGCCATGGCGCGCTTTACGGTGAGGGCGGTGATTTGCTTGATGTACGCAGCAACATCGTTGTTCCACACCTTGCCGACAGCTTGAGCGCCCTCGCGGAAGGCGGCAGCCGGGTTTTTTACGAAGGTGAAATCGCGCGAGCAATTGCAGATCACATCCAGGACCTCGGCGGTTTCCTGACGATGGAAGACTTGCAGCGCTACGCGCCGCTGGTCCGCGATTCCCTGATCGTCGGCGTAGGCGACTGGAAAATTGCCACGAATCCTCCCCCCGCAGTCGGCGGCACAGTGTTGGCTGCCATGTTGCTGGCTTTCGATAAGCATCCGGTTGTGCAATGGAATGACGATGCATTGGGGCAATTGTTGCGAGTGCAGCAGGCGGTCCTGACTTACCGGAAACGCCAACTGGACCTGAGCGACGACCTGCCGCGGGATGCTGCGCGCCTGCTTGACCTGGCGCGCAGCGGTGCATTGCTTGCCAAGCGGTCGTCCGCTGCGACGGTGCACACGTCGGTGGTCGACGATAACGGCCTTGCCTGCGCGATTACCGCGTCATCGGGTTATGGTTCGGGCGAGATGCCCTCGGGCACGGGACTCTGGCTGAACAACTGCCTCGGAGAACTCGAACTAAACCGTAAGGGCCTCGAGGCCGGTCCACCGGGAAGGCGGCTGCCATCGAACATGGCGCCGAGCGCCGCGCGTTCGGAGCACCAAGTACTCACGTTAGGATCGCCGGGCGCAGATCGCATCACAACCGCACTGCACCAGTTCCTGATCAACTACATTCAACTCGGCCACACGCTCAGCGACGCTGTAGCACATCCGCGAATGCACCTCGAAATCGACGGCTCCGATATGAATATCGCGGTGGAACCTGGCCTTGATTTACCGGATACCGGGATATCAGTGACGAGGTACCCGGAAATCGGCATGTATTTTGGCGGTGTGGTCGCTGCACTGTATGACAATAAGAGTGGTTTCTCGGTGGCAGCCGATCCGCGACGCGAGGGCGGCACTTTCATTGCCGAAGGATGATCGCACCGATCGGGTCTGCTAATCTGCCGACCGCACAGGCCAAACCATCACCTCTCCAGGACATTACCATCGTGAGCGACGCAAAGTTGACAGATCGTCTGCCTGACGACCTGCCATCAGACCCGATGCACTGGGCCGACGCATGGCTCAAAGAGGCGATGGCGGCAAAAGTACAGCGTAATCCCAACTCGATGACGATCGCATCGGTCGCAGCGGATTCACAGCCATCATCCAGAGTCGTTCTTTGCAAGGATTTTGTTCCAGATCCGGGATACCTGGTTTTCTATACCAACTATCGATCGCAGAAATCACTGGAATGGACTGCAAACCCGAGAGCCGCCGCGTTAATGCACTGGGACTCACTGGGGCGGCAGGTGCGTATCGAGGGGACGATCGTGCGCTCGCCCGAAGAGGAAAGCGACGCCTATTTCGCCAGCCGCGACTGGGGCAGCCAACTGGGCGCCTGGGGCAGTGATCAGAGTGAGACCATTGCGTCTCACGATGCGCTGGTCCGCCAAGTCAGGCAGCGCGCCGCCGACCTTGGACTGACACTGGACCCGGACACGCAGACGCTCGCCGATGACAATATTCCGCTAATCGCGCGACCTGCGCACTGGGGTGGATTTCGATTGTGGGCAACAGCGATAGAGCTTTGGATAGAGGGCAAGAATCGCGTTCACGACCGGGCCAGGTGGCAACGCGATATTGTGCGCACTTCCGAGCATACGTTTTCCGTTACCCCGTGGACCGGGGTGCGATTGCAGCCCTGATCTTACCCATGAACTCCGCCATCGTGGAAAGCAGGGTACGTTGCCCGTTCTGTGGGGAACGCATCAGCGTATTGCTCGATCTTAGTGGCGGCGGCCAGTCATATGTTGAGGACTGCCAGGTTTGTTGCCAGCCGATGCAATTAAGTTTCGACGTCAATGATGGCGATTTCACGAATCTGCAGGTGGCTTGTGCCGCTTAAACAATTACCGGGTTTGCTCTGCGCCCTGTTGCTGATCAGGTCAGCGTGTGCGGACGTTGTCGTCACGCAGGGAGCCGACTTCAGCGCGGACGTATTTCCGGGCGATGGCCGGGTCGTAATGGATCTCCTGGGAAAAATCTGGGTAGTGCCGGCAAGCGGTGGGCAGGCACGGATGATGACGGACGACCTGTTGCCGGCACACCAGCCCCGATGGTCACCGGATGGATCGAAGATCCTTTACCAGGCACGCTCACTGGACACGGCGTCCTTATGGCTACTGGATGTCGAATCATCCGCCGCATCCAGGATTGGCAATGAATCTTTTTTTGTTCAACACGCCTCATGGCATCCGGATGGCGAACGTATCGTTTTCTCCTCGCAACGCGGCGACACCGGGCTCGATATCTGGGAAACCGACTTGCCGACAGGATTGAGCTGGAGAATCAGCAGTCATCCGGGCGACGAGATGGAACCCGTTTGGTCGAACAACGGCAGACACCTGGCCTACATCAGGAAAAACGATGACCAATACATGCTGGTCCTGCGCCGGCACGGCCAGGCAGAGGTCGACCTGTTAGTCTCGGATCAGCCATTGTCGTCACCGTCCTGGAGACCCGACGGAAGTTTGCTGACGATCCTCAGGCAGGACGGCGAAACATGGTCGCTCAACATGGTCATTCTTTCGGACCCGCCGCTGCTACGGCAATTTGTCGCGGGCGAGGATTTCTTTACGTCGCCGGTCAGCTGGCGAAACCGGCAGCAAATGCTGTACACGGCAGATGGCTTCATCAAGACACGCGACTTCGGCGACCTGCGTTCGAAGCGGCTACCTTTCAGAGCCACGGTGAAAGAACCGGAGACACGGCCAAAAACCATCATTGCCAGGCGAGAACTCGAAATCATCGATCCGCCGGCTGATCGCCTGGTGATTC
This sequence comes from Gammaproteobacteria bacterium, assembly GCA_004357475.1. GTDB lineage: Bacteria > Pseudomonadota > Gammaproteobacteria > Steroidobacterales > Woeseiaceae > SZUA-117. The sequence goes on from SMWE01000190.1 coordinate 4,603, forward strand.
GCGGTGCCAGGCTGTTTGATGGCATCTGGAATCGTTATCGCAATCACATGGATGTCCTGATCGACGGCGGCCGAATTGCTGCCGTTGAAGCAAGACGGGACTGGCAGGATGCAACGGTACTGGATCTCGGCAACGTCACGATCCTGCCCGGCTTTATCGACACCTGGTCGGCCATGCCGGCCGGGCCCGTGCAACAAGCGGGCCCACGCATGCTCGCCTATGGTGTCACTACGATCGTGACCGACGACCCAACTCACGACGGAAATTTGTGGGAAGGCGAGCGGAGCCCGGGGCCGAGGGTACTGGCAGCAGGCGATATCGGCACCGCGAGACAAGAAGCCGGTGAGAGGCCCTATTTTTTTGTCAAAGTAGCGGCCGGACAGGCTGACGATCGCGCGACGCGGGAAGCGGTACAAAACTGGCAGGCCCGTGGCGTTCCGGTGCTTGCGGAAAACTGGAATACCGGACTGGGAATCGGCGCTGACCTGCTCACGGGCGCCGGCTCGCTGTCAGGCTCGCCAGTCGGTGGCCAATACCAGGACCTGCAGGTGGCCGTCCGCCGGAATCCGGTTACCCTGATTTCCGGTCTCGCGGATGCCGCGACGCCGGGCATGTCCTCACTGCTTGGTTCGCGGCAGGCGCGCGAACTCGGGCAACGCGCATTACCAGGGCGGCGTTTTTCGTCCGTTCCCGGGCTGGCGGCGGTGGCCTCATCGATCGTACTGGGCAGCAAGCCAAATGGTCTGCCGCCGGGCCTCGCATTGCACGCCGAACTCCGGGCGCTCGCCGCGGCAGGCCTGCGTGGCGACCAGGTATTGCGGGCAACAGGCAGTAACGCAGCCATGATCCTCGGACTCGACAATCAGATCGGCAGAATTACGCCCGGGGCTATGGCAGACCTGGTACTGGTCAATGGTGATCCGCTCGGCAATGCCGCGGACACCCTGTCCATCGTTGCAGTCGTCCGGAATGGCCGATTTTTCAGCCTGGTTGGACTCCTTGAGCGGGCGCAGGCCACCACTGGCGTCGAATAATTTGACAACTCAGGGCGGCATGCGTCGGCAAACGCCGACAAAACGTAAATTGAAGATAAAAACGGCCGGATGGCCGAATCTGCTGTGGTCGACGAGCAATGACCGATCGCAAAACATTAATATTTTCATATGGTTATAACGTGTTGTTTTACGACCAAATTATGTGCAGGTGCAGCATTTCGTCGGGTTTTTTTACAAATCATCGCTCACTGTTAATCCGCCATTAACAGGATATCCGTTAAGCTGTTGAAATAATTTGTTTTGTTGACTGATGGCATGGGACTTGCTTTTAATACCATGCCCAAGCGAAGTGTAACTGGACTCGGCAACCACTAAACGATACAAACAGGATTTAGACGCCAGAAGAAAAATAAAAA
>SMWE01000191.1 GCA_004357475.1 Gammaproteobacteria bacterium
AATGCGTACTGAAATTCCACAACCGGCGGAACACTGATTGCAGATCGTGTTGTACCAGGTGGCGATTCCCGGCGAATAGTCTTCCGGGGGAATCACCTGCGGGATCAGGAACTCGACATCCCGCTGTACGCTCTCGCCATAAAGAACGCCACCGACGGCCCCGATACCTCCGGCCCCGATATATTGCAGCAAGTCTCTACGGCTGATTTTTGGCATCTGGTCTCCTATCTCCGCGACTACTTATGGCAAGTCCAGCAATCGCGACCATGTTCTACGTTTCGCTCCGTGTGACAATCGACGCACCACGGCATCCTCATCGTCGCAACACGGGTAATACGGTCCATGGTCTCCACGGGACCGTGACATTCCTGACACGCGAGGCCCGCCCTGACGTGCCGCTTGTGTGTGAAGTGCACGAAATCGGGAACATCATGCACTTTTATCCACGGTATCGGTTCACGATTTTCCCAGTATGCGGCCAGCTTCAGGATCTCCGGACGTTCGCGGACGCTGGGTATGAAATTGTGACAGCCGATACATTTACTAACGCTGGGGACACCGGCAACCGGCGTCCTGTCTGCATAGATGTGGCAGTGCTGGCACGGAATCTCATTGTCCGTTGCATGCACCTTGTGACTGAATTCGATGGGCTGAACCGGACTGCGGTCCGAAAAATATTTGCCGTGCACCCATGCGCCTACGAACAGTCCGATCACCACCACAAGCCCGAGCAGGGCTGGCTTTTTCGCGGGCCGGAGCGCATCGAGAACAGAGATCGACAAATGGTACCCCCTTACTTTCGGGACAAGAGTTTGCCCGTAAGCGCTGCAAACTACAAATTCCATGCTTGCGCGTCCACAAATTCCCGAGCTTGCGCCGCGGCGGCGACTTCGGTACGTTTAAGCGCGCTTTCAATGCCCTTAAGGTGTGCCAAAGCCAATGATGAAAACAGTCATATACCCGGTAGTCTTGTTGCTGGTCACTGCTGGCACCTCACTCCCGGTCGAAGCCGCCGGCGATGCTGAACGAGGCAAGCAGCTCTATGCGTTATGTGCCGCTTGTCATGGTCCGAATGCAGAGGGCATCCCGGCGCTGAACGCCCCGGCCAACGCCGGCCAGGATCCGTGGTACATGACCCGGCAACTCAAGAATTTTCGGGCAGGTATCCGTGGCGCGCATCCCGACGATACGTTCGGCGCTCAGATGCGTCCGATGGCTATGGTGTTGGCAACCGATGCGCAAATTGCGGACGTCGTGGCCTACATAACCAGCCTGGACCTGCCCGACCCTCCGCAGACTGTCGACGGTGATGTCGAGCTTGGAAAACAGGCATACGAGACCTGCATTCCCTGTCACGGAGAATTCGGTGAAGGGGCGCAGTCCCTGGATGCGCCGCGCCTGTCGAATCAACATGACTGGTACATCGTCCGGCAGCTTGAAAACTTCAAGGCCGGGATTCGCGGCGGTCATCAGAATGATATTTACGGTGCGCAAATGCGCATCATGTCGCAGATGCTCGAATCCGACGAACGTATCCGCGGCGTCGCCGCCTACATCGCCACCCTGGAGTACCGGCCGGGCGTTGAATAATTAGGGGGACAGTTTAATTAATTGGGCTGCTGCACCCAAGAAGCCAGCCGCGGTGGCCCAATTAAGTAAACTGTCCCCCTAATTATAATCGGTCCCCTTAATCAGACCTCATCAGGTGCATGGACGGGCCCGTCAATTCGGCATCGTTGATATTTATCCGAACCCGATAGTGTCCCGGTGCCGGGAACATCACGTTTTTCAAAGGCAATATGAAATGGGTTTTTGCCGGCGCTCTTGATGGTGGCCGGGCATCGACATCTGTATGGCCTTCGATCGAGAAGATCGCCAGACCGTCAGAATCGATGAGATCGACGGTAAAGGGAATCCGGCCCTGCAGGTCACGTTGCCACTCGACGATTCCTACGAGAACCATCTCGTCCTGACGAGCAGGAAAGTCCGGTGCATAGAGTTCATTGAACACACCGTGAATATCGAGCTTGCCGTCGGGCCTTGCTTTAGCATCCGCGCAAAAGAGGAATACCGCCTCCATCGTTGAGCACCTCCGCCACCGTCCTGAGATTATCCGGAAGCCAGCAGTCTAACCTGTGGAAATTAGATACTGAATCCTCTATTCTGCGCCTTGGACTCGGTCTGGCCGATTAGAAAGCAGCTCAAAAGCCGCCATCGAAAGTTGGGGACATTGAACGCAAGGCTGACGTCTACAGCATTTATTGCTGGCTGATTACTTGGAATACCAACGGCAGTCGGGGCTCCAGTGCTGTTCATGGAATCCGCGACAGTCATGACGATGAGGATGCAGAAAGTATGCCTTTAGCGGTTGCGTTGATTGTTTTGGTAGTCGGAACGCTCGTATTTCACTTCCTCAGTCCCTGGACCTTTACACCGATTGCCTCAAACTGGGGAATGATCGACAGTATTGTCGACTTGACTTTTGTCGTTACCGGAATCGTATTCGTTGCCGTCAATCTCTTCATGGCATACGCGATTATTCGCTATCGCCATCGGGAAGGCCTGAAAGCAAAATACGAACCGGAAAATAAAAAGCTGGAAACCTGGCTTACCGTTTTGACGACCATAGCTATCGCAGCAATGCTGGCACCCGGATTGTTTGTCTATGCCAAGATCGTAACGGTCCCCGAAGGCGCGACCGAAATCGAGGCCGTGGGCCAGCAATGGCATTGGAGCTTTCGTCTGCCGGGCAAGGACGGCGAATTCGGCACGGTCGACGCGAAGCTGATCGGCAATGACAACCCATTCGGCATCGACCCGGACGATCCACACGGACAGGATGACGTTCTGGTCGAAGAGGCTATCGTACATATTCCGCTCGGGGAACCGGTGCGATTCTGGCTACGTTCCAAAGACGTATTGCATAACTTCACGGTTGCTCAATTCAGGGTCAAGATGGACCTGGTGCCGGGCCTCGTGACGCATATGTGGCTCGAGCCAACTCGAGTTGGCGAATATGAAATTCTCTGTGAAGAGCTGTGCGGTATCGCGCATCACGCCATGCGCGGCCGCGTTGTCGTCGACGAGCCTGAGGACTACCAGGCGTGGCTGGACAGCCAGCCGACCTTCGCCGAAATCCAGGCGAGGGCACCCGGTGATCCTGCGCTCGGCGCCGCGTCGTATGCCCTCTGTGCTGCCTGCCACGGTTCGCAGGGTGAAGGCCTCGTGGCACTGAATGCACCGAAACTCAGCGGTCAGGGTCCCTGGTATCTGAAACGGCAACTGCAAAACTATAAGCTTGGCCGGCGTGGTATCCATGAAGATGATCTCTATGGAAAGCAGATGGCGCCGATGGCGGCTACGCTGGTGAACGATACAATGATTGACAACGTCGTCGCCTACATACGAACCCTGCCCGATACGCCCGCACCGGCCACCGTCACTGGAGATGTTGCCCATGGTGCGCAGCTTTATAAACTCTGCGCGTTTTGTCATGGTGCGGACGCGGCCGGCATCGAGGCCATGAAAGCGCCGCGTCAGGCCGGTATGACCGACTGGTATCTGCTCAGTCAGCTTAGGAATTTCAAGCAGGGACTTCGCGGGCATCATCCTGAAGACCTCGATGGCAAACAGATGGGATTCATGGCGCGGACGCTCCAGGACGAGCAGGCAATGAGGGACGTTATCGCTTACATCAACACTCTGTAGAGACCAATTTGCGGAAAGTTTGCAATATTTTTTTTAATCACGATCAAAACCCAAGGGAATTTTGATGGCGTACGTTGCAATTGCCGATCGGGATCATGAATTAGAACACCACGATCCGACGACATTTATTACCAAATACATCTGGAGTCAGGACCATAAGGTCATTGCCATCCAGTATTCGATCACGGCGCTTTTCGTCGGTTTTGTCGCGTTGGTCCTGTCCGGAATGATGCGCCTGCAACTTGGCTTCCCGGACAGCTTTTCTTTTATCACCCCGGTCAGTTACTACCAGTTCATCACGATGCACGGGATGATCATGGTCATCTTCCTGCTGACGGCACTGTTTCTGGGCGGCTTCGGGAATTATCTCATTCCATTGATGATCGGCTCGCGGGACATGGTGTTCCCGTACATGAACATGGTGAGCTTCTGGGTCTATCTGGTGTCCGTTATCGTTCTCCTCTCGAGCTTTTTCGTACCCGGCGGGCCGACCGGGGCCGGCTGGACCCTCTATCCGCCGCAGGCCATCCTTCCGGGCACGCCTGGCACCGATTGGGGCATCATCTTGATGCTCGTTTCGCTCGCCCTGTTCATCGTGGCATTCACGATGGGCGGCCTGAACTATGTCACGACAATTCTGCAGGCGCGCACCCGCGGCATGACAATGATGCGATTGCCGTTGTCGTTGTGGGGCATCTTCATGGCCACCATCCTCGGCCTGCTGGCGTTCCCGGCACTGTTTGTCAGCGCGGTAATGATGACGCTGGATAAAGCAATCGGTACCAGCTTCTTCATGCCGGCGGTCATATCGATGGGGGAACAACTGGATCACGCGGGCGGCAGCCCGATATTGTTCCAGCACCTGTTCTGGTTCTTCGGTCATCCCGAAGTCTATATTGTCGCACTCCCTGGATTTGGTCTGGTTTCGGATCTTCTTAGCACGCATGCCAGGAAGAGCATTTTCGGCTATCGCATGATGGTCTGGGCGATACTCGCGATCGGCGGACTCAGTTTTGTCGTCTGGGCCCACCACATGTACGTCAGCGGCATGAATCCCTACTTCGGTTTCTTCTTCGCGACGACCACGCTGATCATTGCGGTGCCAACGGCCATCAAGGTCTATAACTGGGTGCTCACGCTGTGGCAGGGAGATATCCACCTGACCGTTCCGATGCTGTTTGCCATCGGATTCATATTTACGTTCACACACGGCGGTCTGACCGGAATATTTCTCGGCAACGTGGTGGTCGATCTGCCGTTGTCTGACACTTATTTTGTCGTCGCGCATTTTCACATGGTGATGGGAGTGTCGCCAATAATGGTCGTCTTCGGCGCGATCTACCACTGGTATCCGAAGATTACCGGCAGGATGTTCAACGAGACGCTCGGCAAGTGGCATTTCTGGCTCACGTTCTTCGGCACCTATGCGATCTATCTGCCGATGCATTACCTGGGCTTCCTGGGCGTTCCGCGCCGCTACTTTTCGATGGGCGACACCGAGTTCATGCCTGAGTCGGCGTTTGTGTTGAACCAGAGCATCACGATCTCTGCACTGTTCGTCGGCGTAGTCCAGCTGCTGTTCCTGTACAACATCATCGTAAGCCTGAAAAAAGGCAAAGAAGCTGGTCCCAACCCGTGGAAGGCAACGACGCTCGAGTGGCAGACCCCGGACACCCCGCCGAAGCACGGCAACTGGGGCCATGAATTACCGGTGGTTTATCGCTGGGCGTATGACTACAGCGTACCTGGCTACCACGACGATTTTATCCCGCAAAATGTGCCGCCGAACCCGGACATTCCCGCTCACGATGACGGAACCCACCACTCGTGACATTTGCGCTTGTGTTCCTCGCCATCATCATGGCAACCGTCATCGGGTGGCTGTTGCGGCAATCTCTGAACACGCAGCCGTGGGATGCAAAAGATCCGCTTGAAAACCAGCCGGGCCGGGGCGTCATAAATGCTGATCCCGCAAAGGTCGGCTTAATTGCATTTATTGCCGTTGTCACATCGTTGTTTGCTTTGTTCCTCAGCGCCTACCTGATGCGCATGCAGCTCGGAGACTGGCGTCCGCTGGCTGAGCCGGATTTGCTTTGGCTGAACACCGCGATCCTCGTGCTGGCCAGTGTCGCATTTCAGGTGACCAGAGGCGCTGCTTCCAGGGATCAGCCGCTGACACTCAAAGTCGGCCTGGTCGTTGGCGGCGTATGCACGACCTTGTTCCTGTTGGGTCAGCTCGCCGCCTGGCAGCAGTTGCATGCGAGTGGATATTTCATGACAGGTAATCCAGCCAATGCATTTTTCTATCTGCTTACCGCATTGCATGGTCTGCACTTGCTCGGCGGCATGTGGGTATGGGGCAGGACGACCATGCGACTATTGACCGGCGCTGATGCGCAGAGTGTGCGACTGAGCGTGGAATTGTGCACCGTATACTGGCACTACCTGCTACTCGTCTGGATTGGCTTGTTCGCTTTGCTGTTATCTACATAGAAGAAGGATAAAGGACCAATGTCTGAGGCTGTGTTGACTGATACCGGGGATGTATTACCTGGCGGCGCGAGAGGAATCGTAGCTGACTTCTCTGCAGACAAACAGGCATTTCAGGTGCCCTGGGGCAAGGCCATGATGTGGTTCTTCCTCCTCAGCGACACGTTCATCTTCGGCACTTTCCTGACCGCGTACATGACGGTTCGCATGTCAGTCAGGGACGCCTGGCCCGTGCCGAGCGAGGTGTTTGCACTGTCGTTCGGTGGCGAACCCATTCCGCTGATCCTGATCGCGATCATGACTTTCGTCCTGATCTCATCGAGCGGCACCATGGCCATGGCCGTCAACATGGGCTATCGCGGGGAACGCAACAAGGCTTTCTGGCTCATGATGGCGACTGCGGCTTTCGGCGCGATGTTTGTCGGCATGCAGGCATTCGAATGGACCAAACTGATCGAAGAGGGCGTGCGTCCGTGGAGTAATCCAATGGGCGTGGCCCAGTTCGGCGCAACATTTTTCATGATTACGGGTTTTCACGGGCTGCATGTGAGCGTTGGCGTCATCTATCTGATCGTTGTCGGACGAAGAGTGAAATCCGGCTTCTACGATAGAACGCGCGGCAATTACGAGATGGTGGAAATAACCGGGCTTTACTGGCATTTCGTCGACCTCGTCTGGGTTTTCATTTTTGCATTTTTCTATCTTTGGTAGGATTCGGTAAGGGGCTTTTGAGATGGCACAGGACAGTGGACAGCAACATCCTTTAAGTATCTATTTCGGGATCTGGGGACTGTTGTTTGTCATTAGTTTTTTCTCTTACATGGTGGACTACCTGAATTTTCAGGGCACCCTGCGCTGGACCCTGATTCTCATCTTCATGTTCCTGAAGGCAGGATTGATCGTGGCCATTTTCATGCACATGGCCTGGGAACGGTTGGCACTGAAAATCGCGATCCTCGGTCCGCCGGTTGCGCTGCTGGTGCTTGTCTGGCTGATGGCTTACGAAGCCGATTACACCTTCCTGACAAGGATTGTTTTTTTCGGCGAGGGTGCTCCTCTTCCGTTGCATCATTAGGCAGGGCCGAAATCCGGAATGCACAGGTGGAGTTGGGAGGTCCCTGTTCATGCGCCGTTAAGCCTTAATCGCTATAATTGGCCGGACCTGGTTATTTCGCCTTAAGTTAAATCAGGTCATGAACTGGCCCGTAGCACAGTCGAAGGAGGTTCCGTTGAGCAATATCGCCAGACGCCATTTCATACAACTGTCGGCCGCTGCGGCGGCCGGTTGTTTCGTTCATCCGGGGTCGGAAGCGCAAGCCCAGGATCTGCCGCGAATTACCGAGGACGATCCGGTCGGAGCGGCGCTTAAATACACGCATGACGCGAGCACTGTGGATCCGGCCTTACGTACCCAGCCTGCCGCCGAACAAAGCTGCATCAAC
>SMWE01000192.1 GCA_004357475.1 Gammaproteobacteria bacterium
GACAGCTACACCTGCCCGAATGGCAAACAGCTAATGCGTCATCGGCGAAACTTCAAGACACCGCGGAGCGGCGTCACCAAAGCCAACACGATTAACTACCGTGCCAGCCAACTAGATTGTGCTGCATGCCCCTCCAAGGAACAGTGTTGCCCGAACACCGCAATGCGCAAAATCACAAGAAGCATCCACGAAGCGGCTCGCGATGTTGCCAGAGGGGTGAGAAAAACTGCGGCGTATCGGCGAACACGACGACAACGCAAAAAGGTCGAGATGCTGTTTGCTCACATGAAACGCATCTTGAAGATGGATCGTTTGCGATTGCGAGGAATCAGTGGTGCGAGAGACGAGTTCTTGCTAACGGCGACGGCGCAGAACTTAAGACGTATGGCGAAATACTTAGGCACCGATCCGCCTGGAACCTACGCAACGGTACCAACATAAGCAAAATAACCCTAATGAACGCATTGAAACGCTGCTAGAAAACAAAAAATCCGGCAACGCCGGATCAGAGACATCACATCGACAAAATCAGGACTCAATGACGACTTCAGCAACGAGTTTTTCAACAGAATAGCTGAAAGCTGCCCTTCGCGGCGTCGTTTTGTTAGTCAATTGAACGACTGCTGCTCACAATAGCTGCTGGTCAGAATTTAGCTGCAGACAATTCTTTTTAAGCGTCTGCTTTAAATAATCGGCGTCTTCCTCGACTAATAACTCGGGTCCGTTGCAGCACCGTTAGCTATTTCTTCCAGGCGAGGTGCACGCCGTCGCCGACCGGGGCAAGATAGGCTTCAACGCGCGGATCGCGGGAGATCTTCTCGTTCAGCGCCCGAATCGCTTGCGTGTCCTCGCTGTTCTTGGCGGAGTTCGCTACGGCACCGCCCCACAGTGCGTTGTCGATCGCAATGACACCGCCCGGCCGCAGAAGCGCCAGGCAGCGTTCGTAGTAGCCATCGTAGCCCGGCTTGTCCGCATCGATGAACGCAAAATCGTAGGTCTCACCGTTGCCGCCGGCGAGCATAGCGTCCAGGGTGTCGGCGGCCGGGCCAATGCGCAGATCGATCTTGTCGGCGACGCCGGCCTTGCGCCAATATCGCAGCGCGATCTCCGTCCATTGTCGATTGATGTCGCAGGCGACGATGCGGCCTGTGTTCGGGAGAGCCAGCGCAGTGATCAAAGTGCTGTAGCCGGTGAACACGCCCACTTCGATAGTTCTTCGCGCGCCGAGGCAGCACAACAGCAGCGTCATGAAGCGCCCCTGGTCCCGGCCGATCTGCATGGACGCAGCCTCGAGTCGCGAGGTTTCCTCGCGTAAGCGCGCGAGCACCGACGGTTCCTCCGGCAGCAGTACCGCGAGGTATGCCTCGAGCGCATCGTCGATACGCAGGCTGTTTCTAGTCATATCCAGTGTCTCCAGGAATCGGTGCGCCTGATGCGCAAGTAAATTCTATGTGAACCGGACCGGTTCCCGCTACTCGATCCATTTCGGGGTTTCTGGCCCATCCTACAAAATGCAAGTGAGTCCAGCTTATCCGAATGGCCGGTTTGAGCCTGTCACAGCTGCATCCTTTTTAACAATTGCATGGCCGGTCCCGGTGAATACAGCCATCACCTGAAGCAAACAGATCGAAACTATCAGAGAGACCGAGCGCACCGACGCCATAGCGGCTCCAAGCCTCCGCATCTATTTTTGCGGTCTGGCCAAGTAGATTGCCATCCGGTTCACCGAATTTTATGTAGCCGCCCTCGATACCGAAGCCACTGCCAGACATGTAGCTACCGAAAAGTTTGTAGCCGGTATCAGCAGCATCAAATGAGAAGCCCTGTGCCGAGTCTTCAATGTTTACATAGCCAAAAGATACGCCCAAAGACAATCCGTCGTGAGCGTTTGCGCTGCTGACGAGAAAAATCAGGCACAGCGATATTGCCCAGGCGAATTTCTTCATGAGAGATGTTCCTTTCGAAATTATGAAGTGCTGCCCATTGCGCACTATCGCTCGAAAGTAGTTATCTCCGCCTTAACGCAAGCTGAACAGTTAACCGCATGGTATTTGAAATATGTAAAAACTTACTGCAACTACGGTGCTGCCAGCCATTCAGGCGATGTCGCCAACGGACCGCTCAGCGTGCGCAGAAAAGCTTCGAGTTGCTTTCGCTCATTGCGCCACAGGTTTAGCGGTTTGGCTTCGCTGTGGCCGACCATCGCCAACGGTGCCCGATTATACTGATCGATGATTTCCGTTAAAGAAGTCATTTGACCCGCATGCATGTACGGCGCTGTCAAAGCGACATTTCTCAGGGACGGTGTCTTGTGCGCTCCAATTAAATCGTCGCCGGTTCTGGCAAATCTCAGCTCGGCACAATTTGCATCCGGGTCATCGCTAAAGCGACCCACGCAATTGAACGGATCGGCCCGGGTTTCACGTACCGCTGCGACGCGTCCCATCGATGGCAGTTTGCCGCGCGCCGGCAATACCGCCGTGTTGTGGAACTCGTTGTTCGTGAACAGCGGCCCATTGTGGCAGTTGATACATTGTGCATCGCCAATAAAAAGGCGCAGCCCTGCAAGCTCATCGTCGCTCAGCATCGCCTCGAATTGCCGTTCGTCATCCGCTAGCAGCGCCTGCACGTACCGATCGAAACGACTTGCCCCGGGGACTAATAGACGCTCATACGCCGCTATCGCTTTGCCCATGTTCACGAATACTTCTGTGATCGCCGGATCCTGTGCGGGCAACTCGGGCAATTCATCAAATAATGCTGCGTATTCCGATCGGTACTGAGCGTCGGAGACCAGCAACTCCACGAACTGCAAACGGTTGCCCCCATGCTCGACAGGACTTTCAAGTGGCGCCAGCGCCTGCGCCCACAGGCTGTCTCTGCGTCCGTCCCAGAACATCCATGGACTATAGGCGACGCCGGCGAGTCCCATGGTATGCCGTTCACCGCGAGCAACGCCTTGCGCGACATCCAAACCGTCAGTAAACAGGTGTTCGGGCTGATGGCAGGTGGCGCAGGCCACCTCGCCATTCGCACTAAGGCGTGTATCGAAAAACAGCCGCTGGCCGAATCTTGCAGCGCGAGGATCATCGGCTACGGCGTTGCTTGGATCTGCCGGAACCGGCGGCAGGCTGCCGATCCAAAGCGATCGTAATAGCTCGATTTCAGATTCCGTCCATGCGCCTGGCGCCGGCGGCCATATAAGCCAAAGTACGGTACTCACCAGCAGTATTGTGACAGCAAGTATGCCGCCGATTTTTCGTGGAAATTGCATCGTGTTCGTTAAAGTTGCAAGTCGAACGTCACAGAGTCGTAGCTGCTCTCGACCGTGATCGAAATCGTTATCTGCCACCAACCGTTCATATGAAACTTCATGCCTTCAACGAGGTAGTCACCATCGCCAAGATACTGTGTTGCCAGGGGCATCGTCGGTAACCCGTGGTCGTGACCGGGCATACCGCCGATGAGCGTTACCATCGCGTCATCGACCGGACTTCCGTCAGATGTTTCGACGTGCACGACCCAGTTGTGAATCCGGTTGATTGTAATCGGTTGCAGCTTGGACTCGTAGCTGATGAGATACATCCCATCGTCCGTTCTCTGCGCTCCCTGCTCCTGTGCGAGCCCGACTGGCGCAAGCATCAGCAATCCTGCCGCAACACACAATACGACTATTCGTGTAGTACTCACAATCAGTTTGCCGCCCTGCGCTTGTTCCGCCACCGTGTAAATCCGCCGGTCATGAGCCAGTAATTAATCTGTAACAAGAGTGCAATGCCGGCAAAGAGCGGCACATACCCCCAGCTGGCTTCTCCGACGTGAAACGGAAATACCGACGTATAGGTCCTGTTCAGTGTTGGATGCGCTGTCGTCACGATGCCAATGTAATCGCCGGAATCGGCGAATTCGTGATGGACCAGAAATACCCCGTCAGGCCGGGTGACCGGAGACTGGTAAAACACCGTGTCCCGATCAAGATCGTCGATTTTCTCGATATCCTCCCAGCTGACGAATTTTCCCCGGCTCTCCCGGTCCTTGATGATGCGAAAGTCGACCGGCACCTCGCGCATGACGGCATGCAGGTACTCAATGACAAATATGCTGTCGGTGACCTCCGGAATGTCCTCGCAGTACTCCTCGTGCTTGCTGGTCTGTGGCTGATAAATCGCAAAATGCGCGGAATAGAAACCTATCTGAATCACGCACTGATCGTCCGCGAGTCCCACGCTGCCATGGGCATGCGCATGCAGGCATGCACAAAGAATAAGTGGCAGCGACCACAGGGGCGATTTAGTCTTTTTATGCATTGCTTCGCGGGATATCTTGCTGAAAACGGCTCAGGAATGCTCCAGCAGGACTTTCCTGATGACCTGGCCGGCGATGACATCCTGGCCGTCGTCCATCACGGTTGCGGAGAGGTGAATTCTGCCGCCAGAGAATAACAGCAAGCGCACCTCGACGGCAGGTGTTTCGGCGCGTAGCGCATCAATGAACTGCTGCCGGTCCAGCTTGATGATGCCTGTATCCCAGTCGATGTCGAGGTAGAGCTCATTCGTCTCGCTCCCGGACACGAACACACGGGCTGTAACGCCAGGCAAATCTGCTATTTGTTCGATGATGTGGCTGAACCGCTCTCGCTTATACGCAAAATCGGCTTCCTCGCTGACACTCAGGCTGGTTTCGAGGGCGACCAGCATGCCGAGATATTCCTCAGACGATACTTTCATGCCGCGGCCGATCGAGATGTCGTTCGGTGCGCCATTTTGGCGTGCGTATCGAACCAGGTGCTCCCTCCCCAACAGCAGACCCGCGCTGTAAGGCCCGCGCAGACCTTTGCCGCCGGAGTAACAGATCAGGTCGAATCCGTCGCTGACTCCTGCAACGACATTTGATCCCGGTGGCGTCGTTGTAGCCGCATCGCAGAAACTGGGAACGCCCAGTTCCCTCGCCAGCGTCACGTATTGATCCGCCGGAATATTGTCGCCAATATGTGTGGGCTTCAGGAAAAACATCATTGCCGTTCTTGCGTTTACGGAACTCCTAACGTCTTCTTCGGATTCCACTTCGATGAGGCGGCCGCCGGCCACCGTGAGCGCCCGGTCATAGGTGTAGCGATGCTTTTTCTGAATGATGATTTCATTCCTGATGCCGGTCGTATCCGGCAATTGCCGCATTTTTTCCTCGTCACCCAGCGTCATGCAGGCGGCCGTGCCAAGCACCATTGCTGCTGTGGCGCCCGAGGTCACCATTGCCGCCTCGCTACCAACGAGTTCAGCGATGCGCTTGCCGACCGCGTCGTGCAACTCTCTCATCTTGACTTTGCGCGTCGCGGCATAACGCATCGCATCCACGACCTGCGGCCGCATCCTCGCCCCACCCAGTGCCGAGTAGGCGCCAGCCGCATTAATAAACGGCTTTACCCCGAGTTCCCGGTAGTAATCGCCGCCAGGTGCCTTCCCTGGTGTTTCTTTTGCACAAACCGCAGAATCGCCAAGCAACCCCAGCGGGAGAATGCTGGCGAGGCCTTTCAGGATCGTGCGTCGATATGTCATTGATTATATGCGCTCGCCAGCAGGATACTTTTGAGGCCGGCGGTAACGATGCTCGCCTCACCTTCTTTGAGCATCGTCGCTGTCAGGTGAACCTGTCCGTCTGACAGGAACAAGGCGCGAATTTCGATGGAGGGATCGCCGTCCCGCAGCGCCTGTTTAACCTCGGCCGGCGTGGTTTTGTACAACTCCGCATCCCAGTGAACCTCGATGTAGGGCTCGCGGGCCTCGACGCCCGGCGTGCGGGTTACCGTGTCAACGCCTTGCATGGCGGACAGATTCCGCCCCATCGCGCTGACGATTGCCAGCTGACGTTCATATTCAGCATCCTCATCGAACGTCATGCTTTTCTCGACTGCGACCATCATGCCGAGGTATTCCTCCGGCGCCACCTTCATGCTTCTGCCGTAGGCACGATGATTGGGCGAACCATTGCGTCGCGCAATCTGAATAAGATCCGGCCGGCCGAGCAACAGACCGGCACTGTAGGGGCCGCGCAGACCCTTGCCGCCCGAGTAACAGATCAGGTCAAACCCGGCTGCCACGGTGGACTTCAGGTTAGCGATCGGCGGTACCGTGGTCGCGGCATCGCACATGATCGGGACGCCGTGCTCTTTGGCGATGGCGACGTATTCCGGTATTGCCACCGCGGTATCGTCCGGACGATTCAGCAGGTAAAACAACATCGCTGTATTTGCGTTGATCGCCGCACGGATGTCGGCGGCAGTTTCGGCTTCAACCAGCGTCGCGCCAGGCGCACGAATCGAACGATCGTACAGATAGCGCTGGCTCTTCAGAATGATGACTTCGTTCGGCATGCCTGAAGTATCGGGCAGGCGATCCATCTTTTCTTCGTCGCCCATCGTTATGCAGGCTGCAGTACCGAGAATGATCGCGCAGGTCGCGCCGGCAGTAACCATCGCGGCCTCGGCACCGGTTAATTCCGCAATGCGTCTGCCAACCGCATCATGGAGGTCTGTCATTCGTGCCTTGTTCTTGATGGCGTAGTCCATGGCCTCGATGACTTCCGGCCACATTTCGGCGCCACCGAGCGACGAGTAGGGGCCGATCGCATTGATGAACGGACGCACCCCGAGATCGGAAAAATAGTCCGGCGTGACCACCGCTTGCTCCGCGGATGCCTTTAACGAGAGCGAACTGAGTGGCGCCAATGCACTTAAGAACGCAAGAAAATGTCGTCTGTTGGTCTTCACTGAATCGCCAGCCTATAGCTCAGTGCGGAGCTGAGTCAAACTCGTAATCCTCCTGCCGAATTTGCCCGGTACGAGCACCGCAACACTTGATCTGGCGCTATTTGGGGTCTAGCGTAGCGGGACGATCCTGACAGCGAGGCGAGAATTATGAAAAACAAGACGTTTTGGATTGGATTGATCGTTGTATTTATAGTGATGCAGGCTCTCGGGTACGTGATCCACGAGGTACTGATGGGCGATACCTACGAGAAGCTGGCTAGCATTTTCCGGCCCGAAGCCGAGATGATGGACATGATGTGGATGATGATGGTGAGCGGGGCAGTAATGATGTTTATGTTCTGCTACATCTTCACCAGAGGTTATGAAGGTAAGGGCATCATGGAAGGCGTGCGTTTCGGCTTCCTTATCGGATTGTTGATGGCGGGCCCGATGGCGATCGATCCTCACGTCATCTATCCGGTTCCGGCCGACGTGGCAACGATCTGGCTCATCAGCAGCGTGATGTCATTAATCATCGCCGGCGCAGTGTTTGCCTCGATTTACAAGCCGGACTCTGGCGGCTAGAAAGCAAGTCTCATGCTGCGCTTGCTTTTTGCTCGCGCAGTTCCCTGATGCCGCTCAGCAGGGTTTCGCAGAACGGTGCGACGTCGGCCGTGTCCATCACGGTCGACAGAACGCCGATCATGCCCGGCGTCATCCAGTAACCGTGCTGCACCATGTAGCGGTGCAGGCCGGCGCTGCGATAAATATGGCCGCGGGCGGAAATATCGCCGAGCGCAGGATCTGACAGGGTCATCGAGAATATCGAATACTGACCCTGCACCTCACCATCCGTGTCGGAGAGGTCAAACACCTCCTGAACCCCCTTACGGAAGGCGTCGCCGAGTTGATTGAGGCGTGTGAATGCGTCGGTCGTCATCATTTCCATCGCCCTGAGCCCGGCAGCCATGGTGACCGGATTGGCATTGTAGGTTCCCCCGTGCGGCAGTTTCGCCCTGGTCTCGTCGGCTTCAAAAACCGACATGACATCCGCGTTGCCAACGACGGCGCCAACCGGAAAGCCGCCGCCGATTATTTTCCCAAGCGTGGTCAGCTGCGGTTTGAGGTTACGTTCTCCCTGCAGACCGGACCAGCCAGCCCGAAAGGCGATCACTTCATCGGCGATATGAATAACGTCGTATTGTTCACAGAACTGCTCGATCATCACCAGGAACTCATCGCTGGTCGCTATTCGCGCCAGGCCCTGGCCGATCGGATCGATCAATACGGCGGCGAGTTCACCCGCATTCTCGTCGAGAATCCGGCGTGCAATCGCAGGCTCATTGAAAGGAATAACGACGACGTCATCCAGTACGCCCTGCGGTGTGCCTTTTGAATATGCCTGCGAAACCGGATCGCCAGCCGAGAGGTCCGTGGGATCCACGCCGAGGCTGACTTCCGCGAAATCGTAGGAGCCATGATAGGAATTTTCACACTTCGCAATCTTCGGCTTGCCGGTATAAGCGCGGGCCGCCTTGATGGCGTTCATTACCGCTTCCGTACCCGAGTTCATGAAGCGGATCTTGTCGAAGTTGGGCGAGCGTCCACAGAGCAATTCTGCGAGTGCCAGCTCGGCCTCGCTGCCGAACGAGTATCCGGTGCCACGATTAATCTGGCACATCGCAGCTTCCACGATGTCTGGATGAGCATGGCCGTGGATCATCGACGTGTAATTGTTATTCAGGTCGAGGAGTTTGTTGCCATCGACATCGGTAATGTACTTACCCTTCGCCTCCCGCACGTAAATCGAGTAGGGAGCGATGCGAATCGTGCTGCGTGATCCGCCCTCTGTCAGCACATTCTGCGCTTGCCTGAACATTGCTGCGGATTTCGAATCCGGATTCGGGTATTTCATGACTCCTGGCCTCCCGCTGCCCGGTTCCGAGCGTCTCACAATTTTTCGATCACGTCGTCCCGTTGCCCATAGCAATCGGTGATCACCGATTGCCGGGCCCCGAAGTATTCTTCGTACGCATCATCGCAGGCGATCCGGGATTCAACCACGTCTGTATATGAATCCATGAGTCCCAGTAAGAGTTCGCAGACTTCGCGTACCGCGTAGCTGCCTGAATTCGCACCGGTAACATAGTCACAGAATTCCCGGCGATCTGCGAAATCAGCGAACATCGGGCTCGCCTGGCGGCGCACTCTGAAACGCAGGCCACACACTTTGGCCATCGAAAGATCGTTGATATCGTCAAAGACACAGGCAATCTGCCCTGGCTGCAGTTTATGGTTATCGCAGAGGTGCGCGATGACCTGTCTCTTGTCGCGTATTCCGGTATATGCAGCAGTCAGGTGTTCGCGCCTGGCGAACGCGATCGCACTCTCGTTATCTTCACCACTGATGATCGCTGCATAGGGAAGCTCGCCGAGCCTGCGCCACAAACCATAGCGCAGCATGTTCATGCCCATTGAATCCGCCTCGGAAAATCCACTTGATGATGTGTGGCCCTTGCGACCCGCATTGAAAACGCCGTCCCAGTCGAATACAACGGCGCGGCACACCGCGACCTTTTTTTTCAGGTCCTCGACAGGGGTGACGAAGTCACCGCCTGCGGCCGTGAATTTCTCGAAAAGCCCTGGCAAACCCAATTACACAACATCCTGAACGTCAAGAATGCCGATCGGTTTTTCGCCGTCCAGTGCAATGATTGTATCGACTTTTGACTCTTCAAATTTCGCAACTGCATCGTATAGCAGTGCATCCGCGGATATCGATATCGGATTCTTCGAGAACCCGACTTTATCGAGCGTCATCTCAATAACTTCAGAGCCTAATTCCTGAATTTTGCGACGCAGATCTCCGTCCGTAAATACGCCTACTACAGCGCCGTTGTCATCGGTCAACGTCACCGCGCCAAGACGCGACTCGGTCATCTTGATTATTGCCGCCTTCACCGAGTCGGCTGGTTTGCATATCGGGTTCTGTTCCCTGAGAACTTCGCGAACCGTGACCGTCATCAACTGCGTGTGCTTGACGAACTGATCCGTGCCAACCGTCGTGAGCGCATTGAGACACAGCTTCTTCATTACGCCCCACGGCACGGTACAAACATGCACGCCAGCGATCAGCGCCTGCCGTACGTGCTCGGGGTGACGCACGGACGAAAACATGATCTTGGCCTGGTAATCGTACTTTTTGACCACGTTGACACACTGTTCAAACAATGCGCTGGCATCATGCCCCTGATCCTGCAGGCGACCGGCGAGCGGGCAAACAAATGCTGCGCCCGCGGCCATCGCCATGTACGCCTGGTTGAGCGTATATATAAGGTGTACGTTGACCCGGTGACCTTCTTTGGTCAGCGTATTGCAAGCCCGAATGCCTTCCTCGGAAATGGGCACCTTGAAGACCGGCTCTTTGGCCAGCGGCAAGTCGAGCAGGCGATGCGCTTCGCCTATGATTTCATCGTGCGTATTACCGAGCGCCTCAATCTGTAGTTCGGGCACCATCTTGGAAAGTTTGACGATTGCACCGTCAATATCGGTGATGCCGTCCCGGTGCATGAATGTGGGTGTGGTGGTCAGCCCTTTGAGAAAACCGAGATTAAATGCCTCTTCGATTTCCTGGAAATTCACTGAGTCGAGATACAGCTCCATCTTTGGTCCTTGCAGATCAGTGCGGTAATTTTCGTACCAGCTGGTGAATTTCGATTAAGGGGATCAGGAATTCTTCCAGGTCATCCAGGTAGTACTGGCTGGCGGCATCACACAGGGCATCAGGTGGATGCGGATGCGCCTCGACAAAAATCCCGTCCACCCCGGCAGCCACGCCCGACCTGGCAAGTACATTCAGGTACTGGCGTGTGCCGCCGCGAGCATCCTTGCTGGGAATTCCGTATTTCCTGATCGTATGCGTGATATCGAACACCACTGGGTAACCTGCTTCCCTGAGCATGAAGAAGCTGCGCGGATCGACGATCAGGTCGTTGTAACCGAATGTATAACCACGTTCCGTCAGGATAATTTTGTCGCCGCCAACCGCCTCGATCTTCTGCACTGGCTTGATCATGTTTTCGGGCGCAATAAACTGACCGTGTTTCAGATTGATAACGGCGCCCGTCTTCGCCGCTGTTGTCACAAGTTCAGTTTGCATACAGAGGTACGCCGGAATCTGCAGGATGTCGACGACCTCGGCAGCCGGCGCGGCATGCTCCGGATAGTGAATGTCGGTTAGCACCGGCAGGCCGATTTCACTCTTGATTCGCCCCAGGATGCGCATACCTTCTTCAAGACCAGGTCCCTGGAAATAGTCCAGCGAGCTGCGATTGTCCTTGGTAAACGATGACTTGAATATGAGCGGCAAATCGAGTTTCTCGCTGATTTTCTTCAGGCGCTCCGCCGTTTTCATCATCATCGATTCTTCCTCGATGACGCACGGCCCGCTGATCAGGAACAGGTCATCCGATCCGCAGTCGATTCCGGCCACATTGACGTGTTTGACGGCTTTCATGGGTACTGGCGCTTCCGGTGTTGCTGGACGGGCGTATCGTGAACTGCTGCGCCGAAAAGGGCAAGTTCAGCGGCCGCTGATAGCGGCCTCGATCAGCGCGAAATTCAGGTCTGTAGCGCCACGATTATCAAGGATGATCTGCCGTGCTTTGGCGCCAATCTCCGCGGCGCTGCCCGGATTGTCGAGGAACCCGCGGAGCGCGCTGACAATCTCTTCCCGGTCGTGCACCAGCATCCCGGCATCA
>SMWE01000012.1 GCA_004357475.1 Gammaproteobacteria bacterium
GATATTATCTCCAGCTCGAGGCCCTGGTTGTCAGCATCGTTGTTGACGACAACACCACTGACGCCGGTGAACAGGAAGCCCTGGTAGTCCTGGTAGTCATAGTAGAAGGCGGTACCGTTTACGCGCGTGGTGCCGCTTTCGCTGGTCCACTTGAAGCCACCCTCGTAACTCAGGAGGGTTTCGTCCTTGTAGGGTATGGCGCTGGTCGGGACAGGCAGCCCACCTGCGAGCTGTGCATTGAAGCTTCCCGCTTTCACGCCCCGGTTGATACCGAAATACCAGAGCAGGTTGTCGCTTGGCCGGTACTCCAGCTGTAACTTGCCTGCCCACAGTGAATCGCTGGTGTCATCGGTAAACGGAAAAGACGTACCGCCGCTAAAGATAGCAAATGGATTAATAGGTCCGATGATCAGCTGCGTGCCCTGGTGAATCTCCCTGGCATTGGTTGGAGCCGTATAGAAACTCTGTACAAAGTCATATTCCTTCTCTTCCTGGATCAGACGCAGTCCGGCGACCAAAGTCCACTGGTCGCTGAAGTCATATTCGAGCTGGCCAAACAGCGAGTAGGAATCTGTTTGCAGCCGGGCATCGACACCGAGGTCAAAAGGACCACCCAGGTTAGTGTCCATTCCAAGGCTGTTCGGTGGAAATTTCAGGCCGTTGTCGGAATCGGCGTCGATGTTCAGATAGTAGAATCCTGCTACCCAGCGGGTCCGGTCCGTTTCGCCATTCAGCCGGATTTCCTGGGTGAAACTGGTGGCGTCGACGCCGGCATAATTTACTGCCTGGTTGACCGGCGCGGCGTCGACGTCGATGAACAGCAGCTTCTCATAATCCTTGAAGTCGGTGATAGAGGTCAGCAGTACACCGTTAGCCAGTTCCCATTCGACTCTCACATTGATGCCGAAGGTGTCCGTGCTGCCGTTGTCTTCGAAGGCAAAATCGCCCGAGGTATCGAAATCTTCGCCGTCGGCATCGATGTAACCGAAGAAATCCGCGCCCGGAGCAGGCTGGAACATATTGTTGAAACGGCCGGCATCAGCGATGCCGGGCGTAACGAAATCGTCGGGTACGCCATCGACATTCTGATCGGCGCCGCAATCCGTGCCGTCGTCAACGCCACCCGGCGCACAGACACTGTAACGCGCGTCACTGGGGTCGATGTCGATGACATTGACCAACTCACCGGGAAATTGTCCGGCAGCAGGATCCGGCCCGGTACCGTCATAAACCGCGATCGTCGGCTTGGACTGATACGGTCCGGTTGGCACATCACTGCTGGCCACATTGAACGAGACCGCGAACGTCACATCGTCGTTTGCCTCGAACAACAGGCTGGCGCGGGCAGCAAAGGTCTCGCCGCCACCCATGTCGGCGCCTGCACCGGCTCCCGGGGAATTACCACCCGGGCCGCCGAATGTACCGGCGCCAAATTCGTCGAGTGGATAGAGATTGTTCAGATAGCCATCCACATCGTTGTACAAAACCGCCACCCGAGCGGCGGTACGGTTCGATAGCGGGCCGCCGAATGCTGCCTCGATTTTCGTGGAGTTTGCGTCAGCATTCGAGTCGAATTGACCAAAAGTCAGGTCTGCATAACCACTGCTTTCATCAAGGCTTGGTTTGCGACTGATGTACTGGACGGCCCCGCCGGTCGCATTTCGCCCGAACAATGTGCCTTGGGGGCCCTTGAGAATTTCGACCCGCTCGATATCGAGAAGCGCAAATGTCTGGCCCTGGGCAATCGGGATGTACCCCTCGTCCAGATAGACTGCAGTCGGGGCCTCGATGATGTCATTAAAATCATTCTGTGTGACGCCACGGATCGTGAACTGCGTATTCTGGCCCGCCAGGTTGCCACTGATGTGAACGCCTGGTGAGTAACGTGCGATATCGAAACTGTCCTCAACTCCCAGTGTTCTCATCTGATCGCCGGTGAACGCGGTAATCGCGATACCAACGTCCTGAATGTTCTGCTCGCGCTTTTGCGCGGTGACCACAATCTCTTCCAATACACCTTGCGCGATAGCAGATTGTGCGATGGCGAATGCCATTACCGTGGCCATGCAGGCCGCAACCATTCTGTGTATACGTTTCATAAATTTCCCCCTTAATAGAACCATCCATTCACATTGATCAAGCTAAATTTACGATCATTACTGATTTTTCGTCGTTCCATTTCCTTCCTTGCCACAATTCGTTTCCGGCAATTTAATTCATGTTCAGACATCAGCTACCACTGCCAATCGCGACCGGCCGCACCGGCGATCCGGAATTACCCTGCGATCGTAACGGCAGAATCATCGTGCATGAGGTCCAGACTTTGTCTCTCGCGAGCTCGTCCAGTTTCATGTTTTGGATCTGGTGGATGCCGGACTGCGTGAGATTGTAATGATGGTTAATAAACGGCAGTCCGTCGGGCGTGCCTTCCGGCGGCCCGGCCTGACCCGTCAATTGCCCTTCGTTGACCGGATCTGTGAACGGGTTGTCGAGCGCTACGAGAACGACTTGTTTGTCCTCGATATACGCCAGCGCATCGTTCGCGAGCCCAGGACCCTTGGTGTAGTACTCCGGCGTTTCCCAGATGTCACTCCATCCGGTGTAAATATAGAGAACGTCACCGGGCAGAAGCCCACGCCAGCCCAGTCCCTGCGCCTCGATCATCGCTTCGATGTCGGCAGCGCTGATCGCGTAACCGGCAGGTAATACGTCGCCATTGCCGAGGTGGCTGCGTGCATCCAGCAGGACAGCGGATGTGATGATCGGCGGCGCGTGCTCGATGCCGAGTTTCAACAGTGGCGAGGCGGCCGATGGTTTTACGTCCGACTGGCTGTAGCCACCGTAGTAGTTCGCACCGTTGGCAGGGAAGTCGCCCTGGCCATCCCAGGGCTCGTCGAGATACGCGAAGTGACCCAGTGCATCCATTTGCGTGCCCTGTGCACCCGGCTCACCACTTGTAATCTGCTCGCCATTGAATGCATGCAACGTTCCCGGTATGCCGACTGTCGGGCGATATTCGTAGACGAGGGGCACGCCGAATGGAGACTGGGTCATGTCATTCGAACGGACGTGCGAGAGTTCGTAGCTTCTTGCACCATCCTGCGTCAGGTAATGCGCACAGCGCAGCCAGGTGCCGGCACCAATGGTGTTCGCCATCCCTCGCTGATCGTCTTGCGCCCATGGTCCGGCTGGCACCATGGCGACGGATTGCTCGGTGATGCCGGCCTCGTCCGCGGCACTGGGTGCCGGCGCCTGGTTACATCCGCCCAGCAACACGAGCGCTGACGCGACCAGCAGGTGATTACGAATCTGGATTTGATGTGACATCGTTTCCCCCTCACAAACCACTGTTATTTATTGTCTAATGCGTCGTCAATCCTTGCGCCGGGTCAGGATGCGCCAGCAATCGTACAGCATCACCAGCAGTATAATCCCCGGGATGCCAAGGAACAGCCAAAAACTAAGTGTCGGGAGCCCGAGAATCATGTTGCTTCCCCAAAATACTTGTTAATTGCCTGATTTGCTACCGGCGGTGTAAACATTGTGACAACGAGCATCAGCAAGCCTGCCGTGCCAAGTCCGACGATGCCCGGGTGTACGATGCTGGCCCAGGACACATTCGTCAACGCGCCGAAAATCCAAACGCAGGTGACCAGCGTCCCGCCGATCGACGACGCAAGAGCAGCTTCCCGACTGACGCGTCGCGAGGTCATGCCGACCAGCAGCGGAAAGAAAAAAGCAGCGCCGACAATGGCAATTGCATAAGACACAATACGCAGAATCAGTGCCAGGTCCGGTATAGCACACACGAATGCGATCGCGCCAACAGCGACAATGGAAATCCTGGATATCCGCAGATACTCCCTCTCTTCGCGCTTGATCCCCTTTGGTTCATCGTGACAGCGGCGCACGAGGTCATGTGCAATTGCCGACCCGGACATCAGTAGCAAGGAATCCGTCGTGGACATCGCCGCACTGGCGATACCGGTTAGCGCGATGGCGGCCAGCGCTGGCGACAATAATTGTGTCACCAGAACCGGGAACGCCTGGTCGGGCGAAGCCAGCTGATCCCAAACCATGACCCTGGCGGCAGCGCCCAGGTAGAAGTTGCCGTAGAGAAGAAAAATCATGACGAGACCAATCGCAATCGGCACGGAGGCGCGGGCAATTCGATCATCCCTTGCCGCGTACATCTTGGTGACGAGTTCGAGCCTGGTGCTGTAGGCCACGAGCCAGATCAAATACCAGGAGACCATGTACCAGCCGGACCATTGGGTCCCGGTTGGCGATGTCCACCCCGGCGCTATCGCTTCAACCTGCTGTAATACCGATGACCAGCCGCCAACTGCGTCATAGACGAAGGGCACGAGAATCAGCAGCCCAACCCACATGAATATAAATTGTGCAATGTTGGTCCACACGACTGCAAGAAGACCCCCCATTGCGACATAGGCGACAAATATGACCGTGCCCAGCATCAGGCTGGCCATAAAATCGAAACCGAGCAGACGTTCGAGGATAAAGGCCATGCCGCGGAGCTGTGCGATCAGGTAAATGATGCTCGATACAGCGACAACAATAGCGCTCCAGGCCCTTAAGCCGCGACTGTCGAAGCGGTCGCCCATGTAGTCGGGAATCGTAAAGCCGCCCGATTGCCGCAGCTTTTTCGCAAACAGGTAGAAAATGATGGCCGCGCCGCCAACGAAAGAGATGTAGGGCAGAATCGCAACGCCACCGAATCGACCGGTGAACGCAATACCACTCAGGATTGCACCGCCGTGCATGACCGCCGCCATGTTCGCCATGACCAGCACGCCGAGGCCGAATCGGCGGCCGGCAACCCAGAAGTCGGCTTCGGTTTTCTGGTAGCGTGCAGCGATCAGGCCAATGGCGATGATGGCTATCAGGTACAAGCCGAAAACAACGGCGCCGATGCTGGTTGCGGTCAAGAAAATTATCCTTATTCGTTGCTACAGCGACCGCGCAATGTTATCACCCATGTCTCATGATAACGGCAGGTCGGGCAGCAGCACGCGTTAACGCAGGAATTGTCTTAAGTATATATATTTTAACCATAAAATGTTAGCCTGAGCGAAGCATTACGCTTGATCACGCGAAAAGAATAAACTAGCACCATGGCTGAGCGGTCCTTCAAGAAGGAAGTCGAGAAACTCCGGCTGGGCGCGGGCGAGGAGTTTGCGGGCGAGGCTATCCTGGCGATCACCAAGGCCTTGCTGCAATCCGGTGTCGCCTATATCGGCGGCTACCAGGGTGCGCCGATCTCACACCTGATGGATGTGCTGTCGGATGCGCAGGCGATCCTGCAGGAACTCGGCGTGCACTTCGAATCCTGCGCAAGCGAAGCGACGGCTGCGGCCATGGCTGCAGTGTCGGTTAATTATCCACTGCGCGGTGCGGTGATCTTCAAATCCACGGTCGGAACCAACGTAGCGAGCGACGCGCTGGCGAATCTCGCGTCGGGTGGGGTCAAGGGTGGCGTCGTTGTGATCGTCGGTGAAGATTACGGCGAAGGATCGAGCATCATGCAGGAGCGCACGCATGCCTTCGCGATGAAGAGCCAGATCTGGATG
Source organism: Gammaproteobacteria bacterium (assembly GCA_004357475.1). GTDB lineage: Bacteria > Pseudomonadota > Gammaproteobacteria > Steroidobacterales > Woeseiaceae > SZUA-117. The sequence goes on from SMWE01000012.1 coordinate 5,592, forward strand.
ATCGATCCCCGCCCGAACGTGCCAAGCATCGTGGCCGCGGTTGAACATGCATTCGAATTATCCGAAGCGAGCAACACGCCGGTTTTCCTGCAAATGCGCCTCCGGGCCTGCCACGTTCACGGCAGATTCATCGCAAAAGACAATCGTCCTCCGGATATGTCGTTGCGGGAGGCAATGGAGCATCCGACTCGTGATGTAAATCGAATTGTCTTGCCGCCGGCGTCCTTCATGCATGAACAGGAAAAAGTGAATAAGCGCTGGCCAGCGGCAGTGGAATACATCAAATCACATTCACTCAACGAATTATTCGAAGGAGAGCGTGATGATCTCGGGATCATCGTGCAGGGCGGCCTCTACAATTCATTGATACGTACGATGGAACGACTCGGCGTTGCCGATGCATTTGGCGGCACCCAGATACCGATCTATGTGATGAACGTTGCATACCCGGTGATCGAAGACGAGGTCAACGATTTTTGCCGCAACAAGCGAGCGGTGTTGCTGGTCGAGGAAGGCCAGCCCAACTACATCGAGCAGGCAATCAACACCGTCCTCCGGCAGTCAGATATTGATACGAAACTCATCGGCAAAGGCGTGCTGCCGATGGCCGGCGAGTATACAGTCCAGGTCCTGCGTTCCGGCGTCGTCGATTTCCTGGAACAATTCGATCGGAAATTCAAAGCACCAGAGGACCCGATGCAGATCGTGGCGCAATTCATCGATGACATCGATGCGCATGTGCCGCCGAGGCCCCCGGGCCTGTGCACGGGTTGTCCTGAGCGGCCCGTTTTCGCGAGCCTGAAACTGCTGCAGGAGGAACTCGGCGAATTCCATATCAGCGGTGACATCGGGTGTCACCTTTTTTCAGCGTTGCCGCCTTTCAATATCGGCAATACGACCATGGGCTACGGCCTCGGTGCCGCCGGCGCCGCGGCGTTCAACACGGAAAGTGACCGGCCGGCGATCTCGATCATGGGTGACGGCGGTTTCTGGCATAACGGATTGACCAGCGGCATCGGTAACGCCGTGTTCAACAAGAGCGACGGGCTGACAGTTATAATTGACAACAATTCTGCTGCTGCAACCGGCGGTCAGGACCTCCTGTCAAGCAAAGGCTCGACGGAAAACCGCAGCATGCAACACCCGATCGAACGGGCAGTGCAAGGCGTTGGCGTCAAGTGGACGAAGACTGTCAGGACCTACGACATCGGCGA
>SMWE01000013.1 GCA_004357475.1 Gammaproteobacteria bacterium
CCCCGATATCCCTGCCCGGTCCACCGAGGCCCTGCGCACGGGCGGGGGCATTAGCCTTCGCCAGATCCCGCCCGGATCATCCGCGAACACGAGTGCTTCGGTGGCAGCGACGATGTGCCAGCTGCCAAACGCCAGTTCCCGTTCCAGTTGTCCGGGTGCCCAGCCCGCATAGCCCACGAAGAAGCGCAGGCTTGCGTTACTCGAGGCACCGTCGAGCAAGTTCTCTTTCAGCGGCGCAAGATGCACCGTGCCGAAAATGGGCACCGCGTCGTCCGGCGGTGCGTCCGAGTGCAGCAGCGCGCGCAGCGTAAACAGCTCGACCGGACCGCCCCAGTAAAGCGTGCCTTCGTATCGGTCGAGTCCCGCCAGCTCTGGCAAGGCTTGTGCCGGAAGCGCCTCTGTCGGTCGATTCACAACCAGCCCTACTGCCCCTGTCGCGTCGTGATTCAACAGCAGAATCACGCTCTCTGCGAACGGCCCACCTTGAAGAAACTCTGTGGCGACGAGGAACTTACCCCTGCCGATCTCTTCTTCAGCGATGACGCCGAATGAGATCACGCAGCAGGCGAGTGCCAGCACCGTTGGGAATCTGCTCATGTCAGGCACGAGTATAAGCGCCTTTTCCCATGTTGCCCCGGCGACTTTCACTCAATCCGGGCGACCGAGCCCAGCGCCAGTGGTAGCTTATTAGCTTATTCCAACGTAGCTATGGCCGGATGCTGCAGAATTAGGCATTAAGCTACCACCGACACCGTTATCCCTGCGAAGGCATAGAATCGGCCCATGAATAACAGTCAGCCTGTACCGTGGTTGCGAATCATTACAGAAGGCGCGGCAATTGCTGCCAGCATTCTGCTTGCGTTTGCGATTGACGCATGGTGGCAACGGAGGCCCGAGCTTGAACAGGCAAATGCCCTCGTGGCCAGTCTCTATGCTGACTTTCAAGCAAGCCTGGCACACCTTGAAACATAGCTTGCCGGCACCCGCAAGATCCATCGCGCGACGTCCGAGCTGTTGGACAATATCAGCAAGGCAGATAGCGACGAAGAAATAACGGTGCCATTCGAATTGATCGTCGGCGCCATCGGCGCGCCAACATACGGCCCCACTGACTCCACTTTGGAGGCTGCAATCTCATCCGGCCAGATCGATCTAATCGAAGATAGTGAGCTGCGCAATACCCTGGCCCGCTGGCGGCAACAGCTAGCCGATACCAGCGAGGATGAACTGTTGATTCGGGAGATCGTAGTGCACCAGCTGGTTCCTGCACTATCCGAGAACGTTAGGCTGGCGGAGTCATTCGACTTCAAGCTGCTGACTGACTGGTTTCTTGGTCAATCCAATATAGAGCAAGATGAGTTGATTCAATTGCGCGCAACGACCAGGCTCGAAGGTGCTCTCGCCGAGCGGGTTTTTTATACAACCTTCGTCGTTGGTGGCCTCACCGAAATATACGAATCACAGGTAGAAATCCTACGATTGCTCGACGAGCAACTAAACAGCAATTAGTTTTGGATCAGCTCAATCCCAACCTTGCCTGGATTTCTTTTTTGGCTTCCCGAAGCACGGTATCCCGGTCGAGACTGTCGAGGATTTCCTGCACGACCGTTTTCGGTCCGCCCTCGCCCCAGGATTTTCCTTGCGACAAATATTCGGCGGCGATCTGTCCCACTACGTAGGTACTGTAGTACGCGATAGCACCCTGGGCGCCTGCGGTGACGAGGGTCGAGAGTCCTGCCGTTCCAACCTTCAGCGCACTTGAGACGAAATGCAGTGCCCACACCGTGCTCATTAGTGCCGCGGCCTCGGCGGCGATGACGCTGACCAGTGATCCTGCTTCGCGCCGGCTGATTGGCAGATCGTAGACACGGGACAGGTGCATCACCATGCCAACATCGATGAATGCTGCAGCAAACAGATCTGCAACCGGTACCGGGTTAAATGCGACTGCGATGCCTTTGGCGACACAGTAGGTCCTTACCATTTTATCGCCGATGTCGCGGCGCGCATTCAATATGCGAATGCCGACCTGGTCACTTAAGTCTGCGGCGAACAGACTGGCGTTGAGTGCAGCAAGCGTCTTGCCTTCGGCTTCAAAGATTTCCCAGAGACGGATGCGTAACGCTGCGATGTCAGGCTTGCGCTCGCGTGTAGTTGATACTTCATTTCCTTCGTCGTCGATTTCAATGATTTCCTGCGGCCGCGGTTGCGCTGCGATCGCTAACACATCGTCGGGATGGGCCAGCCCGATGGTTTTTTCCCGGATGGACTGCAACAGGGCGTCAAGTTCCTGCTGCGTATACAGATCCGCTTTGTTCAAGGCGACAACCACCGGCCTGCCCTGCCCCAGCAACGTTCGCAGCGCCTGAAGTTCACTGTCGGTGATGTCACTGTCCAGTACGAAGACCACGAGATCCGCTCGATTGGCGACTTCCTTCGCCATGTCTTCGCGAGCTTCGCCGCCGGCTTCGTCCAGTCCCGGTGTGTCGATCAGAAAAACGCCAGCCGCTTCGATTTCCGACCACTCATGCATCGACGTTTTCCTGGTCTCGCCATGCAACGGACTAACGGCGAATTTCTCTTCGCCGATCAGCGTATTCAGGAGTGAAGATTTGCCGGTGCTGACGCGGCCGAACACGGCAATGTGCAGATGACCATGCTGCAGCTTGTCGAGCATAGCCTGCACGGCTTCGTAGTCGTGCGCGAGGGAATCGCGAATGCCGGGCGGCAACCTTGAATCATCGATCAGATCGCGCAGGCTTTCGCGTGCCAGGTTCAGATGAGCGGCGCCGGCGTCGTAACCTTCGTCAGTCTTTTCCTTTGTCCCGATCCAGGGCCATCCTGGCAACCTGTCGAACACCCGCTTCAATATGCTCACTGATTCCGTCCTCAAATTCCTTTGCGGCTGTTTCGGGGTCCAGTTGACCGTGCGCTGTCAATGTCAGTACCAGGCTTCTGCCCAGTGCATCGAAGATCAGCCCATAGGCTACAGCATGCACGACGCCGCCGGCGACCGTACCGATGCCGGGAAACGCCTTGAGCCCGTTGCCGGCAACGGCCAGACTCAGTGGCAACGCCTTGCCCGCGCGGCTCTGGCTCAGGTTCAGAAATTCCTCGATATCCAGGTCGCGCAGCGCAGCGCCGAACAGGCGGCACAGCTCACGGGTCATCGCTGTGCCAATGAATCCCTGGATAATAATGTCGGTTCCCGGACTGACTGCGGCCAACGCACCAATCACTGCCTTGCGGGTCGAGCTGCGGATTATCTGCGTGGCGCGCTGCTGGCGATACTCGATTTCTGCTTCCTTGAGCTTGGCGGCCGCCAGCCTGAACACCGCCCGGTCGCGACGCACATCGAGCGAATCAATATCGTCCTCGAGAAGCCGATTGACAGCAACCACCAGTACACTGATATCTGCCGGTCGTGTACGCCGAACTATTTCTTCCGATCCGTCTGGCTGACGCTGCACGGCGTCAATCTCACCGCCAGCAGATACGGCGACGACCTGGTCGTTCGAAAACTCGCTACCCAGATCGCCGAGGTGGTCCAGCAGGCGCTCCAGCAGCATCGATTGTTCCTCGCTTGAGTAGCGATCCGACTTGTTCATGACGAGGATGAGCGGCTTTTCCAGTGCCAGCAGCCGCTGCACGGCAAGGCTTTCGGTACGCGTCAGATCACCGTCGCAAATGAAAAGGACAACCTGTGAGCGCAATGCCTCTTCCTCGGCAACCTTGTCGAGGCCGGCTTCCAGCCCGCCACTGCCCGGCACATCGGTTAGCAGGATTTGCCTGCCTTTATTGTCACGCCAGCGATAGTGACGAATATCGATGGTTGAACCGCCGACCGCACTGATTGCGACGTCAGCATCCGGAATCAGCGCCTTGATCAGGGAACTCTTGCCGGTGCTGATCTCGCCGAAAAAACAGAGATGCACGGAACCGCTTTCCTGGCGTGATGCAAGCTCCTGCAATTCAGCCCGGGCTTCCTCGACGCCGACGCCGGATTTCTCTGCCTCGCGAAGCCGTTTTTTGATGTCAGCCTGCCGCAAAGGCTGAGACGATGATCTGGACTCCGGGATCCTGCGTTTGACAACGAGGCGCATAACCAGCCAGATCGCGGCGAGCAACAATCCGGCCAGCGCGGCAAAATATCCATACAACAGGAATCGCGGCCCTTGCACCAGCCGGTCCCAAACGTTGAGGGCGGATTCGGTCACGAACAGCAATGCAGCGATCGCGATGACGAAAACGAGCAGTATCAGCAGAGCGACCGCGAGCCTGATAAACCGATCCAGCTTCATAGTCAGGAAGACTGCCCGGGATTGTTTTTGTTTGCAAAGAACAGACAAGACGCCTTTCTTGCCTGGCGGGTTCTTGGGATACTGGACGGCCCGTTTTCGAGACCATGCGATGTCCACCAGTGCCCGGCCAATTTAGTAATAACTCATTGATTTTACTTGCTGTTATAGCTTTTTCGGCAGGTATTTCCGGTGGCTGCACGCATTCCGCGATATCGCCGGAGGCCGTGCAAGTTGGCATGCCGGCCGGATGGGTCCGTGGCGGCGACTCCGGAGCCGTTGATATCAACTGGCTTGAGAGCTTCGACGACCCGCAACTGACCAGCCTCGTGAGTGAGGCAATCACGAATAACTACCTGTTGGAACAGGAGCGCGTGCGGCTTTACCAGGCCGAGCGAACGGTGATTATCGTCCGTGCAAACCGCTTTCCCGATCTCGATGTTTCACTTGACGGATCGCGCCGCGGATTCACTGATACATCCGGGCAACGAGCCACAGTGGAATCATTCGGTGCCGATATCGGCGCTCGCTGGGAAGTCGACCTGTGGGGCCGTCTTAGTAAACAACAACAGGCCGCACAACTTGCACTTGGTGCACAGCAGGCAAGATTCGAATCCGTGCAAAGAGATCTTGCCGCGGCTACCACCGGCGCGTATTTCGGTGTTATGGAGGCAAACCAGCTACTAGCTGTTGCCAGGCGCCGGCTCGACAACGCAATCGAGAGCCATGACATTGTAGCGAGCGGCTACCGCCAGGGACTGAACGACGCGCTGGATCTCTACCTTGCCCGTAACCAGGTGGAGCGACAGAAAGCAAATTACGCGCAGCAGGAACAGACGCTCAAGGAGACAATCGCCGATCTGCAATTGTCACTCGCTCGTTACCCGGACGGGCACATGGAAATGCCGGGCGTGCTACCGGTAATGACAGAACCGATTCCCTCCGGTCTTCCATCAGAACTGCTCACCCGGCGCACCGACCTGCAGGAGGCCTGGCTCAATCTTCTTGCCGCGGATGCTGATCTCGCGGCAGCACATAAAGCACGATTTCCGAGCTTGACGCTCGTGGGCAGTGCCGGGGTAACCTCAGTTGCGTTTGCCGAGTTGCTTGACAGCGACCTCAGCGTCTGGTCGATCGCGGGCGGCGTAACTCAGCCACTTTTCAACGCCGGCCGGCTCGAAGCATTCGAAGAACAGGCGGCCGCGCAGGTACGCCAGGCGGAACAGCAGTATCTCGACCTGGTGTTCCGCGCCTTCGCGGAGGTGGAGAACGCGATCTCACGTGCCGTTTCATTGAGAGAGCGCTATGAGTCATTCCTGGATGCGGATTCCAATTCCGGGGCCGCGCTGGAACTGGCGCTTGAACAATACCAGCGGGGGCTGGTCCCATACACAACC
>SMWE01000014.1 GCA_004357475.1 Gammaproteobacteria bacterium
TGCCGTAGGTAACGATCGAGCGTCCGACCTGCGAGAGAATTTCGTTAACGCCTGCATCATCGGTACACAAAACCGCGAGACCGTAGAACGGCAGGTTGTGCAGAAATTCGACAAAGCTCAGGCGTAACTTGTCGATGTCAAAATCGTAGGTCGACATGTGATCTGCATCGATGTTGGTAACGATCGCCAGCATTGGTTTCAGATGCACGAAGGACGCGTCGCTCTCATCAGCCTCGGCCACGAGGTACTCGCCCTGCCCAAGCCGCGCATTCGCATCCGCACTCTTTAATCGTCCGCCAATAACGAAGGTCGGATCGAGTCCGCCTTCCGCAAGTATGCTGGCAACAAGACTCGTTGTAGTCGTCTTGCCGTGAGTACCCGCAACCGCGATCGAATAGCGAAAACGCATCAGTTCGGCAAGCATTTCGGCGCGCTGAACAACCGGCATCAGCGCCTCACGTGCGGCTGCCACTTCGGGATTGGCTTCGTCCACGGCGCTCGAAACAACGACAGCATCCGCGTCACGAATATTCTCACTGTCATGTCCGATAAACACGGACGCACCCTGAGCCTTGAGCCGTTCGATTGCCGGGTTGCTCCGGAGATCGGATCCCTGCACCTGGTAACCGAGACTAAGCATCACCTCTGCAATACCGGACATGCCGGAACCGCCGATGCCGACGAAATGGACGCAGTTGATTCGACGCATGCGTTTGATCATGTCATCGCCCCCGCTGCTTCGAGGCAATAGTTCGTGATACGCCGTAGCGCATCGGGATGTGCGAGCGCCCTTGATTTCAAAGCGCGCTGCAGCAGAGCGTCGCGACTGGCCAGCCAGTGCTTCAACAGACCGGCAAGCGTTTCGTCACTGAGATCTTTTTCGGGCATGAGTGCTGCCGCACCAGCGAGAGTCATCTGTCGCGCATTCGCCGTCTGGTGGTCATCGACTGCCGAGGGAAATGGCACAAAGATCGCGGGCAGCCCTGCGGCGGAGAGTTCCGCGACGGTCAGAGCACCAGCACGGCAAACAACCAGGTCCGCCCAGGCGTAAGCCTCCGCCATGTCCTCTATAAACGGCTGCAGATCAACATCGATGTTATGCGCCGCGTAGGCCGCTTGCGCCGCGGAAAATGTCCGCGCGCCAGCCTGATGGCGAACTACGGGCTGCAATTCATCGGACAACAATGCCAGTGCCGCCGGCACCACCTCGTTCAGCGCAAGCGCGCCCTGACTGCCGCCGAGAACCAACAGGCGCAGCGGCCCTGCGCGCCCGGCATATCGCATTGCCGGCTCATCGAGGGCGGCAATGTCGGCGCGCACCGGGTTTCCCACTGTCTCGGTTTTGACGTTACTGGAAAAACTGCCCGGGAAGGCCTGCAGCACGACCCGGGCAAGACGCGCCAGAAGACGATTGGTTAATCCGGCAATAGCATTCTGTTCATGTATGACCAGCGGTCTGCGCAGCAACCAGGCGGCGAGGCCGCCGGGTCCGCTGACAAAGCCGCCCATGCCAAGCACCGCCGCAGGCTTGTGCTTGAGAATGACTCGTAGCGACTGCATGAGGGCCAGTAGCAGCTGCAACGGCGCAAGGACCAGTGAGAGGACGCCTTTACTGCGCAGGCCCTTGACGCTGATCCATTCCATTTCAAATCCGGCTGCCGGGACGACTCGCGATTCGAGCCCGCCATGCGTGCCAAGCCACACGATTTCGCGCGACCGCTGCCGCAGCGCCTGCGCGACTGCCAGCGCCGGATAGACATGACCGCCGGTGCCACCTGCCAACACCAAAATTGGTCCTGAACTCATCGGCTGTCACCGTCGATGGCGGCAATCGGGAGCAGAAGTCGGCGGCCGCTCATCTGCGACCCCTCTTTCTCTTCTTTGTGGCATTTGCCATCCGGCCTTCGGTGACCAGTTCATGATGAATTCGTAACAACAGTCCAATACTGACCATGGTAACGATCAGGCTGCTGCGACCATAACTAATCAGCGGCAATGTCAGCCCTTTGGTTGGCAGCAGACCCATGTTCACACCCACATTGATGAAGGCCTGCAATCCAAGCCAGGCGCCAATGCCAATGGCGAGATAGGCCTCGAAAAATCTCTCAACATTTGCAGCGCGAATACCCAACATAAAAATACGCCATAGCAATGCGAGGAATAGCGCGATCAATACCAGCGTCCCCAATAATCCAAATTCTTCCGCGAACACCGCAAAGATGAAATCGGTGTGTGCTTCCGGCAGGTAAAACAGTTTTTGCACGCCGTTGCCAAGGCCCACGCCTAACCATTCACCGCTGCCGATTGCGATCAGAGACTGCGTTAACTGGAAACCGGAGTGGTAGGGATCGGACCAGGGGTCGAGAAAACCGGTCAATCGTTCCAGCCGGTATGGAGACGTTATTGCAAGTACCACCATGCCGATGACTGCTGCACTGAAGAAAATGAAAAAGTCGCGAAACCGCGCGCCGGCCACGAACAGCATCGCCAGTGCAGTTGCCAGCAACACAATTGCGGCGCCAAAATCCGGCTCCGCAAGTAACAATCCGCAAGCCAGGGTCAGGACCAGCATGGGCCGCAAAAAGCCTTTGAATTCGTCGCGCAAGGATCTGTTATGGCGCACCAGGTAGCCGGCGAGGTAAATCATCAGGCACAGGCGCACCGGTTCGGAGACCTGCAGGTTGATGGCGCCAATACGTAACCACCGGGTACTGCCATTGACGGTATGTCCGATGCCGGGAACGAGGACCACCAGCAATAGTGCCAGCGCGAGCAGCAGCATTAACAGACCGACGTTGTTCCAGACCCGCATGGGAATGAAGAGGCAGGCAAATCCGGCTGCTCCGCCAAGGAGTGCGGCGATCGCTTGCCGTCCGACGTAATAGAACGGGTCGTTTTCCGCATTATCCGCAATCGAGATTGAAGCGGACGCGAGAATGACCATGCCACCGAACAACAGCGCGACCGCGATGACGAGCAATACCGGATCAATCTGCATCGGTGTGCGCAGGCGAGCTGGAAACGGCATCGTGATACTAGAGCCCATTTTATAAACCCTCATGAGCCACGTTTCGGTGCATAGCACCGAAACCCATACGGGAAGCGACTCTGCGGGCGCGCTGCGGCGTTGCTTGTCGCTCAACTGGAACAACCACATCGCGCTCCTCGCGTCTTGCAGCCGATCCCGAAGAGTCCGCTTCGCGGCCATGCGGATGCATGAGATGGGTTCTATTGACACTCATGCCGTCAGCTCCATTACCGCACTGCGAAAGTCGTCGCCGCGCGCCTGATAATTCTGATATTGATCAAAGCTTGCGCAGGCCGGCGCGAGGAGCACCGTGTCGCCCGGCGCGGCTATTTCTGCTGCGCAATGTACAGCTTCGTGAAGGTCCGCAACCCGTGATGTCGGCGCCAATCCATCGAACGCGCCTTCAATGGCGGCAGCATCCTCGCCAAACAAAATTGCACTGCGAAGTTTGCTGCACACAGATTTGGCAAACGCATCGAAATCTCCGCCCTTGCCCCGCCCGCCGGCGATTAATACGACCAGTCCCGGCACCGACTCAACAGATGCCACAGCAGCGCTGACGTTGGTTGCTTTAGAGTCATTGATGAAATCGGCGCCATTGATGCGTGCGATGTATTGCATGCGATGCGGCAGGCCGGGGAACTCGTGCAACACCTGCAGCATCGCTGATAGCTTAAGCCCCATGAGTTCACCGGCGGCAAGTGCAGCAAGCGCATTCGCCTGGTTGTGCGCACCAACCATTGCGATGTCCGAGGTCGATAACAACAGTTGTTCGCCGCGGGCCAGGAAATCCTCGCCGTCCTCGGTGATCAGTCCGAACTGATCTTCGCCTGGCTTGTCCAGCGCAAAAGAAAGTCGTGCAACACCCTTTGCAAGGTGTTTCGGCGCCTCTTCATCGTCCCGGTTGACGACCGCGGATTCTGCCTCTCTGAAAATCCGGTACTTCGCACTGCGGTACTCGTCCTCGCTCGCGTGCCAGTCAAGATGATCGGGCGAAATATTCAGAAGGACCGCAACCTTTAACGGTAGCGTTGCGGTTCGCTGCAGCTGAAAACTCGAGAGTTCAAGAATGTAATAGGCGGGCGTGTCATGTTCGAGCAAATCGAGTGCCGGCTCGCCGAGATTCGCACCAGCCAGGCCGTTGATACCAGCGGCATCGCACATCAATGAAAGCAGCGTGGTGACCGTACTTTTGCCATTCGAACCGGTGACAGCGACCAGCGGTGCAACGGCATCATGGACGAATAGCTCTATATCACTGACGATTTCGACGCCTGCGTTACGTGCAGCCTGGAGCAGTGGCTCCGCGTCGGAAATGCCCGGCGATACTATAACCCGGCCTACATTTTTCAACAGACGCTCGGGCAACCTGCCCAGCACAACGTCGGCATCCGGATCAATCTCGCCAAGCTCAGCCAGACCAGGCGGCTTTTCGCGAGTGTCTGCGAAGCGCGCTGCGATACCCTTGCGCTTCAGGTAACGCGCGACCGACAGGCCCGTTACTCCGAGACCAAACACCAGGATTGTCTGCCTGGCGCCCAGCGCTTTTTTTGCGCTCGCACGATCCTTTGCGGTCGCGGCACTCATCGGATCTTCAGACTCGCCAGCCCGATCAGGACGAGGATGACCGTGATAATCCAGAAACGAACAATGACTTTCGGCTCGGCCCAACCCTTCAGCTCGAAATGGTGATGTAGCGGCGCCATCCGGAATACACGCCGGCCGGTCAGCTTGTACGAAATAACCTGAATAATTACCGACATTGTCTCGACGACAAAAACCCCACCCATGATCGCGAGTACGATCTCTTGCCGAACGACGACCGCTACAACACCCAGAGCTGCACCAAGCGAAAGTGCACCTATATCGCCCATGAATACCTGCGCCGGATACGTGTTGAACCAGAGGAATCCGAGTCCTGCGCCAACAAGTGCCGAACAGAACACCAGGATTTCTCCGGTACCGCTCACGTAGGGAATGCCCAGGTAATCAGAGAAATTGACATTGCCGGTCACGTAGGCGAATACGCCGAGCGCACCCCCGACCAGGACGGTTGGCATGATCGCCAGACCATCCAGTCCGTCCGTCAGATTGACGGCATTGCTGAATCCAACAATGAAAAGATAAGTGACAACGATCTGGAACATGCCGAGTGGTACTACCAGATCCTTGAAATACGGAATCAAAAGCGAAGTACCGACGTCGTCGGTCGCCATCATGTACAACGCAACGGCGGCAATGATTGCCACGATTGATTGCCAAAACAGTTTTTGCCATGCGCGGAGGCCCTGCGGATTCTGCAGCACCAGCTTGCGGTAATCGTCGACGTAACCAATTGCACCGTAGGCGAGCGTTACGAAAAGTACGACCCAGATGAAATGATTCTCGAGATCAGACCAAAGCACCGTGCTGACGACGATTGCCGTGAGGATCAGTGCGCCGCCCATGGTCGGCGTGCCCGCTTTCGGTAAATGGCTCGCGGGTCCGTCAGCACGGACCGGTTGACCCACCTGGTTCAGGCTCAGCCTTGCAATCATTTTAGGGCCGATAACGAACGACAGGATCAGCGCAGTCAGTGCGCCTAATATGGCACGCATCGTCAGATAGCTGAATACGTTGAACCCTGATTCGAACTGGGCCAGGTAATTGGCCAGGGCAAGCAGCATTGTTATTCGCCCCCCGCTTTGTCTGATCCATTGCGCAGGGCATCGACAACGCGCTCCATACCCATGGAGCGCGACCCCTTGACGAGCACGTTACTGTTCCCTTCGAGAGACGCCTTCAGCTTTTCGATCAACTCGTCCTGGGAGGCGAACCAGAGGCCGCCGTCTCCGAACGCTGCAACCATGTGTCGGCACAATTCACCCGTAGCAACCAGGTGCTTGATGCCGACGCTCTTGAGATCGCGGCCGACGGACGCGTGCATTTCGGCCGCGTCAACGCCGAGTTCCGCCATGTCACCGAGTACCATCCAGTTGTCCCCCGGCTGTGCCGCAAGAAATTTTGCAGCTGCGACCACGCTGACCGGATTCGCGTTGTAGCTGTCGTCATAAAGCGTGTCGCCCGAGACGCTATGAACCGGTTGCAATCTGCCTGCGACAGGCTGTACCGTTTCGAGTCCTTTCTTGATTTGTTGTTCGTCAATATTGAGCGACGAGGCAATTGCTGCAGCGGCGCAGGCATGCGCAACGTTGTGTGCGCCGAAAAGCGGCAGCGCGATTTGCAATTCGCCGTCTGGCATGTGCAATGTGAAGGCGGATCCATATTCGGTCGCGTATACATCGCTGGCGTGGAAGTTCGCCTGCGGCGCGAGGCCGAAACTAATGACATCGACATCGGGAATAAGCGAGCGCCAATACGGGAAAAACTGGTCATCTGTGTTCAGGATGACAATCTCGGGGCGAACTTCACTGGTAAGAATTTCGCCTTTTGCATGCGCCACGGCTTCCAGCGATCCGAAACCTTCGAGGTGCGCCGGCGCCGCGTTCGTGATCGCAACGATTTTCGGTTGAACCAGCGCTGTCAGGCGCGCGATTTCACCGGCGTGGCTTGCACCCATTTCAATGACTGCGTAACGGTGTTCCTTGCCCAGCCTTGCGAGCATCAACGGCACGCCGATTTCATTGTTGAGATTGCCCTGTGTCGGCAGCGTTTCTGCAGACAGGGCGAGGCAACTTGCAGTCATTTCCTTAAGCGTCGTCTTGCCGTTGCTGCCGGTTATTCCGATCACGGTCGCAGACATTTGCTGACGCCATTCCGCTGCCAGCAGGCCCAGCGCCTGCAAGGTGTCATCAACGACAATGACGGAAATGTCGGCGCCGACCGGGATCGGCACGACCGCTCCGGATGCCTGATGCCTGGCCGCCGCTTCAACAAACGCCGCACCATCAAAATTCGGCCCCTGCAATGCAAAAAACAATTCGCCCGCCTCAAGCGTGCGCGTATCCGTACTGACGCCGCGGAACTTCAGGTCTGTGCCCTGCAGTGTGCCGCGCATGGAATTCGCCGCTTGTGCCAAGGTGCTCTCCATCATTGCCCTCTGGCGCCTTTCTCGAGGCGAGCCAGCAAATTCGCGCAGGCGATGTTGTAGTCGGAAAACGCCAAGCGCTGTTCGCCGACGATCTGATATTCCTCGTGCCCTTTGCCCGCAATCAGGACCACGTCATCATTACCGGCGGCAGAAACTGCGTGCTCAATTGCGGCACCACGGTCTTCGATCACGACCGTATCGTCGTCCATCTCTTCGAGAATGCCGGCGATGATTTCCGCTGGCGGTTCGGAGCGCGGATTGTCGTTCGTGATCACAGGTTTATCAGCGTGACGCGCTGCAATCTTGCCCATGAGGGCGCGCTTGCCCCGATCGCGATCACCGCCACAACCGAATACACACCACAGCTGGCCCTTGCAATGCTGACGCAGCGCATGGAGTGCAGCTTCAAGACTTGCCGGCGTATGCGCGTAGTCCACGAATACTGCTGGCAAGGCAGCTTCGGTGTCGGGGCGCACACGTTGCATCCTTCCGGGCGGCGCCGACACTTTGCCGAGCACTTTGCAAGCTTCATCCAGCGGTATGTTCCAGCACAGCAATTCGGCGAGAACCTCGACCGCGTTTGAAACATTGAAATCGCCCGGCAGCGGCAGCAGAAACTCGCCGGCACCCCAGGAGGTCATGACAGAAACCCTTGAACCGCGTTCGGTGGCGACGACCGCCCGCACGAAGACGAAGGGCCGTCCGTTGGCGACACGATCGAAACGTGTTGAGACAGTCACGACGTTCGCCCCGCAGCGCTCGGCAATTTCCTGGCCGAATTCGGTGTCGAGGCTGACAATACGATGCTTTACATCGTAGTCGAGGAACAAGCGCGCCTTCGTATCGCCGTAGGCGCGCATGCTGCCGTGATAATCGATGTGATCACGGCTGAGATTGGTAAAGATTGCTGAATCGAAGTGCACGCCATCGACGCGTCCCTGTGCGAGCGCGTGTGACGATACCTCGATTGCCACATGCCCGGCTCCGGAATCGGAAAAATTCGCGAGCTGCCTATGCAGGTCAATGCACGCCGGTGTGGTCATACCATCGGACCTGGCAATCTTATCGATGCCACTCCCGAGCGTACCTATGTATGCGCACTTGTGACCAAGGAGACGCAGGCATTGCATGATCAGGTAGGCAACCGTGGTTTTGCCGTTCGTACCGGTCACACCGCTTACCTTGACACGCTTCGAGGGCGTATCGAAAAAGCGATTGGCGATCGTGCCAACGTGCCCGGCAAGACCGGCAACCGGGATCGTCGGAAGGTCTGCGGACGGCGCATCGCCAGTGCTGGAATCCCAGACTACGGCAGCAACTTTGGCATCGACTGCCTGCGCCAGGAACTCAAGTCCATGTGCGGTTCTACCCTGACAGGCAATGAATACATTGCCTGCTTCCAGGTTCCTGCTGTCAGACGAAATGCCGGTCAGTGGAATTTCCGGCGCCTCGGACAAGCCCTTCAGCAGCTGGTCCAGGGTGATATGCGGTCTGAGAATCTCGGCCGGCATGCTCATTGGCTCATTGCCTGTATCCTTCCAGCGACGCCGTTGACAGGCAGTGCGTCAGGAGGAATTGCAAGCAGACGCAACGACCCCGACATGACATCCGCAAAAACCGGCGCCGCAACGTCGCTGCCGTAATACAAGTCCCCGCTCGGTTCATCGATGACGACAACGGCCACAAGCCGCGGATCGCTTGCCGGAACGAATCCCGCAAAAATTGAAAAGTATTTGTCTTCCGAGTAGCCACCCGCGGCAAATTTCCACGCGGTTCCGGTCTTGCCGGCGACCCGATAGCCGGTGATGCTCGCGTTATTGCCGGTGCCGCCGGGCCTGACGACGACTTCCATCATGCGGCGGATGGCAACGGCCGTTTCGCGACGGACGATTCGCCTGCCAGCTATCGGCTCGTCAAGCCTGACCAGCGAGACCGGCCGGATAACGCCGCCACTGCCGATCGCTGCGTAGGCCTGTGCCAATTGCAGGGGTGTTACCGAGACACCGTAGCCGTAACCCAGCGTTGCCTGGTTGATCTGCCGCCAGTCGCTGTAGTGAGTTAACATGCCGGCAGACTCTCCGGGAAAACCGCTGGCTGTCAGCGATCCGAGTCCGAAATGAGTCAGCGTACGCCATAACTGTTCGGGCTCCAGTGATAATGCTATCTTGGTCGCACCGACATTACTTGACCGGGACAACACCGTAGTCAGGCTGATCCTGCCAAGATTTCGCGGGTCCTCGATTTTCTTCGGACCGACCACGACATATCCAGGCGCCGTATCCACAATGCTGTTCACGCGGTAGCGGCCGGATTCGAGTGCGGCTGCAATGATCAACGGCTTGATGCTGGAGCCAGGCTCGAAGATGTCGGTAATGGCCCGGTTGCGATAGCGTTCGGCAGAATACTGGGCACGATCATTGGGGTTATAGGTCGGCTGATTGGCCATCGCCAGTACTTCACCCGTGAGGATGTCGAGGATCACGATCGAACCCGACTCCGCCTTGTACTGCTGTATTGCCGCCTTCAATGTGCGATAAGAAAGGTACTGCAACCTGAGGTCGATACTGGTTCGCAAATCCTTGCCGTGACGCGGCGGCCTGATGCTTTCGACATTTTCAACCGATCGACCCAGGCGATCCTTGAGCACACGCTTCGCGCCCGACTCACCGCTCAACCAGTGATTAAATGCAAGTTCCAGACCTTCCTGACCGTCATCGTCGATGTTGGTAAAGCCGACCAGGTGGCCGGTAACTTCGCCCGCCGGATAATAGCGCCGGTATTCACGTAAGACATTGACGCCTGGTAATTTCAGCGCCATTACCATGTGTGCCTGATCGGGACTCAGGTGTCGTTTCAGATACAGGAATTTCTTGTCCATGCTGCGGGCAATGCGCCGCATGAGCAGTTCCGAATCGAGATCCAGCGAACGCGCAAGTTCCGGCACGCGATCGATGGCAGCAGCAAGTTTTTTCGGATTCGCCCAGACACTGTCAACGGGCGTGCTGATCGCTAATGGATCGCCATTGCGATCCGTGATCGATCCGCGGTGCGCAAAAATTTTCTCGGTACGCAGATGGCGGGAATCGGCCTGCTGGTTCAGGAAATCCTTGTTAAAGACCTGCAAGTGAACAGCACGGGCGACCAGGGAAACTGCCGCCAGCACAAAAAATGCGATGACCAGCGACACTCTGCCCGTAAAACGTCGCGCAGTCTGTTGTTTTGTTTCTGCTCCGCGGCTCATTGTCGTTCAATCAGGTAAATTTCCGTTGACTTCGGATGCACCAGCCCCAGTTCTTCCAGCGCAACCCGCTCAATGCGTGCATGCGTGGCCCACGTGCTTTGTTCAATCTGCAGTTGACCCCATTCGATATTAAGCTCGTCGCGTTCGGTCGTAAGCCGCTCGAGTTCGATGAACAGATTTCGCGACTCGTGCTTGACGTACACGAGTCCGATTGCCGAGATCATGCAGACGACTGCAAAAATCATCAGCAAAAGAATCGGTTGCCCGTCCTTGCTTACAGGCATCGCCATTACAAGCGCTCCGCAACTCTCAGGCGCGCACTGCGCGCCCGCACATTGACGGCAATCTCTTCTTCGTCGGCGATCACCGCTTTGCCAATTACCTTCAGTCGTGGACGAAACTCCTGCGGAATTTCGGGCAATCCGCGAAACTGGGCAGGTTCCTGCGATGCATCTCGCATGAAGCGTTTGACGCGCCGATCCTCCAGTGAGTGAAAACTGATCACGCAAAGCCGGCCACTTGGACGTAACAGGGCCAGCGATGCTTCAAGTGCTTCTTCCAGTTGCCCGAGCTCGTTGTTGATGAAAATTCGAATTGCCTGAAAAGTTTTTGTCGCCGGATTCCTTCGCCGCCCGCGCACGACCGATTTTACGATGTCGGCCAAAGCCAGCGTCGTGCGAATCGGCGTTTGCACACGCGCAGCAACGATCGCCTTGGCGATGCGCCCCGCAAAAGTTTCTTCACCCAGTTGTGCAAGCACTTTTTTCAAGTCTTTTTCGTCCACTTGTTCGAGCCACGCGGCGGCGCTGATACCGCTGCCCGGGTCCATTCGCATGTCGAGCGGTCCATCGGACTGAAAGCTGAATCCCCTTGCGGCTTCATCCAGTTGTGGTGACGAGACCCCCAGATCGAGTAACAGGCCATCCACTTTTCCGAGTAGTTTTCTTTCAAACGCATATTTTTTAAGCTCCGCAAATTCACCCTGTACCAATTCAAATCGCGGATCGTGCTGCAGTACTGCATCAACCTGTGCAATTGCCTGCGGATCACGATCGAGAGCCAACAATCGCCCTTGCGGTTCCAGTAGCTTTAATATCGCGCTGCTATGTCCCCCACGACCAAATGTCCCATCAACGTACCAGCCACATGACTGAATGTTCAGCCCTTCAAGGACAGAATCCAGAAGAACTGGTACGTGCTCTTTATTTTTCACCTCGCCGGCGTTGACTTAAAGGGAAAGCGATTCCAGCTCAGCCGGCAGGTCTGTATCATCGTCATCGCCCAGCCATTCATCCCGTTTCCGGTTCCAGCGCTCTTCGTCCCAAAGTTCAAATTTGTTACCTTGTCCGATCAGCATTGCCTGGTGCCCGAGACCTGCGAATTCACGCAATTCCCGCGACAACAAAATTCGCCCGTGCCCATCGAGATCGACTTCTGTCGCATGGCCCACCATGAGCCGCTGCAGGCGGCGCGCCTTTTTGTTGAGGCTTGGCAGTCGCATAAGCTTGCGCTCGATCTCTTCCCAGTCCGGGAATGGATAAATCAGGAGGCAGTAATCCTTGTCGACCGTCGCTATCAGCTGGCCATCGCAGCGCGCAATAATCCGCTCCCGATAGCGGGTCGGAATTGCCAGACGCCCCTTGGCATCCAGGGTCACTTTGGTAGCCCCACGAAACATTGTTTTTATGATGGGATCGGAATCGGCAGTGGTTGCGCGATACCCGCATTAGCCCATCTCCTCCCACTTTTTTCCACTTTTCAACACTATATTCGGGCATATCAACAACGTCAACCGACTGCTCCAGTTAATTGTTGTTGTACAGGGACTTAGGGGCTTTCCCGTGGCCAAATTCGGGCGAATTGTGGCGGCGTTTAGGAACTATAAATCAACGAGTTAACTGCTTTTTCTCAATTTTCACTTAAAAGATAGTCGCCAAGGCACGACAGCAAAGGGATAGCGGCCCGCCAGCCCCCAGAAA
>SMWE01000015.1 GCA_004357475.1 Gammaproteobacteria bacterium
CACCTGCGGATCGTGAACGGAGACGTGAATTGGCGCATTCCAGTTGAAGCGGTACTTCTGCTCGCTTGCAACCACGCCGAGGCCCAGCTCCTCATAGGCCTTGATCGAGCGGACGGTTCTCGTTTCCGTATCGAATTCCTGGATCAGGCCCAGGTAGCAGCCGGCGTAGGTAAAGCGCGGGTTCTCCGCATCGAAAGCGACATGCGCGCTTTCGCAACCGCCGTGAATTTCCCAGTCGTCACGTCCGATGCTGCCGTCCCGGGAACGGCTCCTGATCGCGACCGTCGAGTTGTCCTGCTGGCCCCCGTAAATTCGGTACTCGAACTGGTTGTCGGTATTGACACGGTAGAACTGTGCGGTTGGCTGATTGTCCTGCCGTGACCAGCTTTCGCCACCGTCGAACGAGACGTTCGCCCCGCCGTCGTTCGCATTGATCATCCAGTCTGAATTGTCCGGATTGATCCAGAGGTAGTGATTGTCCCCGTGCGGTACCTCGACCGGGTCGAATGATTTTCCGCCGTCGACAGACTTGAGGAACGGTGAGTTAAGAACGTAGACGGTATTTTCGTCGTTGGGGTCGGCAAAAATATGCATGTAGTACCAGGATCGCGCGCGCAACACCCGCTCTTTGTTCACCTGCTCCCAGCTGTCGCCGCCATCGTCGGACCGATACAGGCCACCGTCGTCATCCGCGGCCTCGATGATCGCCCACACGCGTCCCGGCCTGGCCGGCGATGCAGCCACGCCGATCTTGCCCATGCCCTCGGGCAGGTCTTCAGTCAGTCTTTCCCAGGACTCGCCGCCGTCTTGCGAGCGCCAGATACCGCTGCCCGGACCGCCCGAGCGTAATTCCCAGGCGGTCCGCTGGTTGTCCCACATCGCCGCGTAGAGTATGCGCGGGTTACTGAAATCAAGCGCCAGGTCAACCGCGCCGGTAGCTTCGTTCAGTGGCTCGAGCACACGCCGCCAGTTAGCACCGCCGTCGGTGGTTTTGTAAATGCCGGTATTCGATCCGGCACGGTAGGCATTGCCTTGCGCTGCGACCCACATGATGTCCGGATTTTCAGGATGAATTCGTATCTCGCCGATCTGCTTTACGTCAGCAAATCCGATCTGCGTCCAGCTGGCGCCGGCATCGGTGGACTTGTAAACACCATCGCCCTGCGAGGACGCGATATTGCGAAGCGGCGATTCCCCCATGCCGACCACAACGACATTCGGATCGGATGGCGCGACTGCAATTGCGCCAACCGCAGCGGTGCCGAAGTCGTCGTCAGAGATGACCTGCCAGCTCGCACCGGCATTGCTCGTTTTCCAGACTCCACCGGTAGCACCCATGTAATAAACGTGCGGGTCCTGGCGAACGCCAACCGCAACCATCGCCCGGCCGCCGCGGAACGGCCCGACGTTGCGGGCCTGGATGCCGTCAAAGAATTCCCGCTGCGGATCGTCCGCTGCGCTCGACAAAATCGGGCTCGCGAGCGCTAACGCAATGCAAGTGAAGATTGTTAATGGTCGCATGGTGTTTCCCCCAACGAATTTGCTGATTCTTGTTGTTGCGCGATCGAATGGCCGGTATTGCACCTGCAGCTCCCGCAATGATCTTCGATCATCACCGGCACGCTACGCACGGCAATTTTTCACTTACTTTTGCTGAATATGTAGCAGAATACACTAGGCCAAGCCATATTTATAACAAGAAAAGACCTGACACGCCTCAGTATCTGTCCTAAAATTGCGTAACCAATAAGATGGTCATCGAACAGTTGCTGGGACTGGCTTACGCCAGCATAACGGTAATTGAGTTATTAACCACGGGTATGGTTCAAGTGCTTATCAGGCACTCGAAATAATAGGGGAGATTCAGACATGGCTATCAATAATTTTGGACATCGCAAGACGTCGTATTTAGTTCGTGAGTTCATGCGCATTGCTGCTATCGGTGCTGTGGCTACCGTTATGGCGGCAGGCGTGGCTTTTGCACAAGAGACCGTGGACCTCGACGAGGCCGTTGATGAGATCATCATCACCGGGTCGCGGATACCGCGTTCGGGATTCGAGACACTGCAACCGGCGACCGTGCTGAGCGGTGAGAACCTGCAGCTGCGTGGCGCCATTAACATCGCCAAGGCCCTTAACGAACAGGCCGGATTCGTGTCACCCTCAACGTCACCTATCGGTGGCCAGGAGCAAGAAGCGACAGGCCAGAATTTCGTTGACTTTCTCGGTTTGGGCCAGCAGCGAACGCTTGTGCTTGTCAATGGCCATCGGTTTCCGGCCGGCGTGGCGCCCAACGGTGACGGCGGACTGTCAGTCGACCTCAATGCTATCCCCGAGATCCTGATAGACCGGGTTGAGACGATCGCGATCGGCGGCGCACCAATCTACGGCTCGGACGCTATCGCCGGCACGGTCAACATCATCCTCAAGCAGGACTTCGAAGGACTGAATTTTACCGCTTCATTCGGCCAGTCGCCGGAATTCAACGATGCAGAAGAATTTCGCCTGGGAATAACCTGGGGCGCCAATTACGATAACGGGCGCGGCAATCTCGTGCTGTCAGCGCAAACCACCTCTTCGCAGGGTCTGAGATATACCGATCGGCCGGCCACCGCGACGGACATTGGATTTGAAACTCCGGGAGATCCGAATTCTCCGTTTAGACTGGAGCTTTTCCAGGACCTGACTGTCGCGGTTGATAACGTCACTGCTTTCCCGCTGTACTTTGGTGATCAGTTCGCCTTTGGCATTTTCGGCAATGGTATCGTACTCGATATTAACGACCCGAATTCGCCGATAACGCAATTTGACCTGGACGGAAACCTGCTTGCGTTCGTGCCCGGTGGCGGCACGGGGTCCGTTATCTTCCAGGATGGTGGAGACGGCCTGAAGCTATCCACTTTCACTTCGCTTTACACGGATAGTGAGCGCTATAACTTCAATCTGTTTACGAATTACGAGATTACAGATTCCGTTCGCTTCAAGGCTGAAGCCTGGTTCGCGCGCACCAATGCAACAGAGCTCATCAACCAGTCGGGATACAACTCACCGGCGTTCGGTGGCCTGCCCAATAACGGCTATGGCAATGTCGGTAACGGACCCATACCGGTTCTGATCGATAATCCGTTCCTGCTGCCAGCAACGCGAGCGACTATCCTGGCAGCGCTCGATGTCGTGCATGATATGAACGGCGACGGTGTAGCGGATCCGACGATCGATACCGATGGCGACGGCATAGCGGATGCGGTTGGATTCTGGCGCGGCGGCCCATTGACCGGTATCGTCGGCGCCAACCCCAACAGCTCCAAGCGCGATACCCTCCGCGCCATCATTGGGTTTGATGGAGATCTGCAGCTTGCGGGCCGTGACTATGTCTGGGACGTCAGCTATGCCTGGGGCCGAACGCAAAGTGACGACACGTCGACT
The DNA here is from genome assembly GCA_004357475.1 of Gammaproteobacteria bacterium. Classification (GTDB taxonomy): domain Bacteria; phylum Pseudomonadota; class Gammaproteobacteria; order Steroidobacterales; family Woeseiaceae; genus SZUA-117. The sequence continues at coordinate 3,427 of SMWE01000015.1, forward strand.
GAGATTATTCAGACCCATTTAGAGCAGGCAGTACAGGTCGTCACGGACGCCAATGGCGATCCCGCATGTGCGGATCCGTCGGGCGGCTGCGTACCGATCGACGTTGTTGGAACTGCGTCACCGGAGGCTGTCGCATACGTGTCGGCCCTGGTCACCGATGTAGTGACCATCGAGCAGCGCGTGTTCGAAGCCAATATTGGTGGTGACATTTTCGATCTTCCGGCCGGCCCGGTCGGCTTCGCCGGTGGTTTTCAATTCCGTGAGGAATCAGCATCCTATAATCCAAACGACCTGGCAGAAAACGGATTCGCGCGCGATCCCCTGGTAGCCGTCGTCGGTAAATTCGATTCGACGGAATTCTACCTGGAAACCGTCATACCGCTCCTTGGCGGCGATCTGGATACGCCTTTGGTTGAAACACTGGATTTTGAGGGCGCCATCCGTTTCGTTGATAACTCTGTAGCGGGCAACGATACAACCTGGACCGCAGGTTTGCGTTACCGCCCTGTCGAGGACATCGAATTCCGCGGTAACAAGACGGAATCCATCAGGGCGCCATCCATCACAGAGCTGTTCACGCCGACATCGGTCATTGCCGACTTCGCGGACGATCCGTGTGACCAACGTTTCATCGACCAGGGCAATGTCCCGGCTACCAGGGCGGCCAACTGCGCTGCCGATGGCATCGTCCAGCCATTTCAATCCTTCATCGTGAATGCTTCGCAACGCGGTACCCTGTCGGGAAATCCGAATCTTGAAAGTGAGATCGCAGAGTCGTACACATACGGTGTCATCGTAAGGCCGCGCTTCCTTGACGGTTTCACGGCGTCGGTCGACTTTTTCGACATTGAAATCGCGAACGCGATCGAGAGTCTGACCGTCGAAGATCTCATGATCGCGTGCTACGACAGTTCGAACTTTGCGGGCGAAGCTGCCTGTAATTTCTTTCAACGGGACGCGGCCGGCCAGGTCGTCGGTTATCAGTCCGGTTTTGTAAATGTTGGCCTGGTCGAGTTTACCGGTATCCAAACGGTGATGTCCTACGAGACAGAAATTGGGCGTTTCGGCGACTTGAGTATCGGTCTGACTCACCTGTACACGGACAAGCACATAGAAACACCGGGATCGGGCAATGCCGTTCAATTTGATGGGGAAATCGGCGAATCTTCGAACCGCATCAACGCCAACGTGATCTGGTACTACGGCGACTGGACCTGGTTCAACCAGATCAGGTGGCTCGACAGTGCGGTGTTCGATAATGCCGACACGGAATTCTCGCGTACTATCAGCGGAGTAGACGACTGGACGGTATTTGACACCAGTGTTGTCTATGCGCTCAACGACAATATCGCGCTGCAGCTGAATATCGACAACCTGTTTGACAACGATCCACCGTTCGCCGCGGTTGCTTCCGCCAACGGAATCAGGGCCTATTTCTCGGGTATTCGCGGGCGCTACGCGACATTCACGATGCGGGCAAATTTTAACTGATAAAAACCAGGGCCATCACTAATAAGTTGGCTCATTCGAATCGGTGCCTGGACTGGATATCTATAGGAAAGACAGTCCAGGCATCTTTCAGGAAATACCAAAAAAAACCGGCCCGCAGTCGGGAGGGAAATCCATGCATCTGGACGGCGAGACATTAACGGTTGATCAACTGGCAGAGGCCGCGTATCAGAACACGGCGGTCGAGGTTTTTCCGGAACAGGCCGCGCGCGTAAAAGCATCGCGCGATCTTCTGGATGGCTTCGTCAAATCGGGACGAGTCATTTACGGCGTGACTACTGCTGTCGGCGGCTTCGTCAACTGGCTCATTCCCGAGGAACTGGCCGAGCAGCTGCAAAACAATATTCTGCGTGGCGTTGCGACCAACATAGGTGCAGACCTCGCCGACGTCTACGTGCGCGCGGCGATGCTTTGCCGCATCAATTCGCTGGGCCGCGGTATATCAGCCATCAGTCCCGAAAATTTCGAAAAGTACATCGCTGTTTATAACTCAGGGATAGTGCCATGCGTTCCCGAACAAGGCTCACTCGGTGCCAGTGGCGACCTCGGACCACTTGCTCATATTGCGCTGGTCGTCACGGGCGCGTGGCGCGCCAAATACGAAGGCGAAATTATGCCGGGGGAAGAAGCACTGAAACGCGCCGGGCTGACACCTGCCCGGCTTTCTTACAAAGAAGGCCTCGCCATGATCAATGGCACATCGATGATGGTCGGTGTCGCGGTGCCGGTCGTCTACCACACGAAGAAGTTACTGAAACAATCAGCATTGATGGCGGCACTAACGCTCGAAGCGCTGCGCGGCAAGATCATGCCCTACCATCCGGCAGTACATCGCCACAAACCCCATCCCGGACAGATCAAAGTTGCCGAGGCAATCTGGACGTCACTCGGCGACAGCAAGATGGTCGTGCAGGACGAGGAAGTTGACGCCTGGCTGTCATCGATGCGATCCGGCGAACCGCAAGGCATGGATCAGCAGATTGAAGACGCATACTCGCTGCGCGCTGGTGCTCAGATTCTGGGTCCGTCGGTGGATGCACTGTGGCAGGTTGACCGCACCCTGCAGATCGAAATTAATTCCACGAACGACAATCCGCTGGTCATCGTCGAGGAAGGCAACGTATTTCACAATGCACATTTCCACGGCCAGTATGTCAGCCAGGCGATGGATCATGTCTCGATCGCACTGACTAATGCCTGCAACCTGCACGACCGGCGCATCGATCGTTATCTCGATCCCTCTAACAGCAATGGCCTGCCGCCGTTCCTCTGCAAGGAGGACCCGGGTATTCGTCACGGCCTGATGGGCATCCAGTATTGTGCGGCCTCGGTCATGGCCGAAATGCGTTCCCTTTGTCATCCGGTATCGATCCAGACTTTGACTACTACGGCAGACTTCCAGGATCACGTGTCCATGGGCCTGGTTGCGGCACGACGTGCCCGGGACATACTCAATATCAGTTATGCGATCCCCGCGGTGGAACTGGTGTGCGCGTGTCAGGCAGTCGATCAGCGCGAGGGCGGCGCAGCAAAATTAAGCACGGTTACCCGCAAGATTTACGCTATGGTTCGCGAGGTAGTCCCATACCTGGATCATGATGAGTCGCTGACCGACTACATCGAGGCTGCCGCAAGCTTGCTGCGAAACGGCCGCCTTCTCGAAGCGCTACCGGACGGTGATCTTGACTGGGATACCTGATGCAATTCCACAAGCCAGGGAGACGCGATGTTTGACCAGGTTGAGATTCCCTACGGTTGTTACTGGTCTACGCCGTTCGTGCGCTGGCAAGGCGCGTTGCAGCACTTACATGCAATCAAGTTTGCAGCGCACGTCGCACGCCGCGAACTCGACAAGCGCAACATCGATCCGAGAATATTCGATGCCGGCGTGCTCGGCATATCTGTTTACCAACACCAGTCTTTTTACGGCACGCCCTGGTTCATGGGCTTGCTCGGAGCGCCGCAGGCGCCGGGGCCCACTTTGTCGCAGGTCTGCGCGTCGGGTGTAAGGGCGCCGATCCTGGCTTCGATGGAAATTGCGAGCGGCCTGGCACAGACAGTGCTGGCAGCCACCACCGACCGCTGCTCCAACGGGCCACACACCTATTATCCCGCAGCGAAGGCGCCGGGCGGTACCGGTGTTGCCGAGGACGTCGTTATCGACAGCTTCCAGTGTGATCCGCTTGGCGGGCACTCGATGCTGCAAACGGCCGAAAACGTAGCTGCCAAACATTCGATATCAACCGCAGAGCAACATGAAGTCGTCCTGCGCCGATTTGCGCAATACGAAGATGCCCTCGCCGACGATCATGCGTTTCAGAAACGCTACATGGACCTGCCATTCGCGGTTCCGGACCCGCGATTTCGCAAGACCGTTGAGCAGATAGACGGCGACCAGGGAGTTGTTGCCTCGACGGCTGATGGTCTCGCGAAGCTAAAGCCTGTTATCGAGGGAGGTTCTGTGACCTTCGGCGGACAGACTTATCCCGCAGACGGTAATGCCGCCATGATCATCACGCGCCGCGATCAGGCACGCGAATTATCGGCTGACAATGCCGTGCGCATTCGTATTTTAAGTGCCGGGCAAACGCGTGCAGAACTGGGATTTATGCCGGAGGCGCCTTATGGCGCGGCGCATGCAGCACTTGAACGAGCAAACCTGTCGTTCAGGGACATGGATGCAATCAAGACGCACAACCCGTTTGCCGTGAATGACATCATCCTCGCCCGTGAAGCCGGCGTATCGCTGGAGGACATGAACAATTTCGGCTGCTCGTTGATCTGGGGCCACCCGCAGGCGCCGACCGGGATGCGCCTGATCATTGAACTGATCGAAGAGCTGGTGATGCGTGGCGGTGGGCGCGGTCTGTTCACCGGCTGCGCGGCAGGGGATACGGGCATGGCGCTGGTCCTGTCCGTGGATAGTGGTTGAAACATGCAAGGTGTCATCGATGACCTCACCCATTTATGCGGCCTATCACGAACGTACGAAAGCCAGCGCGGAAAATTACGACCAGGCCAGGCAGCTCATGCCTGGCGGCACCTCCCGCCAGGCCGCTTTCTGGCTTCCCTACCCGCTGACAATCGAGCGCGGCGCAGGTGCATACTTCCACGACATCGACGGTAATCATTACCTCGACCTGCTGAACAACTACACCGCCCTTGTCCATGGCCACGCTTATCCACCCATTATCAAGGCAGTCAGAGAGCAAATCGGCCGGGGTACGTGCTGGGCAGCGGCCAACGAGCCGCAAATAAAACTTGCTGCGGCTATCGTCGACCGCGTGCCTTCCATCGAGCAGGTGCGCTTCACCAATTCCGGAACCGAGGCCGCCGCGCTGGCATTTACGATTGCGCGCATCGTAACCGGCAGGGAAAAGGTATTGATGGCGCGCTATGGTTATCACGGCTCGCTACACGAATTCGAAATTGGTTCTTTCGGCAACAGCGGTATGCTGACCTTCCTCGCGCGTTACAACGACCTGGCCGATTTCGAGGCAGTCCTGGAAACACACGGGGAAGAAATTGCCGCCGTTTTTCTCGAACCTGTGTTGGGTGCAGGCGGCATCGTGTGCGGTGATGAGCAATTTCTCGAGGGCGTGAAAGTTGCGGCCCACAAGGCCGGCGCACTCTTCGTGCTTGACGAGGTTCTTACGCTTCGCTTCGGCGTGGGTGGCTGCCAGGGTGATATGGCTCTTGAGCCCGACCTGACAATGTTGGGTAAGATCATCGGTGGCGGATTTCCTGTCGGCGCGCTCGGCGGTAACAGGGATTTGCTTAAAGTTTTCGATGCGGATGATATGAAAGTGTTTCATTCGGGTACCTTCAATGCAAATCCTGTGACCATGGTGGCTGGCGAAATATCGCTGCGTGAACTGACGGCCGGGCGAATAGAACAGATGAACCGGCTGCGGCAAATGCTGCAATCCGGGCTTAATGACATTGCGCAGAAAAACAGCCTGCCGCTTGCGATCAATCATTACGGTTCATGCCTGAATATCTTTCTCAGCGAGTCAATACCTGATTCGCCCATCGTTCGCGCGGACGAGGAACTTATGGACAGGTTTCATGTTGCATGTCTGAATCACGGGCTGTTTATTGCACCCCGCGGAATGGTCGCTTTGTCCACGGTGATCACAGAGGAAGACATTGCAGCAGCACTGGAAAGCGCCGATGCTGCGATGCGGGACGTGGCCGCCGAGTCCGGCTAGCGACATGGCTAAGCGCACGCTACCTGAATTCGCGAAAGCTTTGGTCGATGTCGAGACACTACCGGACGGTGGATTCATACTGCGCTCGCCAACGGCGCTCGAACCTTATGCCGAGCATATTTGCGCCTGGCTTCTGGACTGGGCGAAGCAGAAACCGAGGCGCACATTTCTCGCCGAGCGCCCGGATGATGGCGATTGGAATCGCATTTCCTACGGCGAGACACTCGATTCCGTAAGATCGATCGCGCAGTCTCTGCTTGATCGAGGTGCAACCACTGCGCGGCCGGTGATGCTGCTGTCCGAGAACAGCATCGCCAATGCATTGCTGCAGCTGGCGGCGATGTTCGTAGGCGTTCCCGCGGTACCGGTGTCACCCGCTTATTCTTTGATGTCGCAGGATTTCGGCAAGCTCAAATTTGTATTCGATCTCGTCAAGCCTGCCGTCGTCTATGCAGCCAGTGGCGAAGCATTCGCGAGTGCGCTCGCTGCACTCGATCTCGACGGTGTCGATGTGGTCACCGCGACGGACCTCGACGAACTGACTGGGGTAACCGCGACGCAGGCCATCGATGATGCGTTGTCGAAGGTTGGTCCGGATACGGTGGCGAGAATCCTGTTTACATCCGGATCGACGGGCATGCCGAAGGGCGTCATCAACACTCACCGCATGCTCTGTTCGAATCAGCAGGCACTGGCGCAGGTGTGGCCATTCATTAGCCGCCGGCCGCCGGTACTGGTTGACTGGCTGCCCTGGAATCACACCTTCGGCGGCAATCACAATCTCAACCTGATCCTGAGAAACGGCGGAACGCTCTATATTGACGGTGGCAAACCCGCTCCCGGGATGGTTGAGACGACGGTGCGCAACCTGCGCGAGATCGCACCTACGCTTTACTTCAATGTGCCGCGTGGCTACCAGGTGCTGGTTCCGTTTCTGGAACAGGACACGAAATTTCGCGACCACTTTTTCTCGAACCTGGACCTGATCTTTTACGCCGCGGCGGCATTGCCGCAGGACCTTTGGCAGAGAATCGAGGCATTGTCAGAGGCCGCACTGGGTTACAAGATCGCGATGATGTCGGCATGGGGACTAACGGAGTCCGCGCCGTTGGCCGTCGGTACCCACTTTCCGATCGAGCGCGCCGGCATCGTCGGCCTACCAGTGCCCGGAACGGAGCTCAGGATGCTGCCCAATGACGGCAAGCTCGAGCTGCGACTCAGTGGTCCGAACATCACGCCGGGTTATTACAAAAGAGACGACCTGACACGCGAAGCGTTCGACGATATGGGGTTCCTCATAACGGGAGATGCCGGGAAATTTGCAGATCCCGACGACCCGAGCAAGGGAATCGTGTTCGACGGTCGCGTCGCCGAGGATTTCAAATTGCTGACTGGATCATGGGTCAGTACGGGCACGCTGAGAACTGCCGCTGTATCCGCGTGCCCGGAAGTCATCCAGGATGCCATTGTGACCGGACATGATCGGGACGAAATCGGCTTGCTGATCGTGCCGAATGTCGCAGGGATTTGTGAGCTTTGTGGTAACGACCCGGCTACCGAACTGCCGGAGCTCGTCGGTCAGGCCACGTTGGTGACACATCTGCGAACCACCCTCGTCGCATATAATGCAGCGAATCCTGCTTCAAGCAGGTCAATCGCCCGCGTCATGCTGCTGACTGAACCTCTCAATATCGATGCCGGCGAAATAACGGACAAAGGCTACGTGAATCAGCGTGCCGTACTGGAACGGCGGCAATCGCTGGTGGAACAGCTTTACGCTGATGGCGCCGGCGTAATCCTGATCAATTAAACGGGGGACGGACCGCGGGACGAACCCGGCGTCCGTCCGCTATTCCTGCCAGAGTTCGGGATCGTGATTCTGCTCAAATTCCTCGCGACTGATCCAGCCGCGAATCATCGATCGCGTCATGTACATTTTTTCCGGCCGCATCGCAAAGTAAACATGCACCATGACCATCGTGATGCTGATGAGCCCCGCGAAACCATGCAGCACGAACACCAGGCCACGTGAACTCTCTGAAATGATAAACGGGTTACGTTCCCAGAACGGGCCGTCGATGCCGACCATCATCACGAGGCCGGTAACGATTGCAAGCAGCACGACCAGCGCAACAGCGTGATGAAATCCCTTCTGGCCGACTGAGTACTTGCCGATTTTTCTGTTCCTGTTCGATTTGCCCAGTGCCTCGGCAGTAACGGCGCTCACCGACCCGGTGAATTCCCGCCAGCGAATCCAGATATTGGACAAGCTCAGGAAAAACAGTGCCCTGACAACATGGAATAAAACCAGCACGGTAAGAATCACGCCGGCAATCCAGTGCGGGTCCACCCACGCAAAATTAACGCCCAGAACCGGCAGGAATCCGGTAAGCAGCAGCACCAGCATGCACACGGCCATCAACCAGTGAAACAGGCGCTCAGCGAGTCGATGCCGGAGAACCTGTGCAGCGGAACTATCCTGCACATCACTCATCGTTCTGACGCCGCTTCAAGTTGCGGTGCGTGTAGAGGGCATGGAAGACAATGAAAACGACTGCCGCTGCGGCGAACACCCAGATCAGGTCCCAGGATGCTCCCTCCAGGATTCTCTGCCCCCATACATCTGATTTATAACGAAGAATTTCCATCAGAACTCCGCGATCGGACGCTTACGTGTTGCAGTATCGGAGTCGCCCGCGGCGCTCCGGATGGGTACTCAAACTGCTATAATTCTCCATGCATTGCCGTTGATCATATGCCTGTCCTCGCAGATTGCCATTTTGCATCAACGCTGCACAATAATTAATAATCGAGCGCAAGTTTTGTTAATAAAAGAACATATCATCCATAAACATTTGGACCCAGGTGCAGATCTATGAAAGGCCCAGTCACATTCTATCCAGGTGAATCCGCTCGCGGTCCAGGAGCATCGTTTTTCAAGAGCAGGGCATCGAGACGAGCGTTTATAAAGGGTGTCATCGCATCCGGTGCGGTCGTCGGTTCATCCACATTCCTGTTCGGCAGCTTAGGCGGCTGTTCTTCCGATCGGCCTGCAGTCGGTTCCATCGAGCGGCTGATCTCGCTGAACGTAAATGGGCAGGTGCGTCGCGTAGACGTTTTGCCGAATGAAACGCTCGCTATGACACTGCGTTACAAGCTCGGACTGACCGGGACCAAGCTCGGTTGCGACCGCGGCGAGTGTGGCGCCTGCACGGTGATTATCGACGGGGTCAGCACTTACTCCTGCTCAACACTGACACACATGGTGGGCGACCGGCAGGTGCGCACGATCGAGGGACTCGAAAGACCGAACGGCGAGTTGCACCCGGTACAGCAGGCAATGATCGATGAACTCGGACCCCAGTGTGGATTCTGCACGCCGGGACAGATCATGGCCGCTGTCGCGTTATTAGAGGTCAATGCAAATCCGACGCGGGACGAGGTGCGACACGCATTGTCCGGCAATCTTTGTCGTTGTGGCGCGTACGACCATTACCTGAACTCGGTAATGCGCGCGGCACAGGGGGCGTGACATGGCATACAAATTACTAGGAAAGAATTTCACCCCACCCGATGTTCGCGCCAAAGTTACCGGCAAAGCGAAATATGCAGAGGATTTCCGGGTCGAGGGCATGGTTTTTTGCAAGCTGCTGCTAAGCCCGATGCCACATGCCAGGGTGACCAGCATCGATACCACTGATGCACTCGCGATGGACGGCGTTCTCGGCGTCCTGACTGCTGAAGATGTGCCTGCGGGCCAGGGTGCAGGTGAAGTCATCCTGACGAACAACCCGCATTATATCGGAGAGCCGATCCTGGCGATTGCGGCCGTCGATGAAACAACGGCTGCCGACGCGATCGAGCGTGTACACGTCGAATACGAGCCCCTGCCCTTCGTGATCGATCCGCTGGACAGCCTGTACCCTGGCGGTCCGGATGCCCGCGAAGGTGGCAATGTCGCGAATGCCCGTGTCGCGTTGCAATCCATTAAATGGAGCGCTCGTGACTTTGCTTCGGTCGAGGAAGGCCAGCTGCCGATGACCGGCGAACCGCAGACGGAATGGGAATACGGCGATCTCGACCTCGCATTTGCCGATGCTGCGGTCGTCTACGATGAGACCTTCGTCACTGCCAGCAACTCACATCACAGCATGGAGCCGCGCAGCGCCATGTCGTACTGGGAAAACGGCAAATGCTTCGTCTACGGCTCATCGCAGAGCCAGAGCTTTGTCGTCCCGGGCCTTGCGGGCCTCATCGGTATCGAAGTGAAGGACCTGGTCTATATCGCCGAATTCTGCGGTGGTGGCTTCGGTTCCAAAGGCGCTGCCTACGCGGTGATGGCCGTGCCTGCGCATCTGTCGAAGAAGATCGGGCGCCCGGTCATGATGCGTATCACACGCGCCGAAGAATATTACATGGGCTCCAACCGGGCCGGTTTCCAGGGCAGGGCAAAGATCGGCTTTGCTGAAGACGGCAGGATCACCGCCATCGACATGTACGTCGTACAGTCTAATGGTCCTAACACCGGCTTCTGGGATTACACCGAGGCAGGCGCCGCCGTGTCGATCTGTTATCAGCCGGAAGCGATGCGCTACCGCGGCATTCCTGTGCTGACCAACACGCCACCGGGAGGCCCGCAACGAGGACCTGGCGAGAATCAGATCGCGTGTGCCTTTGAACCGTTCCTCGACAAGGCGGCGAAAGAACTGGGCATAGACCGCCTGCAGATTCGCAAGATCAACGCACCAGACAATGACGCGATCTTCAACGGTGAGCAAAGTCCGGTAACCAGTGCTTATCAGAAAGAAGCGCTGGAGATCGGCGCCGAAAAGTTCGGCTGGGAGGAAAAAATCCGGCTGAGTGGCCAGCGTAATGGCTCCAAAGTTATCGGCATCGGTATCGGGCAGGCTTATCATTCGGCCGGTGCAGCCGGTTTCGATGGCCTGGTGCGGATCACACCGGACGGAATACTGCATATCCATTCGGGCATCGGCAATCTCGGCACTTATTCCTATGCCGGCACATCGCGCATCGCTGCAGAGGCGCTCAGTTACGACTGGGAAAACTGTGTTATCGAAAGGGGCGACACTCGCAAACACCTGCCATGGAATTTCGGCCAGTTTGGCAGCAATACCTCGTTCACCATGGCTCGCTGTTATCACGCAGCCGCGATGGACGCAAAACAGAAACTGCTCGAAATTGCTGCGGCTGAATTCGGCGGTGAGGCAAGCGATTACGATATAGCTGACGAGGTCGTGTTTGCAACGCAGGACTCGTCGAAGAAGATGACCTATGCCGAGGCCGCGCAGAAAGCGATCGAAATGGGCGGCAAATACGACGGGCACGAGACACCGGAGGATATCAACCCGATGACCGCAGCTGCGGTTAGCGGAATTGCCGGCAGCGGACTCGTCGGCGTGGCCAAGGACAACTATGACATCGACGCAGTACCACCGGCGCTCGCGGCCGGCTTCATGATGATCGAACTGGACACCGAAACCGGAATGTTCGAGATACTCGACTACACGGGTTCGATCGATTGCGGTACCGTCATTCATCCGCAGAGTCTTGCCACCCAGATCAAGGGTGGCGCTGTCATGGGCATCGGTCTTGCCACTAAAGAACGCATCGTCTACGACCCGCAGAATGGTGTCGCCGCCAATGTCGGCTTTTACCAGGCCAAGCCGCCCTCCTATCTGGACGTACCGGCAACCATGGAATGGGCTGCGGTCAACATCGCGGACCCGCAAAGCCCGCTGGGTACGCGCGGCATGGGTGAGCCGGTCATGGGCTCTGCCGCATCGGCCTTGGTATCGGCAATATCCGACGCACTGGGTGGACATTATTTCAATCGCACGCCGATTGTGACGGACATGATCGTGAACGCTCTTGCCGGGCAGGAGCAGTCACACAAACCGTTGCAAGTCGCGACCTACTGATAAGGGGGCAGAAATGTCAAAAGATATGATGCCAATGTTCGAGCTGTATCAACCGACCGACATCGGTAACGCGCTCGATCTTGCCGACAAATTCGGCGCGGACGGCTGGAAAGTTGCTGGCGGGCAGGACAGCCTGGACTGGATCAAGGACCGGGCAAAAAGGACGAAAGTGGTCATAGACCTGACCCGAATCGCCGATGCCGGCCTCAGGGGAATTCGCGAAACTACCGATGGAATCGAGATCGGTGCGCTGACCACTCTGACGGAGATCGAGGAAAACGAACTCATCAAAGAGAGATTCGGTCTGCTTGCCAGTGCCGCGGCTAAAGTCGCGAGCCCGCAGATTCGCAATGTCGGTACGATCGGCGGCAATGTCTGCCAGGATACTCGCTGCTGGTACTACCGTAGCGGCATCGATTGCTATCGCGCTGGCGGCACCACCTGTTATGCCGACACACCGGAGGCCATGAATCGTGAGCATTGCCTGTTCGGTGCCGATCGTTGCGTTGCAGTGACTCCATCGGACACCGGACCAGCGCTGGTCGCTCTCGATGCGAGCATGGTCATACGCAATGCTGACGGTGAACGAGTCGTTGCCGCAGAAGATTTCTTCATCGGACCCGATGTCGATATCGAAAGAATGACTGTCCTGCAGCCGGGCGACATCCTGACCGCAATCAGGATACCCAACACCTGGGCCGGCGCATCTTTCTACTTTGAGAAAGTCGCCGACCGCAATACCTGGGACTTCGCGCTGGTGAACATTGCTGCGGCACTGCGAATCAATAACGGCAGGATTGAAGATATTCGTATCGCGGCCGGTGGCGTCGAGTGTATTCCAAGACGCATGACGGTCGTTGAGGACATCGTCAGGGGCAGCGCGCAGGACGATGAAACAGCGACCCTCGCTGGTAGTTCGGCATCACGTGGCGCGACGCCGCTTAATTACAACCATTTCAAGATACCGTTGCTGGAGAACCTGGTCACACGCGCAATAAGGGATGCGTAATCCTGCCCTGATTGCATCAATGGGGTCAGACCCCATTGATGCCTATCCGGCTTGGCCCGAATATTTCACGCCTCAGGGCATGGGAATATCCGTTACCTTGTGCGGCACGTCGTAACCACGCTGCACAGCTGGCCTCTGTGCGATTTCCTCATACCAACGGCACACGTTCGGGAATTTGGCCAAATTGATTTGCTGCCATTCGAAGCGTGATATCCACGGCCAGGTTGCAATATCGGCGATCGAATACTCGCCACCCGCAAGATACGGTAACTCCAGCAGCCGTTTGTCCAGCACGCCGTACAAGCGAATTGCCTCGTTACGGTAGCGTTCGGTCGCGTATTCCGACACGTCGGGATTGAACTTCAGGAAATGATGCGCCTGGCCCAGCATTGGGCCAACATTGCCCATCTGATACATGAGCCATTCAATCTGTCGCGTACGCTCAGCGATATTCGCCGACAGAAATTTGCCGGTCTTGTCTGACAGATAAATCAGGATTGCGCCTGATTCCATCAGCGTGATGTTCTCATCGTGATCGACAATCGCCGGAATCTTGCTGCCAGGGCTGATCTTCACGAAATCCGCGGCATGCTGTTCACCACCGGTTATGTCGATCGGGATTGCACGGTATGGCAAACCAGTTTCCTCCAGCATGATGGAGACCTTGCGCCCGTTCGGTGTGGTCCATGTGTACAGGTCGATCACGATCGAGAATCATCCGTTAGTGACGATGGGCCTTTGATCACTGTATTATGCTTGCGGCTATGAAGAAATATATCCTGTTGGCCCTCTCATCGTTAGTAGTTTTGCTCGTGAGCTATGCGACGACCGCTCAGAATAAAAAAATCGAATCTGCGCCGGCGTTCACGGGTGATGAACTAAAAAGTCTGCCGGACGAGGGCTGGATCACGAACGGCGGCAACATCTACAACCAACGTTATTCGCCGCTTAAGCAAATCAACCGCGACAACGTCCACGAACTGAAAGCGGTCTGGCGGGCGCGCCTCGACGGATCGGGAACAGGCCCGATGCATTCCGGCGAAGCTCAACCGATCGTCTACGCTGGTGTGGTCTATATTGTCACCGGTGCTAACGACGTTTTCGCAATCAGCGTTGAAACCGGTGAGCGCCTCTGGAAATACGAAGCAAACCTCGATCCCGCGATCGCGACATCAGTCTGTTGCGGCTGGGCTGCCAGGGGACTTGCACTTGGTGAGGGAAAAATCTTTGTTGGCCAGCTTGACGGCAAACTGGTTGCTTTGAATCAACAGACCGGATTGCCTGTCTGGACGATACAGGCCGAGCGCTGGCAGGAAGGCTATACGATTACGAGTGCGCCACTTTATTTTGACGGCATGGTCATCACGGGCTTCGCTGGCGCAGAGTACGGGACTCGCGGCCGGGTCAAAGCATACGACGCGGACAACGGCGCTCACCTCTGGACTTTTTATTCGATTCCGGAACCGGGGCAGCCGGGATCCGAAACCTGGCCGGCCGATAGTGATGCCTGGAAAAACGGCGGTGGCAGTGTATGGCAGACACCGGCGGTCGATCCTGAACTGGGCCTGATCTATTTCTACACTGCGAATGCCGGCCCCGACTTCAATGGTTCAACACGCGCAGGGGATAATCTTTTCACTTCATCTGTCATCGCCCTGGAAGCATCGACCGGAGAAATGAACTGGTACTACCAGACCGTACATCACGATATCTGGGACTACGATGGCAGCAACCCGGTTATCCTTTTCGATGTCGAGATCGACGGCAGGCAACGCAAGGGAATTGCGGCGGCCGGCAAGACTTCCTTTGTGTATATCCTGGATCGCACCACCGGCGAACCGCTGATCGGTATAGAAGAACGGCCCGTGCCGCAGGAGTCACGTCAGAAGACGGCGGCAACCCAACCTTATCCGGTGGGGGATTCAATAACACCACACCGCATCGATATCGCGCCCGAGGGATACAAGCTCGTCAACGAGGGAAAAATCTTCACGCCTTTCTGGGATGAACCGGTCGTAATCAGGCCCGGCGCACTGGGCGGGTTGAACTGGCCGCCCTCCTCTTATGATCCCGCCACGCACACGATGTACCTGTGTGCCAACGATCAGATTCAGGTCTATCGGGCTGATGATATTGGCGAGCCGGAGCCCGGCTCCCAATTCCTCGGCGGCGCGTTCAACGGTACCCGAATTGCGCCAACGGGGATTTTTGCAGCACTTGATGTGACGAGCAACAAACTCGTCTGGCGCCAGGAGTGGCATGATACCTGCTACAGCGGCTCAACCGTCACCGCAGGCGGCCTGGTTTTCGTCGGCCGCAACGATGGTCGCTTCATGGCGCTCGATTCAGCCGACGGTTCATGGTTGTGGGAGTTCCAGACCGGTGCCGGGGTCAACGCGACTGCCAGTGTTTTTGAGCACGATGGCCGGCAACAGGTCATTGTCTACAGTGCGGGTAACCTTTTTGCCCGCAGCCCTAAAGGTGACAGCGTATGGCTGTTTGCGCTTGACGGAACCATGGAGCAGGTGGAGCCGGCACTGGCCGCTGGTCCTGCATCCGGCGACCCGTTTGCCGACATGGATCCGGCCGACGCCGACCTGAATGCGGGGGCGCGGATTTACGAGCAGGTTTGTGCACTCTGTCATCTCGGCACAGGTGCCGGCGGTCACGATGGGGTGCCATTGACGAATGCGACTGGCACGCTCGCGAATGCGCGAGTCATACACAACGGTCTCAACCAGATGCCGCCATTCGGCTCTGTCTACACCGCGGAACAGATTCGCGATGTCGGCGCTTACGTCGCCGCCCTGGCGGAGAAACTCGCTAATTAGGGCTTACTGGCGGATTCCTGAAGCGCTGTCTGCGAACGCGCGCCGATAGTGGTCGAAAAAATCGCCTTCCCAGTTCTGCATCACGATTTCGAGATCATGCGGGCTGTTCGGCACCACGCCCCACTCGTGTTCGATACCAAGTTCGTCGAGTTGCGTGTGATAGTTTCGGTTCCAGTCCAGCAGCCCGTCGTCGGCGCCGACGAATATCCGGATGCTGGTCTTGTTCCGCACCGCATCGGCATTATTTTCAATGGCAGTCCACGGCGATCGCGCATTTGCGTATTCAGTATCGCCCGAGAATACATTGTCGAAGATTGCGCGACGACGCTCGCGAAATGTTTTCGGCGTGTGCAACGCACCCGCCAGTATCGATACCGACGAGAACAGCTGGTGGTACTTGAAGCCCAGGTAGGCCGCGCCGTAGCCGCCCATCGAGAATCCCTCGATGCCTCGCCCGCTTCTGTCAGATAGGGTGCGATA
>SMWE01000016.1 GCA_004357475.1 Gammaproteobacteria bacterium
TACTTTTAGCTTTATCGCCATCATTTTTCTGCTGTTGTCAGCGTGCGTGACGCTAACAGAGGATGAGCGTGCTGAGAGACGGTATGAGCTTGAGAACAACCTGATTCTTGCCAAGGAAGACTTTGAGCGCAGGAAGCTGTCTTGCAGGGCGGCTGGCGGGATGATACAGATTACCAGGTATTCATCTGCCAAGTTGGGGGGCTTCAGGGCACGCGAATACCAAAGGGCGCAATGCGTGAAGTAATAAACGGATAAGAGATCGTGGCGATACAGAGCTAGCGGGACCGTCTACTCCGGCACGTAGCCTTTCGGTTTCGCAGAACCCTCGGCAAAGAAAAACTTTTCCATCTCCGTCGCCAAAAACTGTCGTGCTTCCGGTTCGATGGGCGTGAGGCGATTTTCGTTGATCAGCATGGTCTGATGGTCCAGCCATCGTTGCCAGGCTTCCTTCGACACACTGTCGTAAATGCGCTGTCCCAGCTCACCCGGATAGGGTGCGTAATCGAGGCCTTCCGCCTCCTTTTTCAGGATCACGCAGTCAACTATCCGTGACATTGGTTAACAACTCATCTGTTCTTAAGTTTTTCAAGCAACCCGGTGACAGGCGCGGCAATACCGACCTGCTGCGGCGATTCAAACTCGTACCACATTTGGTCATCGGTATCCGCGA
Source organism: Gammaproteobacteria bacterium (assembly GCA_004357475.1). Taxonomy (GTDB): domain Bacteria; phylum Pseudomonadota; class Gammaproteobacteria; order Steroidobacterales; family Woeseiaceae; genus SZUA-117. The sequence goes on from SMWE01000016.1 coordinate 671, forward strand.
CTGTACCCGATATGCAATGTAGTCGCACGGCAATCGGCACAATATCCAGATCGTAATGAGTGAAGCTGTGTCGCACCGTCGGCCATTGCTGCAATTCGACGGGTGCAGCCTTCAGTTTTTCCCGGCACCATGAGAAAACGTCTTGCTGCGGCTCAAGTTCCGGGAAACTCCAGAGCCCGCCCCAGATGCCGGATGGCGGGCGTCTTTCCAGGTATACAGCCTCATCGGCAAGGGCCAGGATCATCTGCGTGTTCTTCAGCGGCTTCGCTTTCCTTGCGCGCCGGCCGGGGAACTCTGTTTCACGTCCCAGCGCATGCGCCTCGCAATTTTTTTCGACCGGGCATTCGTTGCATTTCGGGTGTGCCCTGGTGCAGATTGTCGCGCCTAGATCCATCATTGCCTGGGTGTAAGCCGCAACGTTTTCTGCCGGCGTGTGCTGCTCTGCATACTCCCACAGTATCCGTGAAACCGCGCTCTTGCCGGGCCATCCAGCGACTGCGTGGTAGCGCGCGAGAACTCTTTTCACATTGCCATCAAGAATCGGCTGTCGCTCATTGCGGGACAGCGCCAATATTGCCCCAGCCGTGGAGCGCCCTATTCCGGGCAAGTTGACGACGTCATCAAATGATGAGGGAAATTCTCCAGCGAATTGATCCCGGATGATGGTCGCGGCTTTGTGCAGATTCCTTGCGCGGGCGTAATAGCCGAGCCCTGACCAGCGATGGAGAACGTCATCAATATTTGCAGCCGACAATGCGGTCGCGTCCGGGAAGGATTCCATGAAACGCAGATAATAAGGAATGACGGTGGTTACCTGCGTCTGCTGCAGCATGATCTCGGAAATCCACACCCGATATGAGGTCGGCTGTTGTTGCCACGGCAGGTTATTGCGGCCATGGGACGCGGACCATTTCAATATATTCCCGGAAAAATCGTTCATTGCTCCCGTAGATGACGTTACGCCGCGTTATGGCCCGTTCAATGCCGAGCTTTTGGTCGTGCCTGCTGGCCAACGGGCCTAGTGTACGGGTTTCGCGGCCTGTTTTTCGTCTTCCACCGCCCGGGCCAGCACCTCGATGCGGCCGATGGCTCTCTCAGCGCCGCCGCGCAGCGCTCGCTGAATTAAATACGGCCCGATGACAGGTGGCACCCAGAAGGCCGGCTCCAGTTCGAAGTCGTAGATCATAATCGTTCCCTCTCCATCCGGAATAAGTTGCCAGCGCTCGCGACTGTATTTGAAATCGCTTTCCTCAGGAATGGAAATTGCGACGATTTCCGCGATGGGGCTCAGAAGCAGATAGCCGGACCGTATGAACGTCTTGCAGAAGAGGAATACGCAGCCCTCCATGCGAGCGTAAAAGCCCGGCCGGCCTCTCTTGTCAGGCTCGATATTTCTCGATTCAACGACGGCGCTGGTAAATTTCTCGAATTTCTCGAAATCGGTCAATACCGTGTACAGCGCCTGGCGACTGACATCGAGGTAAGACTCGGAATAAAGACGGTAGCGATCATTTCTGAGTTCAATTTGTACGTCGCGCAACTCTGCACTCTGCAAAGCGAACGAATGCAGAAACAGCGCGGTTCCGAGCAGGATACTCAGGTATTTGTTGGGTGAACAAAGCAAACCATCAGTTTCCGAATAGATCCTTCAACAGTTTTTTCTTGAGCTGTTCTTCGAGACTTTCTTCTTCAACTTCTTCGGTTTGCTCCCCGGATCCTTCCTCGTCACCCTGCTCTTCTGCACCACCACCAAACAGCCGATCGAACAGGCGATTTTTCAATTCCTCTTTTTGCTTTTCAAACGCTCCCTCGACCTGTTGCCGGAACACGGCCTCAATATCCGGCCTGATGCTTGGTGAGTCCAGCGATCCCGTGATCTTCACCGGCACGACGGTTTTTGTGAAATCGGCCAATTCGGCTTCCGTAAGCCCCGACATCAGCTCGGGGTTGTCGAGGATTCGCGCCTCAACCGAATAGTTCAGCTGTGCCGCTGGCAGATCAACGACACCGCTACCGGTCAGTTGCAGGAACGGCAACCTGATCAATAAATCAGTGTTTTCGAAAATGCCATTTGTTACCGTACCGGTCGCGGAAACTGACGTAAATTCGGTGCGCGCCGGAAGGTCTGGCAGAGGAGCAGGCTCCTGCCGGAACATTGCCCGTGCTGCGCGCAGCTCGTACCAGACGTCCGTACCTTCCCAGGCACCATCGACGAGCTCAATCGACATGTTGCCATCCAGATCCCGGCGGATCGCAGCAAGATTCTGCCCGGCGCCACTTAGCGCAAAGCTGGCGTTGATCGTGCCGCTGATATTGTCCTGATCAAACATCGATTTCGCGAGCGCGGCCAGATCGACGCCCGCCAGTCTTTCATTGACCGATATCGATGGAATATCCTGCGATGCGTTAATCCTGACATCACCGTTGTAGGTTCCACCATAGAGCTCCGCACTAAGAGGATGCAAGCGCAATTTTCCGCCCGCGCTTTGCAAGCCGAGTTCGAGTTTCGTAAATTCCATGCCGGACAGAAAAGCGCGGTCAATTTTAAAACTGCCATTGGCCTTCAATCCACGAATCATGTCCACGGGAATTTCAATGTCGTCAACCGATCCATCGGCCGCTGACGCCGCACCAGCGTCGGCCGGCGCCATGTATCCGTCGAGATTGATCGCATCAACATTGAGATCAAAATGAATTGTGCCGTTTTCGGTAGTCGGCAGCGACAGACTTCCTACCAATGTCGAGTCGTCGAGTTCAAGCGTCATCGCATCCAGCGTTATTGAGTCTTCGCCGACGGCGGCGTTGGCACTGAAAGACAGACGACTGAGCGCACTGGCATCTGCCGTGGCGGGAGGCTCGATATCAAGTGCCTGCATCAGTTCTTTGAGTGAGAATTCCGCTACGTGCAATACCGCCTTCGGCCGCGGGCTGCCGGCGTAGGAAAACGGCTCGACATTGGCAGACATGGAAACACCCAGAATCGAAAATTCCATCTCCCCGGGGCTCAGGCGCTCAGCGACCGTGTCGATCATCATCGCACGCGAATCGAAAGTGAATTCAACGGTTTGTCTGGTCACACCGTGAAGCACGCCGGAGATATTCAGTCCCTCGATCGATACCTGCGCTGCACCTTCTGTCATCGCTGTCGTACCGCGAATGGCGACATGGCCGCCAAGGTCCCCTGGCGACACCGTAAAATCAAACTCGGCGTCGAGATCGAAAGGTTTGCCGACGCTGATGTTGTCGCTATTGAACGCAAGATTGCTGATGGTATAGGCGCTTCCCGATTGTAAATCCGTGTAAGAAACGTTCGCGCCGCTGACCCGGATGTTCCCAACATCGAACTTTACCGGTTCTGCATCTGTTTCCGGAACCTCGGGTCGCGCGGGCTCTTCCGTGCCCAACAGGTCGTCCCAGTTGGTCGTGCCATTGGCGGCGATCTCCAGGTTGACGACCAGTCCCTCAATGGATGCGGTGCTGATGCTGGCTTGCTGGCTCAGAATCAGTGGCAGCATGCGCACGCTCAGGCTGGCTTTTTCGAAACGCATGAATGGCTTGTCGCTGAAGCCCGCAGCATTGCCCAGCTCCGTGCGCCCAACTTCGATGGCGAGCCATGGGAACAGGCTGAGCGACAGATCGCCCTCTATGGTCAGATCCCGGCCGGTAACTTCCTTGACGCCAGCGGATATGTCATCGCGATAGTCGTTGGGGTCAAAAAACAGGGTCAGCGCCAGGGATGCAAAAATAACGATGCCGACGATGCCGGCTACAATAATCAGCAGAGTTTTAAGCAGGCGATTCATAGCTCCGGTCCGGTTGCGGGGTCGATCAGCGGTCACAGGCTGCAGGCGTCAAGAATAACAAAGCAGCCGTCTTCCTTCTGTGACATTTGCCCACAAAAAAGACCCGGTTCGCAGGACATGCGAATAAAGACACGCAGACCGGTGCGGACTTACCTTTAAGTGTGCCGGATCATTGCTGTCACACAAAGAAAATGTGCGAACTCTGACGTCAATCGCTAGCAAGACGTTTACGCAAATTCATGCGTTGGAAACATGTTGATCGCGCGCTGGGGCGGGCGATTACTGGCCTTTGTATTGTCATTTTGCGCCCTCTGGCCACCAATCCTGAGTTTGCGGGACTGCAATGATCCGGCAACTTTTTTGCCTACTTGCAGAGGCGCAGATCCCCGTTAAGGGTTTCAATCGTCACGCGGCCCGAGCCGCTACCTTCCGTAAATTTGAGCTCGTAGCCGGGTCCGTACTCGCTGACTCTGACCGCCTTCGGCCCGAAACAGTTCCGGATATCCCCGTTAAATGTCTCGATATCGAAGCGTGCCGACACCTCTCCTGCAAACTCGATATCGACGCTACCGTTAACAGTCTCTACATCCAACCTGCCATCGTTCAGCAGTTGAGCATGAAACACGATGTCACCATTAACGGTATCCATCGACACTCTGTCAAAAACACCGTTGACGACAACAAGATCACCGCTTACCGATTCGACCCTGATCTCGCCTGCAAGGTTTTCCGTGTCGATATCACCACTCACTGAACTGAGCATGGAGCGCATCGCCTGGTCGTCGCCTTCGACTTCCAGATCACCGCTGACAGAATTAATGTCGATATCCGAGCCGAACGCTTGCGTGGCGATGTCGCCGCTCACGCTCTCAAGGCTCTGTTCGCCGGTAAGCTCGGCGACATCGATATCGGCGCTGACGGTATTGACTTCCAGCGAGCTCGCCAGCGGTACTTTAACGACCAGGTCAGACTTCGTGTCACGCGAATTTCCTCGCCTCGTTTTGACCTTTATTTCAATCTCATCTCCATCACGCTCAAAAATCAGTTGCTCAACACCGCTGCCAAGATTACCGGTAATCTCGACCTGGTTGCGTGACCAGCCCTGCACTTCAACTGAACCGGAGATATTTGATATGGATACGGTGCCATCGGCCGCCGCGTCCATGGACTCATTGATTTCCGTAGCGACAACAGTAGTAGCGCTGAATATGCCCAATAACGCAAGTGCAAAAGTCTTCATCATTTCTCTCTTTAAAAGGTGCCGTTCCTGATACTGACCGACGCATCGCCCCATCCGGTAGCGTATAAGTTTTTCAAACGTCAAATGTCACCCCTGCGCATCGCCGCGCTGGTAATTTTGTCAACTCTCATCATGAGGCCAAGTTCATCACGATAGGTACTTAGTAGCAGCTTCTGTAGCAACGCGTTGTCGGGTTCCGCCGCCAATGCCTTGTTGATTTCCTCGATTGCTGCGCGAATGACATCGATGTTCTTCTGCACCTCGTTGCGCTCTTCCGCTGTCAGCCGGCCCAATTCTTCATCAACTGTCGCCACCAGGGATCGTCTCGCGTCCTGGTAGTCCGGCCCAAGGTTGTACATGCTGCCAAAACTCCCGGATACCGGCTCGAAAACCAGCGTCGGTCCACCGGCAACCGGCGGCAGCGGGCTTAAGTCCTCTGTTATGGCCAGGTAGGTCACACCGGATGATCCGCCGACGAGCAACAGGACGGCTGCCGCCTGTGCCCATGTGCTGTTCCACACCGTGCGCGCCGGTCTTCCAGGGTGTGGAAGCGCCTGCTCAATGCCTGGCCACAGATCCCGGTCGGGTGTCACCTCGGTAGCGAGCTCTGCGGCAGCGGCCATGAGTTCGTCATCGAAGTTATTATTGTCTGTTTCGTTCATGCGCATTCCGTTTTCAATTGCTGCGCGAGCAGTCTGCGCGCGCGATGTAATTGTGCTTTGCTGGTTCCGGCCGCGATGCCGAGCATGTCGCTCGTTTCATCGTGGCTGTATCCATAAACAGCGTGGAGCACGAACACATGTCTCGCGCCACTTGGCAATTCATCGATCGCCTGCTCCAGGTCGCGAAGACCGCCACTGTCGCCGATCGTCTCGGGCGCAGGCAATACATCCGACACAGCCCTGATGCGGTCCTGTTCCCGTCGCGACTTGCGCATCCGGCCGAGTACTGTATTGACGGCCACCCGGTGCAGCCAGGTGCTAAACGCACTCTCACCGCGAAAATTGTTCAGCTTGCTCCACGCCTGGATAAATGCATCCTGCGTGCAGTCTTCCGCTTCGGCGACATTGCCGGTCATCCGCAGGCATAATCCGTATACCCTGTCGACATGCATCCGGTACAGCGACCCGAAGGCAGCTGAATCGGCGGTTTGAGCCTTGCGGATCCAACCGTGCTCCTCTGTTGTCGACTCAGCCGTCACGGGCACTGCCTCGTAGCCTGCAGCCGCGGCTGTTGCCGTCAAAAGCGCTGCCAATGGTCAAAACTCCCCTTGCTTTATTACTTTGATGACTAATCGCACTCATAGGTTTAACCCGGTACTGTCGAAATGCGGCAAATTATTGATTTCAGACTGAGTATTACGGCGATTCTGGTATTATGCATCAGGCAAAATTAAGGGGTCAGACCCTGTTTCTGTTTTGCAATCATTCTCTCCAATTAAGAAAATTGGGTCTGACCCCTTTAATTTGGACCATGACGACAATCTGAACAAAAACAACCATGGCAGAAACAATAGCTTATTCCGATTCGGACAGGATTCATGAATTTGCGGGTAAGTTGCCATCGGCGGCGGCGCAAAAATAATGGCAGGGCGTTCGATTCTGTATCTCGGCGGGAGCAAATTTGCCGCCGAATTCTGCGACAAACTTAAGGGTCTGGACCTTTGCGAACAATTCACCGGTTCTCCTTCCCTGGAGTTCCCCGAAAAGACACCTGAAAAAATAGACCTGGTCATGTTCGAGGCCGGGCCATTGATCACGCGGTCCGGCCAGACCCTTCAATCACTTATCCAGAGGCTCTCAGACTGGCCGTTGGTCGCGGTTACGAGTCGTGACCAGGAACATCGTGGCATAGCAGCAGTTCGTGCCGGCGCCCAAGGATTTGTCTGCGCGGACGACGTCGGTGAAACCCAGCTCGAAGCGGTTATCGAACATGCTATTCAGCGTCACAGGCTGCTGGTGCGCCTTTCGGAAAGAGACAACACCGTTCTTTCAATTTTGCAAAGTATTAACGATGGCGTAATTGTCGTCGACCGCCACGGTAACGTGCTTGACATCAACCCGGCTGCACGTTCGATTCTCGGGCTCGCACCGCGACAGCAAACCACGACCCAATGGAACAAGGCATTTTGCAATTTCGCTGCGGATGGCAAAACGCAGATCGACCATGAAGAGTTGCCCCTGGTCAAAGCTTGCAGGGGCCACAAGTTTTCCAACCAGGCTGTGGCATATCAAGTGCCCAACCAGGCTGACACGATACTAAGTATCAACGGTCAGGGCCTGTACGACAGCAGCAATACGCTGATCGGCGGCGTTATCACGTTCCGTGACATTACCGATATCATGCGCAAAACCATCGAACTCGAGAAGCGCGCACAGTACGACGATCTGACACTTCTTCCGAATCGCCGGCTTTTTACGCAGCAACTGGAAAAAGCGATCGGCCGTAGTCAACGCAAAAACCGGCCGCTTGCTGTTTTGTTCATCGACCTCGATCGTTTCAAGTCGGTCAATGACACACTCGGGCACGATATCGGTGACGAGTTATTGCGCCAGGTAGCAGATCGCCTTAACAAGAACCTGCGAATCGGAGATTTCTCGGGACGCTGGGGTGGCGACGAATTCATCGTTTGCCTGGAAGATTTTGGCGAACAGCGAAACGCAGCCGCTGCCGCACAAAAACTCGTGCTCGTACTCTCGGAGAAATATGACGTCAGTGGCAGCGAGGTTTATACGACGCCGAGTATTGGCATTGCTATCTATCCGGATTCCGGCGAGCAAGCGGATCGATTGATTAAAGCTGCTGATCTTGCAATGTACCAGGCAAAGAAACGTGGCGGTGGCCGCTTCCAGTATTACTCGAGTTCACTGAATACCAGGCTCGCGCAGCGCGAAGAACTCGAACTCGGTTTGCGGCACGCATTGGTTCGCGATGAGTTTGTCCTGCATTACCAGCCGCGCATTGATGTCAGCTCCGGTCGCCTGATCGGACTCGAAGCACTATTGCGTTGGCGGCATCCGCGTTTCGGATTGTTGCCGCCGGCAAGATTCCTGCCGATCCTGGAAAGCAGCGGGCTTATTCATTCCGCTGGCGAATGGGTGATCAACACAGCTTGCAGGCAACTCGCTGCCTGGCAACATCAGTTCGAGTTGCCGGATCTTTCTATTGCGATCAATCTGTCACAGCAGCAGCTAAAGCACGGCAGGCTTATTGAAACGGTAGAAAAAACACTTGTCGACACGGCGCTTGATCCTGGCTGTATTGAATTTGAAATCGGCGATGGCGAAATCGTGCGTCAACGATCTGCGGAACTTGACACTCTATATGGGTTGCGCGCGTTCGGCGTGCGATTGTCACTGGATCACTTCGGCACACGAGATGTTTCATTCAGCTCTTTGGATACCGGCGTTATCGACAGCTTCGTTCTCGACCAGTCCCTGATACAGGACGTTGAAATCAATGGCAGCCACCAGAGAATCGTTCGCGCCGCCATTGCCATGGCGCGCGGTCTGGATATTGAAGTTGCCGCCGAGGGCGTGGAAACGATTACGCAACTCGAGTTCCTGCGCAGCTGTAAATGTGACCTGGCACAGGGCTTCCTGATCAGCCGTCCTGTGCAGGCAGACAAAGTGTCTTCGATCCTGAGAAGTGAAATAGCGGGCACCCGCCTTCTTTCGCGCGGCATGCCCTGATTATGAATCGCCCGCTTAGAAAGTGTCGCAGGAGCTGGCCCCGGCGAGCGAAATTTAAGAATATACTGCTCCGCATTGCCAGCAAGCCGCAAACTGACCCTCATTTTCAGCGTCGCATTTTCGGCAACGCCAGGGTGATTCCGGGCTCTCACGCAAGATGTTGTTGCTGTCGATCAGCTGCAGTGCACGATCGTAGTCCAGGTCATTTTGGACCCATAACTCGGGCCAGACTTCCTGGAATGGCATTTCCCCAAGAATGCCACTGAGATGTTCATTACGGATAAAAGCTGGAATGCCTTCGCTGATCAGCACATTCTTATAGTGATTGATCGTAACCAGTGAGTCCGCCGACGTCACTTTCTTCATCGAAGTTGCCGCAGAAAGGCAGCCGGGTCTTCTCCGCGTTCAAGCACCTCGACCAGCGCGGAGCCGACGATCGCCCCGGCTGCATGTTTCCCGACATTGACCACATCCCCTGCCGTGCGAATACCGAAGCCCGCACATACCGGCAGGGAAGACACTGCCGAAACCTGGTCCAGGTAAGCCGCAAGATCAGGTGGCAATCCGCTGCTGCCACCGGTAATTCCGGTAATCGTTACCGCGTACAGGAAACCGCGTGTTGCATCGGCCAGTAATTTCATTCTGTCCGCCGGCGTCGCGGGTGTCACCAACTGGATAAGACCTGCACCGTCGGCATCGAGTGCGGCGGAAATCTCTGCGCTCTCTTCGTAGGGCAGGTCAGGCACGATAAAGGCGCATACGCCCGTTTCCCTTGCGCGGCTGGCCAGCTTCGCGTAACCGAATGCCAACAGAGGATTCAGGTAGGACATCATGATGAGCGGTGCGTTGATGCTTCCCTGCAGCGGGTCGAGTTGATCGAAAATCCAGGAGAGCGTTACACCGTTTTCGATTGCGGCAAAGCTTGACCGTTGAATGGTCATGCCATCTGCCATCGGGTCGGAAAACGGCACACCAAGTTCGACCACATCACCGACTTCTGCAATCGCCTGCAACGATGAAGCAAATGTGTCGGGGTCCGGATATCCTGCGGTTATGAAGGGCACGAGCCCGGTCCGGCCATCGTTGTTTGCGGCGATAATTGCCTCGCCAATTCGCTCATGCGGCTGCATTAGCACTCGTCCTTGCAGCGTACCTGCTCAGTGTCGGCAGGTCTTTGTCGCCGCGACCGGAGTTTCCAATCAATATTCGCTTGCCCGGATTATCCCTGGACCAGCGTTTCGCGGCGGCATAAGCGTGCGCAGTTTCAAGTGCCGTAAGTATGCCCTCGGTTTCACACAATTCTTCCAGCGCCTCCAACGCCTCATCATCGCTTGCGGTGACGTAGGTAACACGACCGAGCGCTTGCAACAGCGCATGTTCCGGGCCAACGCCGGAATAGTCGAGCCCGGCAGAAATGGAATGCGTCTCCTGAATATTGCCATGTTCATCCTGCAGGATGATCGAGTAGCAGCCCTGAAGTACGCCTGGTGTACCGGCGGCCAAAGTCGCTGCATTCTGTCCCAGTCCGTCGCCGGTGCCGCCGGCCTCGACACCGATTAACTCAATGCCGCTGTCGCCGAGCAATGGATAGAAAAGGCCGATCGCGTTAGAGCCGCCGCCGACACAGGCGAAAGCGACGTCCGGCAAGCCACCGGCAAGATCCTGCATTTGCTGGCGGGCCTCGGTACCGATCACGGATTGCAATTCACGCACCAGGTACGGATAGGGATGCGCACCGACTGCGGAGCCGAGCAGGTAATAAATGCCGTCCGGATCCGATACCCATTCGCGTAATGCCTCGTCAATCGCGGCGCGCAATGTTTTGTCGCCGGATTCGACCGGGAATACTTCTGCGCCGAGACGGTGCATGCGATCGACGTTCGGCGCCTGCCGTTCCATGTCAACGACCCCCATGTAGACGCGGCAGGGCAGGCCCACCCGGGCACATGCTGCAGCGGATGCGACGCCGTGCTGTCCGGCGCCAGTCTCCGCAATAACACGCCGTGCGCCAAGCTTCCTGGCAAGCAGTGCCTGGCCTATCGCATTGTTGATCTTGTGCGCGCCGGTGTGTGCAAGGTCTTCGCGCTTTAACCAGACTTCTGTGCCCCACCGTTCTGAAAGCCGCGCGGCAAAAGTCAGCGCCGTCGGTCTGCCAACCCAGTCACGCAATTGTGTCCGGTACTCCTGTTGAAATTCATCACTTGGCAGGTGTTCCCTGATGCCGCGCTCAAGCCGTTCAAACGCAGGCACGAGGGTCTCGGGAATATATCGACCGCCGAATGGGCCAAAACGCCCGCGTTCATCCGGCAGCTCGCCGGCTAGCAACGCTTTTAATAACTTACTCGCTTCGTCGGCATCCAGTACCGCTTTCATACTTTTTCTTCCTCAATAGCAGATCCGGCTGCTCTCACCGCATTGATGAATGCCTGAATCCTGGTTGACTCTTTTTTACCGGGCGCTGATTCGACACCGCTCGATACGTCGACTCCGAATGGCGCAACCTGTTTTATGGCTGCAGGCACATTGGCAATACTCAGCCCGCCAGCCAGTATCATTTTTCCGCGTTTTGCCAGTTGCGCTGCGAGTTGCCAATTCACGGTTTCCCCGCTACCGCTTGCCCTGCCCTCGTAGACGAAGATTTCCGGTAATGCATCACCAGCAGGCATAGCACCCTCCCGCATCACCGGCCATTTCTCGATGCCCTCCGGAACCTCCAGATAATCGAAATCGGCGAGATCCGTTTGTAATACATCCGGCTGGAAACTGGTTCTGACTTTCTGCCATTCATCATTGGACGGGTGCATCATTACGGCGACTTTCTTGACGCGCTGCGGCACATGTGCCGAAATCCCGGCTGCGTGCTGCGCGCTAACCCGACGTACTGACTCTGCGAACACAAAGCCGATAGCATCGGCGCCGGCGTCGACCGCAACCATAACCGAGATCCTGTCTGTCAAGCCGCATATTTTGACAAGCGGCATCATGCGGCAACGGCTTCGCGGCCTGCACTCAGCATTTCGCTGATCAGGCCAGCGGGATCCTCTGCTCGCATCAGTGCAGTACCAACAAGCGCCACCTGATAGCCCCACTCGACGACTCGTGCTGCATCGCGCGGGATGAGCAGTCCACTTTCTGCGACACCGGTAACTCCAGCCGGCAACAGCGGTCCGTACCGCTGCAGTCGCAATTTATTGACGGTGAGTGATCTTAGATCGCGTGTGTTAACGCCGATCAGAAACTTCTGCTGCGCCGCCTGCTCACGAATTTTGAATCCCTGAGATATCTGTGCCGCACGTTCCAGGTCGATTTCCTCGAAGGCTTCCAGAAGCACGAACAGATCATTGTCGAATGCGCAGTCCAGCATGTTTGCCATCTGCCTGTCGCCGAGTATTGCGACGATCAGGAGAACGCCGCTTGCGCCTGCAGCTTTGGCCTCCAGTATTTGCCCCGTGTCGACAAGAAAATCCTTGCGCATGACAGGAATCTGCTGCACCGAGACCGCCTCGACCACTTCCTCGAGATGCGCAATCTGACCATCGAATCGCGTCGGCTCTGTCAAAACCGAAATTGCGGCAGCGCCACCACTCACATAATTCATTGCGCGTTCCACGCGTGACTCGCTCTCCTTCGCCAGCGACCCTTCCGCGGGCGAACGGTCTTTAATTTCCGCGATCAGGTCGAAGCCGTTCAATTGCAGCGGAAACGCGGGCCGATCAAGCGCATGCGACGTGAACGACACGTTGTTAGCTGCAGCCCGCTGCGCACTTGCCTGCGCCATTTCTTTAAGAAAATTAATCATCAAACCGCAAAATGTTTTACCAACGCTTCGAGAAACGCCGCAGCCTGCCCATTGTCAATCGCTGCAGCTGCCATTTCGAATCCGGCACTGTGATCGCTGGCCAGTCCGGTCACCTCAAGGATCAACGACGTTCCCATCAGCAACGCATCGCGATGTGGGCCCTGGTCCTCGCCATTAAAAACTTTAGTCAGTTCACCGGCATTGTGACGCGCATTACCGCCGCGAAGTTCTTCGGGCCGGCAGCGGCTTACTCCGTAATCCTCCGGCGCTCTTATGGACTTTTCGACCGAACCGGGACGTACATCAAAAAGAATGAACTCGCCGGTCGGCGATGCCTCGTCCCAACCGGGCTCACCGTGCACAACGAACGCACGATCGATCGGCATACCGGACAGAGTATCCGCCATCAGCTGCGCAGCTCTAGCGCTGAAGGCGCCGACCACTTGATACGGCGGAGCGGCAGGATTCGTCAGCGGTCCGAGCATGTTGAAAACGGTTCGCACCCCGAGCGCCCCGCGGACCGGCATGATCGATTTCATTGCGGGATGGTATGCCGGCGCAAACAGGAACGTGAAGTTCAATGCCTCGAGACAATCGATCACCGCTTGCTCGTCAAGTGGCAATGGCATGCCGAGAGACTCGAGCACGTCAGCGCTGCCTGACTGGCTGGAAACAGAGCGATTGCCGTGTTTGACGACCCGGGCCCCGGCGGCCGCCGCCAGTAAACCGGCACCGGTAGACAGATTCAGGCTACCGGAATTGTCGCCGCCGGTGCCGACAGAATCTACGGTCGGTGGACCCTCCGGAATAGCCGGGTGCAGAGCGAGTTCACGCATTGCCGTTGCGAAACCGCGAATTTCCTCAGCCGTCTCGCCTTTTGCGCGCAGCCCTGCCAACAGAGCGCCCGCAAGTGCAGCATCAATTTCGCCGGATGCAAGGGCATGCATCAGATCGGAAGCTTCGGACTCGCTCAGGGCGTTGCCATTGAGTAACTGATCGAGTAGCGCCGAATATTTCTTGCTCATGGTGTTGTCATCCGCAAGAAGTTCGCCAGGAGCTTACTCCCCTCCGGCGTCAATATACTCTCCGGGTGAAACTGTACGCCATTGAGTGGCAGCGTCTTGTGGCGCACTCCCATAATTTCACCTCTTTCGGTTTCAGCCGTCAGCTGCAGCTCAGCCGGTAGTGTTTGCGGGTCCGCACAGAGTGAATGATAGCGGCCAGCTATGAACGGCTGGGACATTCCTGCAAACAGCGAGCCATCATCATGCTTCACCAGGGACGTCTTGCCGTGCATCAATCGCTCCGCTCGCTTGATACTGCCACCGAAATAGCTGAAGAGACATTGATGGCCCAGGCAAACGCCGAGCATGGGAATCTGCTCACTGAATGTAGCAATCATTTCCTCTGAAACCCCTGCATCCTGCGGACGCCCCGGGCCAGGAGAAATAACAAGATGTGTCGGTTGGAGGGCGATGGCCTCGTCTTTACCGATCGCGTCGTTGCGAAACACGCGCACGTCCGCGCCCCTGGCCGCAAACGCCTGCACCAGGTTGTAGGTGAACGAGTCGTAATTATCGATCAGCAGGATTCGTGCGCCGTTACCACCAGTCATAAGCCTTCTCCTGCGATCTCCAGGGCGCGGCGCAATATTGCGCTCTTGGCAAGCACCTCCCCGAATTCCTTCCCGGGCACGCTGTCGGCGACAATGCCGGCGCCTGCCTGAAAGCTGTATTCATCTCCATTGAACACCAGTGTGCGGATCGTAATAGCCTGATCCATGTCGCCCGCGATACCGAAGTAACCCGCTGTGCCACCGTACAGTCCGCGGCCGGTCGGTTCCATTTCGTCGATTATCTGCATTGCGCGAACTTTGGGCGCGCCGACCAGCGTACCTGCCGGAAAACAGGCGGCAAACAGATCAAACGCATCGAATTGCGAAGCCAGCTCGCCCTGCACACCGCTGACGATGTGCATGACATGACTATAGCGTTCAATCGTGCGCCAGGGATCGACGTGCACGCTGCCCGCGCTGGCAACGCGACCGAGATCGTTGCGTGCAAGATCGACCAGCATGACATGTTCCGCAGACTCCTTCGGGTCTGCGAGCAGCTCCTGCTCATTCCTGAGGTCCTCGTCTGGCGTCGTGCCCCTCGGCATGGTCCCGGCGATCGGTCGCAGCGACGCCGACCGGCCTTGCAGTTTGACCAGCGCCTCGGGTGATGAGCCGACAACCTTCAGGTCACCGAATTCGAGAAAGAACATATAGGGGGAAGGATTCAGCAGGCGCAACGCACGGTACACCTCGAACGGCGGCACATTTGTCCGGCCCCTGAACAGAACTGATATGACGACCTGGTAGATGTCGCCTGCGGCTATGTATTCCTTGCAGGCCAGCACACGATCGGCAAATTCCTTCTCGCTCATGCTTGCCGCCGGCGCCGAGATCGAGATGTCTTTGCCATCAGCCGGCACCGCGCCACGCAACAGACCGATGACTTCCTTCCTGAGACTTGCGCGTTCCGCGTCCGCGCCCTGGTGCAACAACGCGACTCGTCGCGTGAGGTGATCGAACACCAGCGTAGATGATGTCGCACAAAATGCTGCTTCGGGTATCCCGGCCTGCGGCGCAACGGAGCGCGGCAGCCGTTCAAACAAACGCACAACATCGTAACCGGTCACTCCAACCAGCCCACCGGAAAAGGGCAGGCCCTCTACTTCGGGTTTTGGCACCGGTACGCTTTTCAGTGCGCGGCGCAGTGCGTCCAGGTACTCGCCCTGGTTCTGCGGGTGCTCATGAACATCGTCACCAATCTTAAGTCCATCGTTATCGAGACGCACATCGAGTCCATCGCCGAAACCGAGGAAGGAATATCGTGCAAGCCGTTCGCCGCCCTCGACACTCTCGAGCAGAAACCTCGGCTTCAGTGCCGCGAGTTTCAGGTACGCCGATACGGGTGTATCGAGGTCTGCTGCTATGTCGAATGGTGGTTGCATAAAATTGGAATCGCTCGCTGAGGCCAGCTCCTACGATAGTTTTCCACGATTTTCAAGTCCCGATTAATCAAATTTCCGGCGAAAAAAAACCCATCTCCGTATGGCGGCGGAGATGGGTTTCCTGAAATTTGCTCTTATACGCTGAACGTCAGTCAGCCACCCACTCCTTGCGGGGCAGCCACCACCAGCTCTGGTTGATATAAAGTTCAGCGTTCATAGACCGGAGTATCCCTGCAGCCTCGCACATCGTCAAGTCATGAGCGCAAACTCGTATCCGTATTGGTTTGAGACCGATCATACAGACACTGCTGAACAAGCTTCGATCAAAGCGGCGGCTGTAAACGGTCAGTCGCGCGATCATTCAGTCGGGAAATTCGATGCCCAGCTCCGCCGCAAATTGCTGCATGTGCGGATCGTCATGCAGGAATTTCGTCTGCGGGAACCAGGTCACCAGCCAGGGGAACCACGGAATCTTCTGGTCTCTGGCGGCCTGCAGCCATTTCATTGACTCTTCCCGATCGCCAAGTCCGCCGTAGATCAGCGCCAGCGTGAAAGGGTTGTTGTCTCTTTCCTCGACGAACTTGAGCACGGCCGCGGCATCCTCGTCGCGACCGGCGGTGGCGAGTGTAGCCGCAAGGAAAAATCCCCAGAACCGATTGTTTCGCAGGTTCTCGTGAGCCTCGATCGCCTCGTCGACCCGGCCCATGTCCAGGTAGGTCTGTCCCAGCGCCAGCCAGGCAATGGGATAATTAGGATTCAGTTCGAGCGTAGTCTGCGCTTCTTCAATGGCCTGTTCATACATACCGGCATCGCGATACTGATCCGCGAGCCAGGACGTGTAGAAAGGCGACAGCGGGTTGAGCTCCTTCGTGTACTCGCCGTATTCGATGGCTTCCTCGTCTCTGAGCAACAACTCCAGCAACCACGCGTAGTGGTAGTGCGCGTCGACGAGGCTCGGGTTAAGCTCAAGGGCGCGCAGGAAGGCCTCTTCGCCACCCGCAAAATCCCACTCGTAATAGATCTTGTACATGCCGAGGGCAAGGTATGCCTCCGCGAGATCGGGATCGTATTCGAGCGCGCGCTGTGCTGCTTCTTTCGCGCGCGGATATGCGCCGGCGACTGGGAACGGGCTATGACCGAGCTGCGCGTAGCCGATCGCGAGACCTGCATAAGCCAGGGCACTCGTGGGATCGTTCTCGACGGCTTCCGTGAAAATCTCGATCGCACGCCGGTAGCCGCGCCGCGATCCTTTGTGCAGCTGAAACATGCCTCTCAGGTACGCCTCGTAGGTGGCCGAATCGGGTCCGTCGGTCAGGGCGAGCCGCCGTTCTTCATCCGGCGTCAGCTGCACCTTGACTTCGCGAGCGACTGCGCTGGCCACCTCATTCTGCATCGAAATCAAGCCATCGAACTCGCGTGTGAAGCTCTCGGCCCACAGTGTTTGCTCGGTATCTGCGTCAACGAGTGTCACATTGACACGTACCTGGTCACCTTCTCGCATGACCGAGCCGGAGAGTATCTTGTTGACACCCAGCAACCGGCGGATGTCCGGGAGCGACATGTCTCGAGTGACGCGTCGCGATGAAAAACGCGAGGTGACCCTGAACCGGGTAATCCGCGACAACGCAATTATCATGGCATCGTGCAGGCCGGCCGCCAGGAATTCCTGGCTCGCGTCACCCGAGAGATTCTCGAACGGCAGCACGGCAATTGCCGTAGCCAGCCGGTCTACCGCATACCAGGGTCCCGCGCCCCTCAATGGTCCCTGCCGAATCTCGTTGACCGCAATGCCTGCAAAGATAACGGCGACAACGGTGAGCGCCGCCAGGACGATGTAATCTGGCTTGCGAAGACTGAGACCGGTGGTATCGGTAACGCCAGCAGGCGGCGTCCGCACGATTCCATCCGCCGTGATGTCGTATCGCCAGCCAAATATGAGGGCGATCGGAAAACTCGCGATGGCCACCATCCATATGTACTGCAGAGCGGTATCCGGCACACCAAAAGACTGGAATGCCAGCGCAAGGACTTGCAAGAGGACCCACGCTCCGATGATGTAGATCGCGGCAGTTCCGAATACGCGGCGGCGCCGCAGTTCTCGCATGAATTGCCATAGTCGACGCATCAAAGACTCCCCCGAGTCGTTATTCTAGCTGCAAATCCGGGGCGGAGATTTCAGCAGGTGCGGATCGGACCTGGCCAAACCTCAATAGTGGGCATAATTTATCACTTTTCCGAACCTGATCAAGTGCTTACGCAGGTACGACCCCGGCATCCCGACATCATCGCCTAACCGAGATCGTAGATCAGCGGCAGGACAATGGAGAAACCGATCCACATGATGATGGTCAGCGGGATGCCGACCCTCAGGAAGTCCGAAAACTTGTAACCGCCTGCGCTCAAAATCAGCAGGTTGGTCTGATAGCCGAACGGCGTTGCGAAACTCATATTCGCACCGAAGAGCACGGCCAGCACAAACGGCGTCGGATCGACGCCCAGTTGCTGGGCGATGGCGACCGCGATCGGTGTACCGATTACTGCCGCAGCGGCGTTGGACACGACGTTGGTAAGCACGGTCATGATCAGAATAAACGCACTCAAAATGACCGGGAGCGGGAGGTCCGATGCGATGCTGACGAAGCCACCTGCGAGATATTCCGCCATACCGGTTCCCATGATCGCCTTGCCGAGCGCAAGGCTGGCCACGATAATCATGATCACCGGGGCTGACAGCGAATTTGCGGCATCACGCCAGGTCAGGCAGCCAAGCGCCAGCATCAGACCAACACCAATGAGGGCGCTGACTGAAATCGGCATTAAGCCGACCGCCGCGGCAAGCACAACGGACCCCATCACCGCCAATGCCCGATTTGCACGATGTGTGTGCGGCAGGTCGGTGGTGCCGTCGAGGACCAGCATATTGCCACTGGACTTCAGCGTGTTGATAGCGTCGCGCGTGCCCTGCACCAGCAAAACGTCGCCTGCCCGCAGGCGAATGTTGTTCAGGTCACCAGTCACCTGCGAACTCGGCGCACGTGCCCTGTGAATCGCCAGCGGCAACAATCCATAGCTCGCACTGAATCGCACGGCGGCCAGGCTGCGAAAATGCAACGGTGATCCGCGGGTGACCACAACTTCTGCCAGTTGCTGACCCTCTGCTTTCAGTGGCGTGTCATCGTCGACCGGGTGTTCACTGTCAGAAATGTTGTAAAGCGTCGCGCCCAGCAGGTGTTCGAAGTGTTTCAGGTTCTCCGGTGAATCCTTGACGAAAATCCTGTCGCCCGGCTGAAACTTTACGGATGGCAATTTGGCAAGAAACAGGGATTCGCTGCGCTGAATCCTGTCAACCCGCATCTGGCCATTCGTTTTCGCGAGTACCTCGGACAGCGTCTTGCCTGCCGCAAAACTGCCTTCCTTTACATACAGGTGCCCGCTAAATACACGCGGTGTGGTATCAGCCATCGGTGGCACGCGTTCGGGTAGTAATCTCGGGGCGATAAGCCAGAGAAAAATCAGGCCGACACCGCCAACCAAAAATGCAGGCAACATGAAATCGAACATGCCGATGGCTGGCAGCTCGAGATCGCGGGCGATGCCGACGACCAGCAGGTTCGTCGATGTGCCAATTGTCGTGGACATGCCACCGATGATTGTCGCCAGTCCCATCGGCATCATGACACCGGACACCGGAAACTTAACCCGCAGGGACACGCTGACAAGAATCGGCATCAGGAGCACCACGATCGGCGTGTTATTCATGAATGCGCTCAAAACTGCGGCGGCAATGAGCGTTACCAGCAACGCCAGGAGCGGCCGTGTGGACCAGGCACGCCCCACAATGGTCGCCAGCGGTTGCAATGCACCGGTGGTTTCGAGCGCCTTGCCGACCATCATGAGCGCACAAATCGTGATCAGCGCCTCGTTGCCGAATCCCGCAAAGAAATCGACTGGCCCGAGCGGCACACCGTTTCGTTCATAAGGGAAAAACTGAAATCCGGCAACGAGGATGATCAGGACAATCAGGCTTGATGTTTCAAGCGGCAGGCGATCGCGTGTAAACAGAAAAAGAGCCACCGCAGTGAGCAGTAGCACGGCAACGCCATGCGCATCTGGTGTGATTGCTTGCAATTGAACCTCGCAGATGTGATCCAGGCCGGCAAAATATCCACCCGGCAACCCTGAAACCGTATGTCCCCAATCAGAATATGTGTGCGATAAGAATAAACCGTATCTCAGTTCATACCCCTGCTGCAACGGGTAGATCCATTTTTCGCCCTTGAATCACAGCCCAGGCGCGCCTGTGGAAGGCTTTGTATTCATCCAGGTTCCAGCCGCGAAATTCAGGCACATCGGCAAAATTCCAGGCATCCGCGTAAGCGAGCACTGGCAGCAGATCCATGTAGCCAGCGCTGCAGGCGGTCGTCGGGAGCACGGAGTAAGGGGATATTATGAGCATATTGCGATGACGCACAGCTGATTCCTCGACTGCGACTCGCCAGTGGCGGCGCCAGTTTTCGCGGTGAACACTATCATCCCAACCACTGGAGGGATCAATGCCGCAGAGTGCCGGCAGGCAGCCAGCGTGCCGCGCCAGCTGGCCCGAGCGCTGCCACAGTGTTTTTCGAATGCGAGCAACTATGGCAGAGAGCCATCTCAGGGTGGCGAGATTTTCCGGATCCAGCCCGCGGCGCGCAGCCAAGTCGCCCAGACCTGTGATCGACATGGCCAGCCTGCGGTTTAAATGCGCGTCGCTACGCTGAGCGGGCTGTGACCAGCAAAGCTGATCCATGATTTTTTCGGCAAGCTCGACGCCGCTTGCCAGTGCCGGCAGCAACTGATCCCACCTGAGTTCGCCTGAATCGCCTGCAAAGTGAATGAGTGGCAGGCTGAGCGGTAACCAGGCGGAATCTACGGGGACCTGTGTGCCGGAGACGGGCAAAACGGATGTGGCGACTTCATCGGCAAGCAGCGGGCACGCCGTTCTGACCCATGCGCCATACGCGGGTTTGAGCGGTACAGACGCCATGCGATTTCGCCACAGAAAGGACCAGTTTTGGTCCGCACCGGACTGCAGCCGCGAATTACTGTGCGGTGTCATCTGCAGACTGTCCAGGAGCACATAGCGCGGACCGTTGCCAGGCACAGATTTTGTGATTGCCTCAAACGCCTGCAGCGGCAGCTGATGAGAATGAACACAAATGCCGAGGTGCTCACCGCATCGATTGTTGTTCGCAATCTCTGCCTGCAGAAACTCGCAAAAGCGTTGCAAAGCATCGATCGCCGCATCGTTCCTGCCGAGGTCTGTGAGTGACAGGGTTAACGGAATGTGGTCCCTCAGCAGCGTCAGGATAGCCTTGATCGCAATCTCGGAACCGGTACCCGACTGCAACAGATTGCGCACAGAAATCCGCATCGGAACACCACCGGCCACGTCGTTCTGCGTGCCACAAAGTAGCGGAACGGTGAATCCAAGTTGTTTCAGCCGGTCGATTTGCAGACGCAACGAGTCCTCGCCATCCCGGCCCTGGCTGGCAGGCGCGTCGTTACACCATCGCCCCGCAGAGACATCCTTGTCTTGCAGCATGTTGGTCCTTTCCTGGACTTTTGCCGATGTTGCAGGAATCGCGGCGTTGTCGCCGTCCGACAATCTGGGCAGCTTGTGGAGTTTTTGTCATGCTCGCGCCAGTCACGCGTTACACTCAGGCGTTCATACCGGCCAGCGAAAACTTCCGCCATTCGGTGGCGACAGGACCTGACGTAAGGGCACGCAACATGGGCAAGCAGACGACTCGCATATCGACAATTGCATGCGCAATACTGGTGTCTGTCAGTGCCTGTAATAAATCTCCACCGGTAGACGAGGCCCCCGTCCTGCAACCAGGCTACTGGCAGGCACGCATCACCTTACCCGGCGGCGACCACCGTTTTCTTGCGGGCCATGTGCGTGGCAACAGCTTCAAGCTTTCCGCATTCGATGGCGCACATGCTTTTATTTTCTCGGGGAAAATCAGCGAAACAGGCGATCAGAATAGCTGCCAACCAGGTGAGGATTTCTGAATCGGACTGGAGGAGACAATGCCATCATTCGATGTTGTGAGTAATTTCGACGCTCACGAAGCAAGCAATGCTGTTGACCAGGCAAATCGCGAGGTGAGCAATCGCTTTGACTTCAAAGGCACGGGCTCGAAATTCGAGTTCGATGGACAATTGATTTCGCTAACCAGCCAGGCCGATTTTCAGCTCAGGCAAATGCTCGACATCCTGCGCCAAAAGCTGGCAAAGCGTGGCATTGATGTCGCCTGCATGAAAGAGGAAGAACCCGAAATCACCGGTCGTGAAGCGCGGCAAAAGGTTATCCTGCGCCAGGGTATCGAGACGCCGCTCGCGCGAGACCTTGTCAAGAAGATCAAGGGCAGCAAGCTGAAAGTGCAGACGGCAATCCAGGGCGACAAGCTCAGGGTGAGCGGCAAGAAACGGGATGACCTGCAGTCGGTAATCTCGTTGCTGAAAGAAGCCGACATAGATCTACCATTGCAGTACGAAAATTTTCGCGACTGATTTAGCCGTCGCACGGAAAAGTCGATGCACAAGGCATTACGCAGGCAGGACATCACGTTTGAAGATAAAGACCAGCCCTTGCGGGATGACGTACGCACGCTTGGCACGCTGGTCGGGGAGCTCCTGAAAGATCAGGGGGGCGACGAGCTTTTCGACGTTGTCGAGAACGCGCGCCTAAGATCAATTCGCCGTCGCGAAGGAAATGAGATTCCTGGTGAAGGGCTGGCCGAACTGGTAGGAGACCTTGATCTTTCGCTGGCGATGCAAGTGATCCGTGCGTTTTCAACCTATTTTCAGATGGTCAACACAGCGGAAAAAGTGCATCGCATTCGCCGCCGCAGGGCGTACTTGCAGGAAGTTGGTCAGTATCAGCCGGGCGGCCTCGAAGAAACCATGGTCAAACTCAAGGCCGCCGGGCTGGACCTGCCTGCGCTGCAAAATCTGCTCGACCGGATTTGTATCGAGCCGGTATTCACCGCACACCCGACCGAACCGACGCGCCGCACGATTCTTCGCAAGGAACAGCGCATCGTCAGGCACCTGATCGATATGCTCAATCCGACGATGACAGTTCAGGAAACCCACACTTGTCTTGAGAACATCAAGCTGGAGATGACAACCGGTTGGCAGACCGATGAAAATCCGTCGGAACAGATGACCGTTGCGGATGAGCTCGAGCACGTAATGTTCTTCATGACCGACGTCCTGTACAGGGCGATGCCGCCATTTTACGAAGATATTGAAAACGCCGCCATCCGGGTCTACGGCGACGAAGGGAAGCAACTGGAGGTGCCTGGGTTAATCAGGTTCGCATCATGGGTCGGCGGCGACATGGACGGCAACCCGAACGTCAATGCGAAAACCATTCGCTCAACGCTCGCCCGCCAGCGCTCCCTGATTCTCGATCTGTATTACAGGGAATGCCGCAATCTTTCGGCAAAACTCAGCCAGTCCAGCCGTCGAGTCGCCGTCGATCCGGTGATACTGAGTACGATCGAACATTACCGCAGCATGTTTCAACAGGCCTACCACGCCGTGCCGGCGAGGCACAGGGACATGCCGTATCGCGTCTTTCTGCGTCTCATACAGTCAAGACTGCAAGCTACCTACGACGATGACGCCTATCCTTATGAGAATGTCAGCCAGTTCCGGGCTGACATTCAGCTAGTCGCACAAAGCCTCGATGCAAACAAGGGTGAGCATGCCGGCCTGTTCGCTGTAAAACGTTTGTTGAGAAGGATCGATACCTTCGGTTTTCACTTTCTGACGCTTGACGTGCGGCAGGATGCGCTCGTGCACCGCCAGGTCGTCGGTGAATTGCTGGGCGAGGACGATTGGCTGGAATGGAATCCGGAAGATCGGGCAAAGCGAATCGTCGAAGCCATCGAGTTAAGGGATTCAGCGCCGGATTCACAGAGCGTCAGTGCGCGCAAGACACTGGCCGTGTTCCACGCGATTGCAGTATGTAAGCGCAAGTACGGCGACCACGCAATCGGACCGTTTATTGTCAGCATGACCCAGGGGCCGGACGACATATTGTCGGTGTTGCTGCTTGCCAACTGGAGCGAATTGCACAATCGTCACTTCGAAGTGCCGCTGGACATCACCCCGCTTCTGGAAACCGTCGATGACCTCCAAAAGGGACAGGAAATACTCCGGTCCCTCCTTGGAAACAATATGTATCGACAGCACCTGCAGCGGCGATCGAATCGGCAAATCGTGATGATCGGCTACTCTGACAGTAACAAGAATGCGGGTCTTGCATCAGCGCGCTGGGCATTGCAAGAGGCGCAGACCGCTCTCGCCCGGCTCTTCAGGAAACAGGATATCGAGCTGAATCTTTTTCATGGCCGGGGCGGCACGATCAGCCGCGGCGGCGCCAAGACGCACGCGGCAGTGCTCGGCGCGCCACCTGGTACGGTCAACGGCCGATTACGCGTCACCGAACAGGGCGAAATCATCAATGAAAAGTACGGCCTGCGGGGAATCGCCCTGCGAACGCTGGAGCAGGCGGTGGGATCTGTCGCGCTGGCGACAGCGATGCCGGAGCATCGAGGCAACGACATGCCGGAGTGGCACGAGATGATGCAGGTCGTCGCCGATGTCAGCCGGGACACCTATCGTAAGCTTGTTTTCGAGTCGCCGCGGTTCTACGAATATTTTCGGCGCGGAACGCCAATCGATCTGATCGAGCGCATGCGAATCGGCTCTCGCCCTTCCTCGCGGCGCGGCGGCGAAGGCGTCGAGGATCTGCGGGCCATACCCTGGGTGTTTGCGTGGACGCAGAGCCGGCTCATGTTGCCTGGCTGGTACGGCCTCGGCAGCGGCCTCGCCGCAGCAGGCAGGCAGTTCGATGAGACGGCATTCCGCGAGATGTTCAGTGACTGGTATTTCATGCGGGCCCTGACCGCCGATGCCGAGATGGTACTCGCAAAAGCAGACATCAGGATTGCGCGATACTACTCCGAGCTGGCCGGCGAACTGCACGAGGAGTTCTTTCCGATTATCGAAAAGGAATTCGAACTGACCTGCGAGTTGATACTTGACTACTCAAACCATGATGCATTGCTGGACGGCGATACCACGCTGCAACGGGCAATCATGCTGCGGAACCCCTACGTCGATCCGATGAGTTTGTTGCAAGTCGATCTGCTGGGCCGCTGGCGCGAGACAAATTACGAAGATCAGGATTTGTTCAGCGTCCTGCTTGCAAGCGTTAACGGTATTGCACAGGGATTGCAAAACACCGGCTAAAAAACTTCGGTTCGACCCCGGTTTTGGCGCCTACAGCTTGCGCAATACGGTCCACTGTCCTGTCTTGGCCTCCGAAACTGCCTTGCCCCTAGCGGAGATGCCGGCCGCATGTACCGAGTCAGGATCTCCGGTGCGCAACGGATGCCATTCCGGCAGGTCTTTGCCCTCTGCAAGTCTCCGGTATGCGCAGCTTCCCGGCAACCAGTGGAAAGTTTCGGGCTCGCCGGCAGACAGTACCAGGCAATCGGCGACCTTTTTTGCACGAGCAGCATAATCGGTACAGCGGCAGGTCTCCGTGTCCAGCAGCCGGCAGGCAATATCCGTGTAGTAGACGTCACCGGTTTCTTCGTCCTCGAGTTTCTGCAAGCAGCAAAGCGCGCAGCCGTCACACAGTGACTCCCACTCAACAGCAGACATCTCCGCGAGGGATTTGCGTTTCCAGAATTCATCCGTCATCGTTCGTTCTCATTAATTAGAGAATAACCGAAAAATCATGAAAGCAGTTTTTCTCGATTTCGGAACCATGGGCGCGCGCGATCTTGATCCGTCGCCACTGGCGGAAGTGGTGCCGGATTTCGAGGTCTTTGACAGCACGCCGCAGCAACTCGTCGCTGAGCGAGTCGATGGTGTGGACTTCGTGTTTACAAACAAGATTCGCTTGACAGGGAAGATTATTTCTGCCGCCGGCAGCCTGCGGTTCATTGGACTGACCGCGACCGGTGTCGATAATGTCGATCTCGAGGCCGCCAGAAAACAGGGCATTGCTGTCTGTAATATCCGGGCCTATTGCACGCAGTCAGTCGTCGAGCATGTTTTCGCCGTGCTCCTGAATCTGACACACAGTATCGGTCAATACGCTGGCCGTGTTCGCTCCGGCGCCTGGCAACAGGCGGATAATTTTTGCATGCTCGAATTCCCGATCCGGGAATTGTCTGTGATGACTATCGGCATCGTAGGCCACGGTGAACTGGGCGGGAGTGTCGCGGACATGGCCAGGCAATTCGGCATGTCGGTCATGCTCGCACGACGTCCTGGCCAGCCGGAAACCGCGGACGATGGCCGTTTTGATATCAGCGATATCCTGCAGCAGTGCGATGTCGTATCGCTGCATTGCCCTCTGACCGGGAAAACGCGCGGCCTGATCGGTGTGCGCGAACTCGAGCTCATGAAACCCAACGCCATACTTATCAATACGGCACGCGGCGGTTTAATTGACACTGCTGCACTGGTAGAGGCACTGAATAACGGCACGATCGCCGCAGCCGCCATCGATGTATTGCCACAGGAACCGCCGGTCGACGGTGACCCGCTCCTGGACTACGAGGGCGACAATCTCATCCTCACACCGCATATCGCCTGGGGTACAGTCGAGGCGCGGCAGAGTGCAATCAACGAGGTTGCCGCTAACGTGCGGTCGTTTCTGGCGGGGGAAGAAAGAAACCGCGTGATTTGACAGGGGTCAGAGCCCGGCCCTGACCCGGGCTCTGACCCCTACGACCCAGCCCGACTCCGCCTTGCGAACCAGGACAGCGCCACAGGACAGTTTATCAGGCTGTTCATCCATCAGGCAGCGCGCAATACATCCACCGGCGGCGCATTGATCGCACCCCGGGCTGCAACAAAACCGCTGGCGCAAACGAGGCTAATGCCCCCCACCAGGCCTGCCACCCAGAGCCAGATGTTAAACGTGTACTCCAGATCAAAGAGCTGAATCGCAACGATGGCCGCAAGTATCGACGCCCCCGCCGATGCCAGCAGACCCGCCACAAATCCCAGCGCCGCAAATTCCATCAGCACACCGGAAAGCACCGTACGCCGCCGTACACCGAGCGCACGCAACAGCGCGCTCTCAAAACGGCGCTCATCGATGGTCGACTGAACGGCCGCGAACAAAACTGCGATACCGGCAGCAAGCGTGAATACGAAAACTGCCTGCACCGCAAGACTTGCCTTGTCGATAATGCTTTTAACCTGTTCCAGAATAGTTTCGATGTCGATGATCGATACCGTCGGGTGCTTGCGGACCAGGTTAAGGAGCACGTCTTTTTCGTCGTCCCGGATCTTCAGGCTGGCGACGAAGGTCGATGGATAACCGTCAAGTGCGCCAGGCGACAACACCATGAAAAAATTTGGCTGGAATGAATCCCAGTTGATCTTTCGAAAACTCGACACCGTCAGTGCAATTTCCTGGCCGGCCACAAGAAACTGCAGGCGGTCGCCGAGATCGACGCCAAGCTCCAAGGCGGCATTCTCTTCGAGTGATACCAGCGGTTCACCATCGTAGCCGGCCGGCCACCATTCACCCTTGACGACTTCGTTGCTGGAGCTCAAGTGCTCGGCCCAGGTCAGATTCTGCTCCCGGTTGGCCATCCATTTGCCATCTTCGTCCGGGTACTCACGTGTTTTGACGTCCTCGCCATTAATCGTCTGCATCCTTGCGCGAACCATCGGCACGAAAGTCGGAGCAGCAACGCCACCGCTTTGGACGATCTCTGCAATTGAAGCGCGTTCCTGCGGCTGAATATTAATAAGGAAGTTATTCGGCGCGTTCTCATCCAGTGTCTGCTGCCATTCTTCCAGCAAATCGGTCCTGACGAACGTGAGCAACAGCAAAACCGTCAGGCCCAATCCGAATGCTACAACCTGTACTGTACTGTCCCGGCCACGCCGGGCGACATTCGCAAGTCCGTAACGCCAGGCAATGCCCACACCGCCACGGGAGCGACCCATCAATGCAACAAGTACACGACCGGCACCGTACAGGGCGGCCGAAACGACCAGCATTCCGCCGAGGACAATCAGCAACAGGAACCCATCGCCGATCGCCTGGTACAGCATCGCCGCAACCGCGATCAGAGACGTGCCGGCAACGACCAATCGCGACGGCGGTGGTGGCATCTCGTCATGCCGCAATACGCGCAGTGGTGGCGTATTGCGCAACTGGATCAATGAGGGCATTGCAAAGCCGACCAATAGAATGAGTGCGCTACCACTGGCCAGCAGGACTGGTGAAATACCAACCGGCGGCAAGTCACCCTGGAGAACGTCCGCCAACATTTCGGTAACAATTTGCTCAACGACAAAACCAAGGATGCTGCCAACAATCACACCAAGGAATCCGAGAAGAACCAGCTGCACCGACGCAGCAGTAATTACAAATCGCTGACTCGCACCGAGGCTCTTCATCAATGCGACCGTGTCCATGCGGCGGTGCGCGAAACGGCGAGCCGACATCGCGATCGCGACCGCACTCAACAACAAACTGATGACCGCGGTCAGCGACAGGAAACGTTGCGCACGGTCAGCTGCATTGTTCGCACGATCACTCCCTTCTTCGCGATTCCGGCTACGAACCGAATCCGGCAGAGTCGGCTCCACGGTTTCGTAAAACTCATTGACTGCCCCCTCTTCCCCGGCAACGAGCAGCGCGTATCGCACGCGGCTGCCCACACTTACCAATCCGGTTGCCGGCAAATCCTGCGTGCCGATGAGCAGCGATGGCGCAAGTGATGCAAATCCGATCGACTGATCCGGCCGATATCGCAGCACCGCATCAATTCGCATCTTCGACTCGCCAACCGAAACGTAATCGCCAACACTAATTTCCAGCCGTGCCATCAACGCACCATCGGCCCAGACATTTCCGGAATCCGGTATGCCATCTGCAATCCGCTGTTCGCCGAAAAGACTATCGGAGACACGCACATCGCCACGCAGCGGGTATCCCTTGCTGACTCCCTTGATGGTTGCCAGTGAACTTAAGTTCCCGGCAAAGACGACGCTCGGGAACGTTTGCGTTTCCGCAGATTGCAATCCGTATTCGGCCGCCATCTCGTGCCACTCAGCGGGAATCGGATCCGGCGTGCGCAAGCGCAAATCTGCAGCCAGAACTTCATTGGCCTGGCGTGCAACGGCCCGGCCGATGCGATCGGTGAGAAAGCCGACAGCAGTCAATGCGGCGACCGCCAGTGCGATCGCGATCAGCAAAACTATCGCCTCACCGGAACGTAATTCTCTGCCGAAGCTTCGCAGTGCATAAATAACCGCTTTCATGCAGCCGCCCTTTCGTCGCTGACCAGCAGGCCGCCATCGAGGCCAATGATTCTGTCGCATCGTGCGGCCAATGATTTGTCGTGAGTAACCAGGACAAGCGTGGTTGATGAATCGCGATTAAGTTCGAACATCAGGTCGATCACGTGCCCACCGGTTCGGCTATCAAGATTGCCGGTGGGTTCATCTGCGAAAAGTACCGCGGGTTCGGTAGCGAATGCGCGGGCAATAGCCACGCGCTGCTTCTCGCCGCCCGATAACTGCGCGGGATAATGACTCCAGCGCTCCGCCAAACCGACCTGCTGCAAAATTTTCAGCGCTTTCTGTCGCGGCGAGTCTTTGCCTGCCAGCTCGAGCGGCAACATTACATTTTCGAGGGCATTCAGAGATGGCACGAGGTGGAATGACTGGAATACGAAGCCCACATTTGCCGCCCGAATTGCAGCGCGGCCGTCTTCGTCAAGATTTGTCAGGTTTACGCCGTCCAGCCAGATTTCTCCCTCGGTCGGCAGGTCAAGCCCGGCAAGCAATGCAAGCAAAGTGGACTTGCCAGCGCCCGACGCACCGACCACGGCAACTGAATCTCCCTTGTCAATCACGAAACTGACGTTGGAAAGGATAGTCAGACTACCTTCCGGGCTGCTAACCTGCTTGCTGACGTTTCTTGCGGCGAGAACCGCGTCCTCAATGGCTGTATCGTGTGGCATGCGAAATTTACTGACCTTTTTGATGCTCTTTGCAGCCGCGGCCGGGCAGGCTGCAAATGCGCCAACTGTGCTGGTTTTCGGTGACAGTCTGAGCGCCGGCTACGGAATTGATGTTGACCAGTCGTGGCCGGCATTGTTGCAGTCCCGGCTGGAATCCCAAGGGTACGAACATCGCGTCATTAACGCCAGTATTAGCGGCGAAACCACCGAGGGTGGTGTCACCAGGATTGATAGCACCATAAAAAACTTCCATCCCGATCTAGTCATCCTGGAACTCGGCGGTAACGATGGTTTGCGTGGTTTCCCCACGGAGCGGATGAAAGCCAACCTGCAGACGATCATCGAAACGACCAGAGCGAGCGGCGCCGCCGTGATAATGCTGGGTATCCGTATCCCGACCAATTACGGACCGCGTTATACCGGCGCGTTCGAAAATGTTTACCGGGAACTCGCAGACCAGTCGGGTGTCCTCTGGATCGAATTTTTCATGGAGGGCATCGCACTTGATAAGGAATTGATGCAGGATGATGGCATTCATCCGAATGCCAGAGCCCAGTCAATTTTGCTGAACAATGCCTGGCCAATCATTCGCCAGGCCCTCGCAGATCGTCAGGCAAGCAACAAGAATAATTAGCCATTGAGAATGATATTACGTGGATAAGATCTGGTTGCAGTCATACCCCGAAGATATCCCGGCCGAGATTCCGACCCCAGAATTCACGTCGTTGCGCGACATGATCGATTTCTCGTTCAATGAGTTTCCGGATCGTCCTGCCTACACTAATATGGGCACGACGCATACCTACCGGGATCTCGACCAGCAGTCGATGAAGTTCGCCTGCTACCTGCAAAAGTCGCTTGGCCTTGTCAGGGGCGAACGCGTTGCCATCATGCTGCCCAATATACTGCAGTATCCAGTCGCACTGATCGGGCTTTTTCGGGCGGGCCTGGTGGCCGTTAATGTTAATCCGCTGTATACACCAAGAGAGCTCAAGCATCAGCTCACGGACTCCGGAGCAAAGTGCATCATCATTCTTGAAAACTTTGCCGATACGCTCGAGGAGGTCATTGCCGACACCAACATCAAACACATCGTCACGACGCAGGTAGGCGATCTTCTGCGCTGGCCGAAGAGCACCATCACCAATTTTGTGCTGAAAAGAATCAGGAAGTCGGTCCCGCCCTTTTCGCTGCCCGGCAGTATCGGGCTGCGCTCGGCGCTCAGGGCTGGCGCCAGACACCATCTGGATCACGTCGAGCTTGGCTTTGCAGACATCGCGTTCCTGCAGTACACGGGCGGTACGACGGGTGTTTCCAAAGGCGCAATGCTTAGCCATCGCAACATGGTGTTCAACGTGCATCAGTCACGCGCATGGCAAGCGGATATCTATGCCGGCCTGGAGCGAATCATCGCGATAACGGCGCTGCCGCTCTACCACATTTTTTCGCTGCAGAGTAATTGCCTGTCAGTGATGTACCAGGGTGGCGAGAATATTCTGATTACCAACCCCCGCGACCTGGCAGCTTTTGTCAGGGAACTCGCACGCCACAAATTCAATTACATTTCCGGAGTGAACACCCTGTTCGCAGGGCTTTTGAACACACCTGGTTTTGCGGATCTTGATTTCAGCAACCTGCGCCTGACAATCGGCGGCGGCATGGCTGTGCAGGAGGCAGTTTCCAGAAAGTGGCAGGAAGTAACCGGCCTGGTCATCACGCAGGCATACGGTTTGACGGAAACCTCGCCGGCCGCTATTTCCAATCCGCTTGACCTCAAACACTTTAACGGCTCGATCGGCGTGCCTATCCCCTCGACCGATGCGCAGATATTCGACGACGACGGCAACGAAATGGCGCTTGGCGATATCGGTGAGATCTGTATTCGCGGGCCCCAGATCATGGAGGGCTACTGGCATAACCCCGAGGAGACAGAAAATGTAATGCTGCCCGGGGGCTGGCTGCGTACCGGGGATGTCGGCCGCATCGATGAAAATGGCTTCTTTTACATAGAAGACCGCAAGAAGGACATGATTCTCGTCTCGGCATTCAATGTCTACCCGAACGAAATCGAGGGCGTCGTGGTCAAAATGGACGGAATTCTCGAAGCAGCAGCGATCGGAATCCCCGATGAGAAATCCGGCGAAGCGGTCAAGCTGTACGTGGTCAGGAGCGATCCGTCCGTGACCGAAAACGACGTACTGAAATTCTGCCGGGAAAATCTTACCGCTTACAAAGTGCCGAAGGAAATCGAGTTCAGGGAGGATTTGCCGAAAACCAATGTCGGCAAAATTCTACGGCGCGCACTGCGCGACGAATAAACCCATTCGCGACTGAAATCGCTCCTACATGTGCCAATAGAAAAATTGCCGGAAGCGGCTTCAGCCGCTAATGTCCGAATGGTACGCGGGACTTAGGCGATGCACAGCCTCAACCAGAACGCCTACATTGTCCGGATCAACATCCGGCGTGATGCCATGCCCCAGGTTGAATACATGTCCCGGACCGTCACCATAGCTGGCGAGCACTTCCGCAACACCCTGCTCGACTGCTTCAGGCGACCCCCGGAGTACGGCCGGATCCAGGTTTCCCTGCAGCGCAACCTTGTCGCCGGTCAGACGCCGCGCCTGCCCGAGGTCGGTGGTCCAGTCAACGCCAAGTGCATCGCAGCCGGTCTCCGCCATGACGGTCAGCAGTTCACCCGCCCCCTTGGTGAACAGGATGACCGGGATGGTTTGTCCGTCCTTCTCGCGCTGCAGCTCGTCGAGAACCTGCTGCATTCGCTGCAATGAAAAGCGCCGATACTGCTCAGGCGACAGTGCGCTGCCCCAGGTATCGAAAATCATGATGGCCTGCGCACCTGCATCGATCTGCGCATTGAGATAGTCGATGGTCGATCGCGCAACAACGTCCAGCAACTCGTCCAGCAGCGCCGGTTCCTGCCTCGCCATGCCTTTGATGCGACTGAAGTCGCGGCTTGACCCGCCCTCGACCATGTACGTGGCCACAGTCCACGGGCTTCCGGCAAAACCAATGAGCGGCAACGCACCATTAAGCTCTCGCCGCACCAGCGTCACAGCGTCGAAAACGTAAGCAAGCTTCTCGGCAACGTCCGGTACTGCAAGCTTGTGAATCCTCGCTGCCGTGCGCACGGGGCGCTCGAACTTCGGCCCTTCCCCGGCTTCAAAATAGAGGCCGAGACCCATCGCATCCGGAATCGTCAGAATGTCGGAAAACAGGATTGCGGCATCCAGCGAATACCTGCGCAGTGGTTGCAGCGTAACTTCGCAGGCGAGCTCCGGATTCGAACACAGGCTCATGAATTCACCAGCCTTTGCGCGAAGCTCGCGATATTCCGGCAGGTAACGTCCCGCCTGGCGCATGATCCAGACTGGGGTACGCGGCACCGGCTGCCGCGTTAGCGCCCGTAGTAGCAAATCATTCTTGAGCGCCGCTGCCATACCGTCAGAATTCTGCGGCGATGATCGCCTGAATCGACTCGGCCGCCGCCCGCGGGCTTTCAGCATCACGTATCGGGCGCCCAACCACAATGTAATCAGCACCGTTCCGGAATGCCTGTTCGACAGTGACCACACGCTTCTGATCGCCACCTGGTTTGTTGTCGACGGGACGAATGCCCGGCGTGACGACGAGCAGTTTCGCATCGATGCACTCGCGCAGCTTCCCCACTTCGAGTCCTGATGAAATTACGCCGTCGCAACCGGCTTCCAGCGCCCGCTTCGCACGTGACAGTACGAGTTCTCCGACATCACATTCGAAGCCGAGATCGTCAAGGTCACCCCGATCAAGGCTCGTGAGGACAGTCACGGCCAGCACCTTCAGCTCGTCACCCTTGTTTTCTGCCGCGGCTTCCATGATGGATTGATTGCCATGAACCGTCACGAAACTGGCGCCGCGATTCTTCAGCTGCCTCACCGCCGAACCGACCGTCACCGGAATATCGAAAAACTTCAGATCCGCAAACACTTTTTTATCTCGCGCCAGCATCCAGTCCAATAGCTCGAAATATCCGCCAGTCATCATTAGCTCGAGTCCGAGCTTATAGAAGGTCACGGAATCACCGAGTTCTACCGCCAGCTGACGTGCCCGGTCACAGTCCGGCAGGTCCATTGCGAAAATCAGGCGTTCATTATCGGGAATGTTCTTAGCTGCCACAGCCGCTCCGGCAAATGGTGAAAACGGGGCGCATTGTAACGCGGAAATCACAGCAGCGTGGCGCAGGGCAATTAATTAACGTGATCGTGTTCCGCAATCGCAAAGCGATCGGTCATGCCGGCGACATAGTCGGCGATGACACGCGCTTTGGTGGACTCGTTAGCATCATGGGCGGTCGCGGATAAGCAAAACTCCGCGGGCATCCGGCCAGGATCGCTCATGTAGCGCTCGAACAGGACCTCGATCATGCCTTTCGACCTGTCCGTCATCTCGCGCACCTTCTGATGCCGATACAGGTGCTTGTTGAGAAATTGCTTCAGCGCTGTATGTTCTTCGTAGACGGGTTCGCTCAAAACAACAACCACATCCCGCTGTGCGCGTATATCCTCGATCGAGTCCGGCGCCAGAGATTCGAGCCGGCGAGTCGTATTGTCGATCAGGTCCGTGACAACCTTGTTGATTATTCGGCGAATAATTTCGTAGATCAGCCGGCGATCTTCGAGCTCCGGGTAGCGCTCATGTACCGCCAGGTATTGCTCGTTGAACAACGCCTGTTGCCGTAATTCGTCGAGGCTTAGAATCCCCGCACGAAATCCGTCATCCATATCGTGATTGTTGTATGCAATCGCGTCAGCGATGTTCGCGATCTGCGCCTCCAGTGCGGGTTGGCGGCGCTCAAGAAAGCGTTCGCCCAACTCA
Organism: Gammaproteobacteria bacterium; assembly: GCA_004357475.1. Taxonomy (GTDB): domain Bacteria; phylum Pseudomonadota; class Gammaproteobacteria; order Steroidobacterales; family Woeseiaceae; genus SZUA-117. The sequence goes on from SMWE01000016.1 coordinate 35,143, forward strand.
CCCAGCCCTTGTGCATTCCGTGCAGAACAATGTTTGAGAATGCCCTCGCGTGTCTCGAAGGTCAGGTTCAGGCCGGGAAAATCGGCGTACTTCGCTTCAAGTTCATCAACAACCCGGAGTGATTGCAGGTTGTGCTCAAAACCCCCAAATTCCCCCATGCAACCGTTCAGCGCGTCCTGGCCCGCATGACCGAACGGCGTATGGCCGAGATCGTGTGCAAGGCTTATCGCCTCGACCAGGTCCTCGTTCAAGCGTAGCGCCCTGGCTACTGTGCGGGCGATTTGTGCGACCTCGAGCGAGTGAGTAAGCCGCGTTCGATAGAGATCGCCCTCGTGGTTGACGAACACCTGCGTTTTATAAACAAGCCGCCGGAAAGCGGTGCAATGCACAATACGATCGCGGTCGCGCTGGTACTCGCCGCGATAGGGCGCTGCCGGTTCCTGGTAGCGCCGGCCCTTGGTCTGTTCTTCGTGGGCCGCATAGGGGGCCAGTTCGCCTGAGAGTTGTGTCATTTCAGCTATTGCACTTAAGCAGGATGCTGTTCAGCAGGCCAGCGTCATAGTCCGGCGTAAGGTAGGCATCGCCAAGTGACCGCAGCAGGACAAACCTGCTTTGATTCGCCTGCACCTTTTTGTCCATCTCCATTGCTGCCCGCATTTTCTCAGCACCGATCGCGGGTGGGCAAACCGGCAATCCGGCCGCTTCGAGCAGATTTCGCAAACGCCCTGATGCGCCCTCGCCGATATTGCTCAGCTCGACCGCCATCAGCATGCCGGCAGCAATCGCCTCACCATGCAGCCACTCGCCGTAGCCGAGCGAATTCTCAATCGCGTGGCCGAAGGTATGACCGAAATTCAGGATTGCCCGCCTGCCTGCCTCCCTTTCGTCGTCGGCAACCACTCCGGCCTTCAATTCACAGGAGCGCAGAATCGCATACACCAGCGCATCAGGGTTCTTGTCGAGAAGCTCGCCAATGTTTGCCTCCAGCCAGCCAAGAAAGTCAATATCGGCAATGGCACCGTATTTTATGACCTCGGCTAAACCGGCTTTCAGCTGCCGATCGGGTAACGTGCTCAGTGTGTCCGTGTCTATGAGCACGAGTTTGGGCTGATGAAAGGCGCCAATCAGGTTTTTGCCCTTTTTATGATTGACACCGGTCTTGCCGCCGACCGATGAATCAACCTGGGCGAGCAACGTGGTTGGCACCTGTATAAAAGCAATACCTCGCATGTAGCACGCGGCAGCAAAACCGGCGATATCCCCTATGACGCCTCCTCCAAGCGCTACCACCGTGGCGTCCCTGTTCGCATGGCTCGCGACAAGCTCGTCCAGCACCCGCTCAGCGTTTTTCAGTGTCTTGTGCTGTTCGCCATCGGGCAGGGCAATGACAACGCTGTCAGGCGGCAGCTTCTTTTGCAGCGCCGGGAGATACAGCGGGCCCACCGTCTCATTGGTGACGACCAGGCAATCAGGACCATTGAAATAGTCGCAAAGATCGAAGTTACCCAGCAGACCACTACCGATGACTATCGGATAGCTGCGTTCGCCGAGATCGACCTTGAGGGTGCTGGAGATTTTCAAAACCGCGTCCAATGAAAAGACAAGCGGCAAAGATTACATTAAATCGCCCGCTGGGGCGGGCTCCTGCGCTGTTTTAACAGCCCGGCCGCAGGAGTCCGCCCCAGCGGGCGATTTATAACGATTCGTGGATTTCGCGGGCGACCGTCTGCACCCGGCGTCCGTCCGTATCGACGATCAGGTCGGCGATCTCCCGATACAGCGGATCGCGAATCACCATCAGTTCTTCGAGAACTTTTTCCGGATCGCCGTTTTCCAGGACGGGCCGTTTACGTCCGCGCTGCGTGCGTTCCAGCTGTTGCTTGACGCTGGTATAGAGGTAAATAACGTAACCGCGCGCACCGAGCCGGTTGCGGCTCTCAGCATCTGCTATGGCGCCGCCACCGGTGGCAAGGACCACGGCGTCCTTCTGCGAAAGTTCGTCGATGACCTTCACTTCGCGTTTGCGGAAACCCTCTTCTCCTTCTTTCTCGAATATGAAGGGGATATCGACGCCGGTGCGAATTTCGATTTCCTCATCGCTGTCGATGAATTCGAGGTGCAGGAGTCTCGCCAGTTGCCTGCCGACCGCTGATTTTCCTGCGCCCATCGGGCCCACAAGAAAAATTTTGTTTACCAAATTATTTCCCTACAAAAAAGCTCCGTCCAGGGGACGGAGCTTTTTTCCTACCACTTTCTAATCAGTGACGCTGATAAAGTGCCTCGTAATAAGGCCGCTTGGCGATGTTACCGTGATCGTCATTACACCGCCGCTGGGGTTACTGTCACCTTGAACAGAGAATACGTATATAAGCGGCCCGTTGTTATTCGAACATGGTACCGTGTAGCTATCCGGTCCGGCCATACTGCCATTCGAGGTTTCTGCTTCGATCGTTGTGCCACCGGCCATCGGCTGTGAAATCGAACCGTTACCTTTATTGTCACCAACTGTCACATTAATCCCTGCTACTGCTTCACCAGCGACATTAATGGCGCCTCCAACATCATCTAAAATGAGCGCGGCACTCGCGGACATGACCACTACGCCAGTATCGCTGACAAACAACGTTTCATTCGGACTGCAAAGTGCCGTCATGCTGTCGCACAGCAAGCCATTGAAGTTTATATAGTCAGGATGGTTTGCCGCGTCCGGCAGACCGTTAGAGTTGAAATCGGCGAAAATCTCATTCAGGGCCGGCTCAACAATGCCGTTCTCATTGTCATCGCGGAACGGCTCGCCAATCTCCAGCGGAACATCCGCATTGTTGAAGATGCCGTCGCTGTCAGCATCGACAAAGCTCTCTTCCCCGATCGCCGTGGCGAGAATCGTTACCCTGCCATCACCTGTTGCAATGGTAGGATTGTCGCGCGGGTCCTGGCTGACAAAAATCACGCTGCAGACGCCCGCGCCGTTAGCCGGCGTGGTAACCGTAAAGCAGGAGCCTCCAATCTGGCCGCCTTCTGCATTAAGTGTGACTGCCGTGCCGTCGGGCACCGGGTTGTTGTAACGGTCCGACATGCGTACGGTTACGGTTGTCGTTTCACCGTCACGGTCCCAGCCTTCGATGTTCACGCAGGCCATGGACAGCGACACGCTGTCGTTATCGGGTATGCCGGTGGTAATCGTAAGCTGATCGGATTGCGCCGCGATCACCGGACTCGACGGGTTTACCGTCGCCGTGACGCGAACGCTGGTCGCGACCGAACCTGCGGAAACAACAGTCTGAGCTACCCCGTCTGCGCCGCTCGTTGCCGTTGTCGGCGTCAGGTTGATGCCGCCGATGGTCGTGTTGAGCGTAAAATCGACAGTAGCTCCGGATACGGGTCCACCGGTCGAATCCGTCACTGCAAAACGCACCGTGGAGGTTTCCTGCCGGCCGACGCCACCTGTGCCAAGCAAGCCAATGTTTTCCGGGTTCGCGCTGATAAACTGGATCGAGCCAACGGTCGCCGCGGCAATAGTGATCGCGGCCGTTGCCGTTAAGACTACATTGTCGACGAGCGCGGTTGCGCTCAGCGTATCGTCACCCGAACATCCGGTTGCGGAATAGGTCGCGGTGGCTGTTCCCGTAGTCGTCGTAATCGAACTCTCGACGATGTTCGCGAGGAGGGGCGTACAGGTTGAAGCAAAATTTACCGTAAACTCCGCACCGACTGCCGGGGAGTTGCTGTTGTTGGTGTCAACGAAGTTGACCGTCAGGCTTGCGCTCCCGCCAGCCTGAAGATTACTCTGCGATATGGCAATGACGCCGTCCAGGTAGGAAGCGCCGCTCCCTGATCCCATGGCTATTGAGACGCCGATGCCGGCACCAGGACCTGTTGCCGGAGGTGGTGGTCCGCTGCCAACCAATGCAGGGTCACCATCGCAGGCAGCCAGGAATAGCGCCATCAATATGGTCGCGAGCCCAAACAATTTTTTCATCGATCCGTTTCCTTGCTCTTGGCCGTTCCGGAAGTGCCTACGGCTAGTAAATGCTGGAACCATCATTAAGGATTCTCGGCGTTACAAAAATCAACAACTCTGCTTTTTTCGACACGATCGATTTCGACCTGAACAGAACACCAACCCCCGGAATATCGCCCAGGAAGGGCACTTTATTGATAGTTTCCCGTCGCTCAGTTTCATAAATGCCACCAAGCACCACCGTCTGTCCATCCCGCACCAGGACCTGTGTCTCTACCTTACGGGTATCGATACTCGGTACGAGACCGCCGGTCGCACTCTGTGTCAACTCACCGACGTTGTCCTTGCTGACCATCAGATCCATGATTATGTTGTTGTCGGGCGTAATCTGTGGCGTTACCGTCAGGCTCAGCACAGCTTTCTTGAACTGCGTGGTTGTTGCGCCGGAAGATGCGGATTCCTGATAGGGAATTTCCACACCCTGCTCGATGCGAGCTTCTTTCTGGTTGGCAGTAATGATGCGCGGTGTCGAAACGATTTCCCCGCGGCCTTCAGCCTGCATTGCAGTCAGCTCGAGATCCACGATGTAGTCCGAGTTCAGTATGGCCAGTGCAAATCGTCCAGCCGGATTATCTACCGGCACGTTGACGTTGTATCGGTCAGATATGCCGGGCGCAGTAATCGGGTACGGCTGGCCGCTATTGGCCAGGTTATCCAGTGCAGAGCGAACGATGACCTCGCTGCCCTCGCCGGTACCGGTGACGGAAATAATGCCATTGGAACTATTGTTCGTGACGCCCATGAAACCGAATCGTATGCCGAGATCACGGCTGAAGTCGTCATTGACAACCACAATGCGTGATTCGATCAGTACCTGGCGAATCGGGATATCCAGTGTGCGCACCAGGCGGCGAATGTCCTGCAGACGCTCAGCGGTATCCTTCACGAGCAGGGTATTGGTCCGCTCATCAATGCCTACGCTGCCGCGCTCTGACAACAATGCGTTACCGCTGTCGCCGCCAATCAAAGCGGCCAGGTCAGCCGCTTTTGCGTAATTGACTTGCACGAATTCAGAATAAAGCGGCTCCAGCTCGTGAATAGCCGCCCTGGCTTCGAGATCCGCCGTTTCGCGCGCGGCAATTTCCTCAGCCGGGGCCACGATAATCACGTTGCCATTCTCGCGCATGTCCAGACCCTTGGTGGTCATGACGATATCGAGCGCCTGATCCCAGGGGACATTTCTTAACCTCAGGGTCACGTTGCCCTGAACCGTATCCGAGACCACGATGTTGCGACCGGACGTTTCGGCCAGCAGCTGCAATACGGCGCGCGTCTCGATGTCCTGGAAATTAAGGGTCAGCCGCTGCCCGTCGTATTCCTTGGACTCCGAGAACACCGAAGATGCTACTTCCAGATCATCGACTGCCGGATTGATCTCGATGGTAAATTCGTTGTCCGACTGATAGGCGAGCTGTTCGTACTTGCCATCAGCAGTGATCACGATACGCGTATCCAGATTGGTGCGCAGCGTGTCAATCGTAATTACCGGCGTGGCGAAGTCCGTGACGTCCAGACGACGCATCAACTCCGCCGGCAGGCTGGTGTCTTTAAACACTGCAATCACCCGGCCACCTTCTTGGCGGATATCAACCGCAGTTGACGGATCGCTCAGGTGAATGAGTATCCGGCCGCCGCCGTCGCGCGTACGCCGGAAGTCAACACTGGTGATGGTGCGCCCGCCACGTGATGCTAAGGATGGCGAAGATGCCAGCACAGAGCTGTCTGCAAACTGGGTCGTCATGCCCGCGTCACCGTCTGCAGCGCCGAGCGTTATATAAATTGTGTTGCCACTGCGGCGGGTCTCGTAAGGCACCATGGAAGTGAGATTCAGAACAACGCGTGTACGGCCATTGGCTTCGGCCGTAAGTACGGTTTCCAGTGGCCCGAGGTTCACGTCACGGCGACGCGAGGAAAGTCCGAGCGCCGTTTCCGGCAGATCGAGGGCGATCCGCGCCGGCTCATCGATGGTAAATGTCAGTGGCTCCGGCGCGGTGCCGCTGAGAATCAACTTCACCTCTATGCGCTGCCCCGGCAGGCTCTGTACCTGAATGTCCTGCAGGCGGTTGCTTTCCTGTGCATTTGCGGAGAATCCGCAAAGCAACAATAATGCTGCAGCAAGTTGCACTGGCAAACGTCGGTTTTCTGTGCCGATCGGCAGCCTTAGTTTGAGCGTCATTCCAAATACTCCCAGTTCCATTCAGTCATCAGTCCGAAAGACCGACGGCGGCTTCTCTTTCCAGGTAACCACCAATCCCGTCCGATATGATTTCAATCAATTCAATCGCTGATTCTTTTACTACAATGATTCGTCCATCGTTCTGGCCCATGTAGTTGCCTGCGACAACACGATGAATCAGGCCATCTGAAGTTTGTATGAGCCCGAAATTCGTTTCCCCAAGTTGCATGGTGCCAACCATGCGCAGTGTGTCGAGAGGAAACTGCTCCAAAAACTCCCGGCTCCGTTCCGGATCAGGTCTCATACCGCCTGCAGCAATACCTGCTGCCGCCTGCGGAGAGTCTGGTACGAACGGAGATCGAATCCCTTCGTCAGCTGCCTCATAAGTGAATACTTCATAAGGCGTGATTTCCGGCAGCGGCTCGATGCGCCCGCCGGGTCTTGCCTTTATTTCATTGATGTATCGATCCAGATCATCCATATCGCTGCCACAAGCAATGAGCCCGAATCCGGCAATCAGAATCATTGGTAACAATTTTGCCAGGGAAGCTCTCATTTTTATTCTGCCTCCTCTTCCAGGTAGCGATAGGTTTTCGCAGTTACCTGGATCGTCAACCGGTCGTATGTGTCCTGACTATCCGGTGTAATGTTGATGTCGTGCAGTGTGACGATTCGCGGGAGCGCAGCCACGCCGCTGACAAATTTTGCGATCTCGTGATAGCCGCCCGACAAGCTGATCGTGATCGGCTTCTCGGCATAGAAATCCTTGGGAATCTCTGCCTGCGGCTGAAAGAGTTTTTCCTGCAGACCAGCCGCCAGGCCCGTCTGTGAAATATCGACAATCAGGCTGGGAATTTCGGTTTTGCCCGGCAGCTGCCTCAGCATGGTGCCGAAAGACTGCTCCATCTGCGCCAGCTGAGCTTTATAGGCATCGTAGTTCGCCGCCTTCTTCTGCTTATTCTCGAAGGAAACGCGGAGTGTCTGCTCCTCATCCTGCACGCGCTGCAATTGTGGCGCCTTGTCCTCAATGATGAACAGGTAGACACCCATGCCGAGAACGACCACGAAAACGATAGCGATTACGGCCGCACGAAAAGCCAGCGGCCAGCGGCCAACGTCATTGACGTCCAGACTTTGCAGTTCCTCGACGAGATTCACTGTCCGCCCTCCATCCCCGTTTCTTCCCGGCTAAGCTGTTTCAGGTTAACCACGAATTCCGCCTGCCGGGCAGGACCCACCTCGGTGGTTTCAACCTTGATCACACCGGGATCCGTAAGCCATTCGGAAGAATCAATCTGTCGCATGAGCGCCGAAACGCGGGTGCTTGACTGGGCGATACCCATCAGTTCAACCGCATCGCCGTTTTGCTTCATCCCGGTGAGATACACGCCTTCCGGGAGCTGCCGCGCAATCTCGTCGAACAGATGTACGATTTCCGGTCGGCTGCGTTGCAATTGCTCGATGATTTCCATGCGGGCAAGGAGTCTTTCCTTCTGTCTTTCAAGCCCGTCTATTTCAGCAATGCTGCGCTCCAATTCGACTATTTCACTTTCAAGGCGGGCATTCCTGGACTGCTGATAATCGATCATTTGCACATAGGAAAAGAACGTCCCGGCCAGTACGATAATGGCGGCTACGAAAGACGCGGCCATCGAGATCATGAAATCTCGTTGGCGTTTTTGCCGCTCCTGTTCGCGCCATGGGAGGAGATTAATACGTGGCATGTCAGTCGAAACTCCTCAGTGCAAGGCCGCAGGCTGTCAGCAGTGCTGTCGAATCTTTGTGCACCCCTTGCGACTTGGCCTTGGATGAAATTTTCATTTGGCCGAGCGGATCCCCGACTTCTGTCGGGATGCCGACTCTGCTTGAAATAACATCCGCGATACCGGGGATGTTGGCGCAACCGCCGCACACCAGAATCATGTCCGGCTGCTCGCGTCCGCCGCCGGATGCCAGGTAAAACTGCAATGAACGACTGACCTGCTGCGTCGTGTCATCAACGAACGGCTCCAGCACTTCGGGTTGATAGTTGCTGGGAAGTCCACCCTGCTTCTTGGCCCGGCCGGCATCTTCCATCGAGAGTCCGTATGTGCGCATGATTTCTTCGGTCAGCTGCTGGCCGCCAAAAGCAAAATCTCGCGTGTAGACAACCTTGAGATCCACCAATACGCTGAAAGTCGTGCTGCTGGCGCCGATATCGACGATTGCCACAGACTGGCCCATACCACCGTCGGGAATCTGGTGGCTCAGAAGGGCGCAAGCGTTCTCGAGGGCAAATGCTTCAACGTCGACGATCGTGGCGGTCAGGCCTGCGGCGCTGACCGCAGCTTGCCGCTGTTCGACGTTTTCGGTACGCGTTGCGACCAGCAAAACGTCCATCAATTCCGGGTCATTCGAGTTCGGGCCGACGATTTCGTAATCGAAACTGACTTCTTCCATCGGGAAGGGAATGTACTGGTCAGCCTGGATTTCGACCTGTCCTTCAAGGTCCCTTTCGGAGAGGCTCGAGGGCATTTGAATGACCTTGGTAATTGCGGCGTCGCCACTGATCGCGATCGCTACATCGGTCGCTTTGGCTCCGGCGCGTTTTACGGCCCGCCGGATGGCTTCACCGACGGCTTTCGCATCCACAATCGCCTTTTCGTTTACCGAACTCGGCGGTGTGGGCTCGGCTGAATAGGCCTCAACCCGATAGCGCTTTCCACTTCGTGAAAGTTCTATCAGCTTGACGGACGATGTCGTGATATCGAGGCCCAACAAAGGCTGTGTTTTCTTGCCAAAAAGCACGTATTTTTCCTTTTAAGTCGGTAAGTTGCGGGTCACATTTCGGCTGGACCTGAGCAATCTGATTTAACTATATATCAATAAAAACTTAAATAAAACGTGACTTTGTTCACGATCCCGCGATCGCATGTTACTGCTCCGGGCGCCGTGGTTCCGTGAACTGGTCGGCGGCCCGGAATGCGACCCCGTCACCGGCCCCCGATCCTCCGATCTGCCGGTGTTTAATCTACGGAAATTTGCCTGGCGGCAGCAATTCTGGCCGCACATGGCTCGTCCAGGAGCCGGGACACGGTTTCTGTGCCCTGACAAGCAACACCGCAGGGAGGCACCTCCTGATACTCGTGTCTCCTGCAATTTTGAGCCTGTGTGGCTATTATCTGGCCTGAGCGCTGCCATACGATTGCCACAATTGGCAGGCAGCATCCTGATTGGCATAGATTTGCGCAATAATTCACGCACCGCCTCCAGGGCCAGTGATGCTGTGCCCCTCTTTTTTGACCGCTTTGGCCCAAAATGTCCGCGACTATGCAAAACGCAAGCACCGACAGCCAACCATCCAAGCGAGCGCGAGCGACACGTTTTGCGCCATGGCTGATATTGTGCGGCGGCGCTGGCCTGGTCGTGTCGCTGATGATCACCACCGGCCTGATTGGCGCCTATTATTACGTGGCGCCGAGTCTGCCGCCGGCAGAAACCATTCGTGAAATCCCGCTGCAGATTCCATTGCGGATATTCAGCCGCGACGGCCGCCTTATTGAAGAAATAGGCGAACGGCGGCGCATTCTTGTCGACTATGAAGACCTGCCGCCCCTCGTCGTTCATGCATTCGTTGCTGCCGAAGACGGCCGGTTCTTCGAACACCCGGGCATCGACTATCTCGGTGTCCTGCGTGCCGGCATCGTAATGCTCAGAAGCGGTGAAATATCCGGGGGCGGCAGCACGATTACCCAACAGCTGGCGCGTGACTACTTCCTGACGCGCGAGCAGTTGTTTACGCGCAAGCTTCGCGAAGCGTTTCTCGCCTACAAGATCGAACAGGAGTTCTCCAAACAGGAGATCATGGCCCTGTTCCTGAACAAGATGTTTTTCGGACAAAGAGCATACGGTGTTGCCGCCGCCGCACAAGTTTATTTCGGCAAGCTCCTGAGCGATATCAACATTGCTGAAGCGGCAACGCTCGCCGGCGTGCTGCCGGCGCCATCGAGGCATAACCCGGTCCGGAGCCCTGCCAATGCATTAATGCGCCGCAGCTATGTACTTAAACGGATGCTCGACCTGGATTACATTGGCGAGTCGCAGTTTGAAGACGCCATGGCCTACCCGATGGAGGCGAAATTGCATGGCACCGCAATCGAACTTTCAGCGCCCTGGGTCGCTGAGATGGTGCGGCAGGAGATGGTTTCGCGCTACGGGGCTGCAGCCTACGCCGCCGGCTTCGAGGTTATTACGACGCTGGATTCGACACTGCAACGCGCTGCGAACTACGCGGTACGGAACGGGCTGTTCGAATTCACACGGCGGCGCGGCTATCGCGGGCCCATTGCCACGGTAGAACTTGACCCGGAGATTCTTGACGGTCCGTACGCAGACTGGCCGGATGAGGTGAAGCGGGCATTGCAGGATTACGGTAACCCTGGCGGACTGTCGGTCGCGTTGGTAACCGCGTTGAATGAGGACAACAGTGCGGACATTGTATTTCAGGATGGCACAGCAACCAGGCTTCTGTGGCATGGCATGTCCTGGGCCCGGCCATTTATCGATCGGCAAACGACTGGCGCGGCGCCACAGACTGTCGCTGATGTCATGGCGCCGGGGCACATCATCTATTTGATGCCGATTGCCAGCGGCGGATGGGCGCTCGCGCAAATACCGGACGCACAGTCGGGGCTGGTATCCATTGATCCGCTGGATGGCGCGATCACCAATCTTGTCGGCGGTTTCGATTTTTCCCGCAGCAAATTCAATCGTGTCACCCAGGCAAGACGGCAACCAGGTTCGTCGTTCAAGCCGTTCATTTACTCTGCAGCGCTCGAAGCAGGCAATACGCTGGCCACGGTGGTGCTCGATGCACCGGTCGTCATCAACTCTGCCACGCTTGAGCGACTGTGGCGCCCGGTTAATTACAGCGGACGTTTCTACGGCGAACAACGCGTCCGCGAAGCGTTGGTCCGCTCGATGAACCTGGCCTCGGTCCGCCTGCTGCTGAACAACACGGGCGTCGGCTTTGCCGTCCGGCATCTGGAACCATTCGGATTCTCTGGCGATACCTTGATTAGAAACGGCTCACTGGCGCTTGGTGGCGGCACTGCTTCGCCACTCGACATGGCGCAGGGGTATGCAACGTTTGCGAACGGCGGCTACGCCATCACGCCGTATGTCATTGACTCAATCATTGGCCCGAATGAAGAGATCCTGTATCGCGCACGGCCAGCTGTCGTTTGCCCGGAGTGTGAGCCGGAAGAAACCATTCCCGACCTCGTCATGCCGCAACCGGACCCTTTATACCCGTTGACCCCGTTGGATGACGGGGTTGTGGACGCCGCCGAACAGGCTCTCCACGGGGAAAAATCTATGTTCATCACTGAGCCGGAACAGACATTCTCGCTCGAACAGATGGCGGAAATGGGTGAGTCGTATCAACCGGACGCGTCACTTGCCCCCGAGTTATTTGCCGACGTCAACGCTGCAGCAAGAATCATCAGCCCGCAGAATGCTTTTCTTATTCAGGATGCGATGCGCGATGTCATCCGCCGTGGTACCGGCGTACGTGCCCGGGTGCTCGGGCGCAGAGATCTGTCCGGCAAGACCGGCACCTCGAATGACCGCCGCGATGCCTGGTTTGCAGGGTTCAACTCGAAGATCGTTAGTGTCGTCTGGGTCGGCTACGATGACGACCTGCCGCTTGGTCCGCGCGAAGAGGGTTCGAGAACCGCCCTGCCAGTATGGATAGAATTCATGCGCATTGCCCTGAAAGGCGTTCCCCAGGCGCAAATGGTGATGCCCGCGGGTATCGTTACCGTGCGCATCTCGAAGAGCACCGGTTGCCCGGCCGGCGCCTCTCATCCGTTTGAAGATGTGATGTTCGAGCATTTCCGCGAGGAATTTGTACCGGAGTGCCAGGCGCTCGACGGGCAGCCGGATATTTTCAATACTGCAGAAGATCCGGAGAAGAACGAGACTCTATTTTAGGCACCGCAGGATACTCGGGAGACAATGTCCAGACGGCAAGTTAACGGCGGCGAACGAGCAAGACAGGTTCTCGCGCAGGAGGCCGCGCGCATCATCGTCGAGCAGGGCATCGACGATTACCGCGTTGCCAAAATCAAGGCTGCCGATCGTCTCGGCATGAGCGCGCGCGGCTCATTGCCAGGAAACACTGAAATCGAAAAAGCGGTCAGCGAACACTTGCAGTTGTTCGGCAGAGAGTCGCATGTCAACTTACTTCGCGTTCTGCGACGTGCGGCCTTGTCTGCGATGGAATTGCTGGTGGCATTCACACCACGCCTGGTCGGACCGGTGTTACATGGTACTGCCAGCGCAAACTCTGCCGTGAACCTGCATGTCTTTGCAGACAACGCCGAGATAGTCGCCAATCGCTTGCAGGGGTGCACGGTGCAGTACCAGCCGTTCGAGCGCCGTCTGAAGAGTCGCAAGGATCGCGCCGAAACGTTTGCCGCGTTTCGCTTCACCCAGGATGAATCGGCCATCGAGGCGACCGTATTCCCGGTCGACGGCGTGCGTCAGGCGCCGATTAGCCCGGTCGATGGCAAGCCGATGCGGCGGGCGGACAGGAATGCCATCCTGAGATTATTAGAGAACTGATACTGTAGGAGCCCGGCCTACCGGGCGATCTTCGTTTGTTCGCAGTGGTGGATTCATCCTTTACAAATATCAAAGGGCATGTTTCGTAATATGCCCTTTTAATGTTTGTCGCGCGCCGGGGCGCGCTCCCACGAACCCTTCCCACAATTTAGGTCAGAAAGGTAAGCGAAATTATTTACGTTTATTGATAGCGACATAGTCGCGTTGCTTTGGCCCGGTGTATAACTGTCTCGGTCTGCTGATGCGGCCATTCGGGTCCCTGATCATTTCTCGCCAGTGCGCAACCCAGCCCACTGTTCTGCCAATCGCGAACATTACGGTGAACATCGATGTCGGTATCCCCAGGGCGCGGTAGATAATACCCGAATAGAAGTCGACATTCGGATAGAGATTCTTTTCAATAAAGTACTCGTCCTTCAGCGCTATTTCCTCGAGTCTCAACGCCAGTTCGAAAAGCGGCGCGTCCTGCTGTCCATTTTGCGCGAGAACCTTGTGGCACATCTCGCGAATGATTGTCGCCCGCGGATCAAAATTCTTGTATACGCGGTGCCCGAAGCCCATCAATCTGAATGGGTCATTCTTGTCTTTGGCTTTTGCGACGTACTTCGGAATATTCCTGGCGTCGCCGATCTCCTTGAGCATACGCAGCACCGCCTCATTCGCACCACCGTGCGCCGGTCCCCAGAGTGCAGCGATGCCGGCAGCGATAGCCGAGTAAGGATTTGCGCCGGAACTGCCAGCCATGCGTACGGTTGACGTCGAACAATTCTGTTCGTGGTCGGCATGCAGAATAAACAGCAGATCAAGCGCCTGTGCAGCAACCTCGTTGATCTCGTAGGTCTCCGTCGGCACAGAGAACAGCATGTGTAGCAGGTTTTCCGCGTAGCTAAGATCGTTGCGCGGATAGACGTAGGGCTGCCCGGCGGTCAGTTTGTGCGCGGCGGCGGCAATCGTTGGCAACTTGGCAAGAATGCGATGTGCGAAAACATCCCTGGCGCGCGGATTGTTTACGTCCATCGTGTCGTGATAGTAAGCTGACATGGATCCCACTACTGCGGATAAAACAGCCATCGGATGGGCGTCGTAACGGAAGCCGTTGAAGAATCGCAGCATGCCTTCGTTGAGCATCGTGTGCCTGCGAATGGAATCTTCAAATTTGGTCAGCTGGTCTGCGGTCGGCAACTCACCATATAAAAGGAGATAGGCGACTTCTATGAAACTGGAGTGCGCTGCGAGCTGCTCCACCGGATAACCCCGGTACATGAGCAGGCCCTTGTCGCCATCAATGAACGTAATATCGCTCTCGCAACTGCCGGTGGAAACGAATCCGGGGTCATAGGTGAATACACCCTGCTCCTGGTAAAGCTTGTCAATCTCGACGACCTCGGGTCCCATCGTGCCTTTGCGAACCGGAAGTTCAGTGGTCTTGCCCTCGGGGCTGGTCAGGGTATATGCGTCTTTGCTCATAGAGTTTTCGATCCTTGGCCTGCAGCGAACCGGCTATCATGATTGCCGCGTCCCGGCGGCAATCGCTTTCTAAAAATCGTTTTTGTCAGACACGGGCCGATCTGATCTGCGGTGACCTAGCTGGTCCTTGTGTCACGACCGCGAACACTGCAATAAATGTCCGTCCGCCCCCGGCCGCCGCGCAGAAAAAGCCCTGCGGGCAAACTGCACCATGGTGCCGGAAGCCGGCGGTTCGAGCAAATGATTACTGCAGTGGATTGCCAGGCGGCGCTATTAACCTAGCTGATACCGTACTTGCGGCGGAACTTCTCAACCCGCCCGCCGGTATCGATGATTTTCTGCTTGCCGGTATAGAAAGGATGACATGCCGAGCACACTTCGATGAGGAGGTCCTCACCAAGGGTGGAGCGAGTCGTGAATTCGTTGCCGCAGCTACAGGTAACCTTGATATCGTTGTAGGCGGGATGAATCTCGGCTTTCATTTGGGTCGTCCTGAGGTGCTGCAGTGCGCAAAGGGCGCGTAGGATATAGCGAAGCCGCGGACGCCGCAAGTGGCCGATTGCGGGGCTGCAGGTTTATCCACAAATCCTGTGGATAAGTCTGTGGAAAGAAATTGAGTGAGTGAGCTAAGTAGGGATTTTTAAAGCAGGGTTTTTAAAATGTCTATTTTATGTTCAATTTGACAAAATTTGAGAAATCAACAAGTTACATTGGTTTTCGCACAGTCGAGCTGAATTTCAGCTCCTATTGCACGGAAAAAATAGGCATCCGCGAACAGTTGTGCATAAAAAGCGACACCCGTTCTTTGGCAAAACACGCTAAATGCTGCTCAAAAAACGTACAGGCAGGATGCAACTCAGGGCAGAAATCGAGCCTGGAGGTCATCCAGAAAACGAAATCCCAGGGGCGTCGGTTGCCACACTCCGTTAGCGGATTCCTTGATAAGTCCATCGGCTTTTGCCTTTGCCAGCGGCTCCCCGATCGCGGCCAGCTTCAGCCCGGTGCTCCTCGAGAATGCCGATTCTGAAAATCCCGCCGACAGTCTCAGCGCGTTCAGCAGGTACTCGAATCCA
>SMWE01000017.1 GCA_004357475.1 Gammaproteobacteria bacterium
CTCGACGCCATTAATAAAATCTGTGCCGATAGGAAGATGATTACCATGTTGCTCCAAGGATGCGACAGGAATGATCACCATATCTGTTCTTGTTAAAAGTGCCTCGACCTCTGGAGCCGTCATATGCGGTAAGTAGTTCCTAACTTTCTGCTGGGTCCAGAGAGGATTGGTTTGTGCGGCCAGTCCAAATGAGATCAGGCAGCCAGTCAGAAAAAACACGTATCGCCTAACTTTTCCTT
Source organism: Gammaproteobacteria bacterium (assembly GCA_004357475.1). GTDB lineage: Bacteria > Pseudomonadota > Gammaproteobacteria > Steroidobacterales > Woeseiaceae > SZUA-117. Next base: position 240 of record SMWE01000017.1, read on the forward strand.
TTCTGGTTCTCATCATGTCTATTATCCTGATAGTATTTTTTCAATTGGTGGAGCCGGGGAGGATCGAACTCCCGACCTTCGCATTGCGAACGCGACGCTCTCCCATCTGAGCTACGGCCCCACGTTTGAGGACACCGGTCATTTCCTGCGAGTTTCTACACCTCGCCTGTTGCCAGCCAGTGCGCGCATTCCCCGCCCAGCTCCTTTTTGGCGCGCTGCTCGTATGTCGCAACCTCGTCATCGCTCAAAACATCGCGCCAGCGGCCGTTGATCCCCTTGTGAATAAACGTCTTCGCGCCACCGTCCCAGAATGCGCCGCCCAACGGTACGCTCTTGCTCGCGTTCGCTTTCATGTAATCGAAGCTGCAATGGAGCAAAATATCATTCCATTTATTCTCGTTGACCGGGATCTCGAGAAATTCCGCCAGCCGGCGGATGGTGCCCGGCATGTCATTTTTCAGATTCGTGAAATGCAGCAGGTAGACATTGGGCAAGTCCCTGATTGCCCACCATGATCTTATGTTTTCCCAGAACGGCCACCAGGGGTGGCCATCCCGTTCAAACCAGTCGTTGTAATACCGCGTGACTGTCTCGGGCGGCTTCTCCATCGGCGGCCCAACCCTGCCCGGCGTATTATTCAGGGCGTCGTACCAGGCTTCATTCGCGTTGACATGATGGTTGTACATGCTCCAGACGACATCGCGCCCGTCTCTGCCGATGTACACATACTTCGCTTGCTCCGAAAAGACCAGCGCATCGACCAGCAGGTGCGTCTTGAGAAATCGCCGGTGCGTCTGGGCAGCAACCATCGGCAGCTTTACGTCCTTCGGCGGCACACGAAGATCCATCCAGGGTGACATTTCCGCTGTCTCGAGATCCTCCGCGCCGTCAAACAGAAGCTGAGCAACGATTTGTTGCACCCAGGTCGTTCCTGCCTTGGCATACGTGGCGATGATGATGTCATCATCCCGAAACTCGAAATCGTTCCAGATCGTCGAATCAAAATGATGATTATGAAATTCACGGGTTTTTTGTGGTGCCCGGTGACTGCTCATTACAGGCCTCCAATGGTTAGCATTTAAGTGGGCACAATGTTTGCGTTCAGACGGAACAGATTGCCCGGATCGTACTTGTTCTTCAGGGCCAGCAACCTGTCGTAGTTATTGCCGTAGTTCCTATGTATCTTTTGCAGAGACACATCGCTGGCATCGTTCGTATAAAAGCCGCGGGTATGCGGTTCGACGGTTGCCCAGTATTCCTTGAGCCACTTGACATGTGGAGTTGAGTCGATGTCGACGGGCCAGTCCATCAGCATCAGCGTGTCGTGTTTGACGTGGCGATGTGCGAATGCAGTCGCGTCTGAATCCACGCGGCCGATCTCCCCGCCCGCGTGTTGCCATACAACGGTCATCCCACGCTGCGGATGCTCTTCAAATCCATACAGGATGTCATCGATCATCTCAGGCGTGATCTCTGAAGCAAAACCCGACTTCACGTAACCACCCCGGGCGCGCGGGTCGCTGGTATCTCCTGATCTCTGAAGTGCCACGTAGTCCACAGCCTTGATGCCGTCGAATACGGCCGTGCCGGCTTTTCGAATCGGCTCGATCACCCTATCCGCTCTATTCATCGGGCCGCTGTAGCACACGTGTAGAAACGCACCTGCTGGCTGGCCCGCACTGGCTGTGATACCGCCGTCCAGGTAAAGCTCATCAGGCGCGTTGGCTGCGTAGTCCGCATAGAAGTTCAGCACGCTCTTTGCTTCGCTCATCGGAAACACGACCGTACCGCCGATAACCTCGCGGTTCATCGGATGCAACTGGAATTCGAAATTCGTCACCACGCCGAAATTTCCGCCGCCGCCGCGCAGACCCCAGTACAGGTCAGGGTTTTCGTCCGCATCGGCGTGGAGAAGCCTGCCATCGGCCGTGACGATATCGAGGCCAAGTACATTGTCGAGTGCGAGGCCGAATCGCCGCCCGACCCTGCCGAATCCGCCGCCTAAAGTCAGACCGCCGATGCCCGTGTGCGAGACTGTACCCGTTGTCGTAACCAGGCCAAACGCCATAGTGTCATGGTCCATTTCGGCCAGCAGACTGCCGCCCGCAACATTGGCAATGCGTGCCTCACGATTTATGCGAACGTGTCGCAGTGTGCTCAGGTCAATCATCATGCCGCCGTCACAGGTCGACTTGCCGGAAAAGCTGTGTCCACCACATTTGACGGCAACCAGGAGATCTGACTCACGCGCAAAATCAATGGCGTTTTTTACGTCCGCTGAGCCCCTGCACTGCACGATCAGCGCCGGATACTTGTTGATAGACGCATTCAGTATGCGGCGCGCTTCTTCATAAGCCTCGTGACCCGGCAACAGGAGACTACCGCGCAAGCTATCTCCAAGCTCCTTTACGGCAGCGCGTTGCAGGGTGACCTCGGCGCCATCGCCGGTGACGGCATTGATATCCGCGTCGACACCCATCGAGCCACTCAGGATGGCCGCCAGGCCGTGGCTGGCTGGTAGTGAGGCGGCGACTGCCGCGGCAACGGTTGATTGAACGAACCGGCGTCGGTTCATGGCTGTCCCCTCGTTTCTTTTTGTTGGGTGGAATGCGTAACACACAATGCCGCGTCTATTCAACGAAGCTTAGTGCAAAAATTCGGCGACCGCTATGAATTTACAGCGCTTAGACGACCTTGAGCATATGCCGCGGTTGCATGCGCAACTGCGGCAAGCCGGCGATTTCCCGAAGAGCGGCTGCTGCATATTGTTCGGTCATTTTACCGCGCCAGGATGGCGAAAAATCGGTGTTGTCCATCGGGCGGGCGATCTTACGTGCAGCATGCGCGATCTCTGCGATGCCGTCTTCCGTAATCTTGTTGCCGACCAGAACAGAGGCGATGTCGGCAACCGGCATCGGCGCCGGACCAACGGCGCCAAGGTACATGCTGGCGCGTGTCACAATTTCGCTGTCGTCTATCCAAACTGCAGCGGCTACGGACATGGTAGAAAAATCGATGGAACCGCGTCGCCTGAGTTTCCAGAATGAGGAGCGGCATTGGCTGCTATCGCTCGTTCCCGGCACTTTCACTTCCGTCACGATCTCATCCGGCTGCTTGGACAGGTAATCGATACCGTCATCCACATACATCTCTGCCAGCGGCAGTTCTCGCTCGCCTTCGGCAGACTCCAGCTTCACTACCGCCTCGAGCGCACAAAGGATCGGCGCCGAATCACTCGCCGTGTGCGCCCAGCAGCGCGGCGATTTCGTAGCAACCCAGCAGATCGTGCCTTCTTCCTTAAGACAGTAGTCGATCGAGCGACGCCATTCTTCGGTCTGATTGTAATAAGTGCAGCGAGTATCGATGCAAAGATTGCCGCCGATGGTGCCCATGTTCCTGAGCGGTGGAGAAGAGATCGAGGCAAGCGCTTTTGCAAAGGCCGGGAATCGCTCGCGTACTTTGTCGTCGCGAATGATGTTGGCGAGTGTGGCAGTACCGCCGATGCGAATGTCGGTATCCGAGGAATCGATCGCGGCTAGCCCCGGGATGGACATCAGGCTAATTACAGTCTCAGCTTTCTGGTGCCGCCGTTTCATGTTTGGCCACAGATCCGTCCCGCCGGCGACGAGTCGTGCATTACCCTTCGCGATTAATTTCGCCGCGTCCCGAACGGTTGCCGGCGACTCCAGCCTAATCGGTGGTAAGCGTAGCACTGCTCTTTTCCTTCAAGGCATCGTCACGTTCTTTCATGGTGCCCGATGCAGAACGCAATCCCTTGCGCTTCGATTTCGGATCATCTGTGGCCCGTCCGTCACCGCCCTGCTCCGGCGTACGCACGATAAGCGGTTCGCCGTAATCGATGTCCGGAAACTTATGCGGTCCGACGCGCGCTTCGCGGCCGTTTTGCTTTTCGTGCAATGCCTTCAAGACCATCTCGGGGTGTATTGGCACCTGGTCGACACGCACGCCAACGGCATCGAATAGTGCGTTTGCGAGCGCAGGCATGATCGGCAGCAATGGCCCCTGGCCGGCTTCCTTGGCGCCGTACGGACCGCGTTCATCGTTAGTCTCGATCATGTAGCTGACGATTTCCGGCATGTCGTGGAAGCCGGGGCTCTTATACTCGAGCATCGAGGGCATCTTGTGCACGAGCGCCGGTGACAGGCGTTTCGGCAGTCTGCGGAACGCCTGTTCTTCCATGACCGCCTCGCCCAGACCCATGTAAATGCTGCCTTCGATCTGTCCAAGTGCGAGGACGGGATTTATCGCACGACCGATGTCGTGCGCCATCCAGATTTTTTGCACGTCGTACAAGCCGGTCCCGGAATCAACCTCGACCTCGATGACGCTTGCGGAATAAGAATAGGTGGGTGACGGTCCGACACCAGCACCGCGAAATCGTCCCGGCGCACGCGGCGGAATGTAGGAACCGGTCGTGCCGAGTGTGCCGAACCGCGACTCGGCAATTACGACCGCCTCGTTAAACGCAATTCCTTTGTCCGGATCATGTGCAGGGAACACCTGGCCGTCAGCAAAAACCAGCGCTTCCTGCGGCAGCTCCATGTGCTCGCCGACGGCTCTAGCGATCTTGTCGCGCGCTCTTTCGGCAGCCTGTTTTGCAGCCAGGCCGACCATCAGGGTGACGCGTGATGAATAGCTGCCAAGATCGACGGGCGTGAGATCAGTGTCACCGACACACAGGCGAATGTCTTTAAGGTCGATGCCGAGAACTTCGGCGACCACTGCAGCCAGGACGCTGTCGGATCCTTGTCCGATTTCGGTTTCGCCACAGAACACCGCAACGTTGCCGCTGCGATCCAGCTGAATCTGCACGCCGGACTGCGGCATATGATTCCAGTAGATCGGCAGGCCCGCGCCAGTCATGTAGGCACTGCAGGCCAGCCCTAAGCCCCGACCTTCGGGCAGTTTGCCGTAACGTTTTTTCCAGCCGCTACCCTTGACGACGGCGTCGATGCACTCCTTCAGTCCAATCGTGCCAATGCGCAACCAGTTGGAGGTGATCGTATTTGGTTCCACAAGATTTCGCAGACGCAGTTCCGCCGGGTCGATGCCTAGCACGTGCGCGGCTTTATCAAGCTGGATCTCGTAACCGAAGCGCGGCTGCGGCGTGCCGTGGCCGCGCTTGGGTCCGCAAGGGGGTTTGTTGGTGAATGCACGTGCGCCCTCGAACCAGTAGTTCGGCAGTTTGTAGGTCGTCGTCTGCAACGCGCCTGTGTAGTAGGTGCTGGCAACGCCATAGCTGCCGAAAGCGCCACCGTCCAGCGTTGTTCGCAGGTGCTGCGACGTCATCGTGCCATCTTTGCGGAAGCCGGTTTTCAGATGCATCTGCACCGGGTGGCGGCCGCGGTGACAATAGAAGACTTCTTCGCGTGTGAGCGTGATCTTTACCGGTCGCCCGAGCTTGAGTGCCAACTTTGCGACGACAATTTCATGGTTGAAGGGATCACTCTTGCCGCCGAAGGCGCCGCCGTTGGAGCAGGCAATGACCCGGATGCGCGAGCCTGGAATGTCCAGTGTCTTAGCGAGTGCACGATGCACATAGTGCGGGCACTGTGTCGACGAATACACGGTGACCCGATCGTCATCTTCGGTAAGGGCAAGGCAAGAGTGTTGCTCGAGCGCGAGGTGATTACTGCCCTCGTAAAAAAAGTTATCCTCAAGAATCAGGTCTGCGTCATCGAAGCCTTGCTCAACATCGCCGAATTTCAGCGAGACTTTTTTGTGTATGTTGCCGTCATCGGCATAGTCGTGAATCTGCGGTTCGGGCGTCGCGAGTGCATCGTCGAAATTCGAGATCGTCGGCAGCAATTCGTACTCGACTTTGACAGCCAGTGCGGCAGCGTGCGCAATATCCTCCGATACCGCCACGATCGCGGCGAGCGGATCGCCGACGAAACGCACAGTATCGATCGCCAGCGCATGCTCGTCTTCCGACACCGGCATGATACCGAATGGTTCGGGCAATTCATCGCCTGTCAGCGTACCCAGCACGCCATGCATAGCCAGCGCGCCTGAAAAATCGATGTTCCTGATACGCGCATGCGGCACGGTGCTACGCACCAGCTTGACGTACGCGGTGCGTGGAAAATGAACGTCATCTGCAAAGCGCGTCTGGCCGGTCACCTTTGCACGACCATCGACGCGCCGAAACGGCTTGCCGATGATCTTCAGATCCTCTTCAGCCGTTTCATCGGCTTGCGGCACATTAAACGCCTTGACCATGCAAATTCCTAGCGGGGAATCTCGCTCCCCATAAACAGTGCCTCATCGGGCCGCCAGTCATCGCCTCGCCGCTTTGCGGCGGCCCATTTGACGGCTTCGATAATGCGGTTGTAGCCGGTACAGCGGCAGATATTTCCCGAAAGCGCCTCCGTGATCTGCTCATCATCCGGCTCGGTTTCTTTCGCCAGCAACGCCTCCGCAACCATCAGAATGCCGGGCGTGCAGTAGCCGCATTGCGCCGCGCCGAGGTCTGCGAACGTCTCCTGCAAGGGATGCAAGTCGTTGCCGTTCTGCATTCCTTCGACTGTCTGAATCGATTTGCCGATAACATCGGTGGTGATCTGCAGGCACGAAAAAACCGGTTCCCCGTCCACCAGTACTGCGCAGGCTCCACATTCGCCGAGTTCGCAGCCATGTTTGGTACCAGTGAGTTTGCACTCCTCGCGCAGGACTTCGAGCAAGGTATGGTGCGTCGGAAAGACCACCGGGTACATGTCGTCATTCACCGTCAAAACGGCAGCCGTCATTCCTTGCGGAATTCCCGCACCATTACCGTTTTGCGCAGAAGGCATCTCAGCTCACCGTCCAGGTGTTCGAACTGCGCAGGGCGTCATTTACACTGCCCGAACGCTTCAGGCCATTCTTGCGTGGTGCATACCAGGACTTCTCAAAGCTCTCGCCGGGGTTCTTGTAAATAACCCCAAGCGCCATCGGTGCTTTCAGCTCGACGAGTAACTGCGCGAGCACCTTTTTCTTTTCGTCGTGGCGCAACACCTGGTCCGGATGCGCTTTGGCGTCGATTACTTCCAGCGAGAATGTCTCAGTGTTGAAATGCATACCCTTTTCGTTATCAGCACCGAATAGCATTGGCTGGCCATGCTTCAACCGCAGTTGCGTGTCCGCAGCCGATTTTCGATCCGTGAAATCAGCGAACACGTCCTCGTTGTAGACAATACAGTTCTGGAAAATCTCGGTCATCGAGGCCCCATCGAACGCATGTGCCTGTTTGAGCACGTCACCGAGGCCAACTTTGTCGGTATCGATAGCACGCGCGAAAAATCTTGCGCCGGCGCCCAGCGCGAATTGTCCCGGCAATAGTGGAGAGTCGATCGATCCGCCAGGCGTTGATGGTGACCTCGTGCCTACCCTGGAGGTCGGCGAGTACTGGCCTTTGGTCAGACCATAGATCTCATTATTAAAAAGCAGAATCTTAAGACCGACATTGCGACGCAGCGCGTGCATCAGATGATTGCCGCCAATGGACAGCCCATCGCCATCACCCGTCACCACCCACACATCGATGTCCGGGTTCGCGAGTTTGAGGCCAGTCGCAACCGCCGGCGCGCGCCCGTGAATCGTGTGGAATCCGTAAGTCTCGACGTAGTAGGGAAATCGCGCTGCACAGCCGATACCAGAGATGAATGCCGTCGTTTCCGGCCGTGCTCCGACTTCCGCGAGCATTTTTGTTACGGTTTTCAGGATCGCGAAATCGCCACAGCCCGGACACCAGCGAACCTCTTGCGACGTCGTAAAGTCTTTGGCGGTCAGTACGGCGGTCATGACGCCTTTCCTTTCGCTACAGGTTCATTAACTGCCTTAACAACTGCAGGCAGCATCGAGTGTATGCGCTCTGTCAACTCGCTTATCAGGAACGGAAGCCCTGTGACTTTGCAGAATGGCGTCGGATTAATGCCAAGTTTATCGCGCAGCAGGCTCGACAACTGTCCCATGTTCATCTCAGGCACCAGTACCTGTTTGAACCTGCCGGCGAGTTCGCCGAGGTTGCCAGGCAGCGGCTGTATATATCGCAGGTGCGTGTAGCTGACGTCGCGATGCGACCGGAGAATTTCCTGCACTGCCTGGAAGATCGGTCCGTAGGTCGACCCCCAGCCGATGATCAGCAACTCTCCTTCTTCCGCACCAAGCTCTATTTCCTGCGGCGGAATGAAGTTGGCGACGGATTCGACTTTGGCTGCACGCATGTCTGTCATGCGCTGATGATTCTCAGGCTCGTAGGAAATATGACCCGTGTCGATATCTTTTTCGATGCCGCCCAGCCTGTGCATAAGCTCGGGCATGCCCGGCGTAATCCAGGGCCGCCCCTGGGTCTCGGGATTGCGCTCGAATGCCATGCCCTGAGTGTCACGACTATCATCAGGTATTGGCGCCGCATTGGAAGCAATCGGCTCGATGTCTTTCATGTCCGGGATCAGCCACGGCTCCGCCGCGTTGGAGAGGTAACCGTCGCTTAGCAAAATTACCGGCGTCATGTGTCTGAGCGCGATGCGCACCGCTTCGATCGCGGTATAGAAACAATCACCAGCAGACCTGGCCGCGATAACCGGTATCGGTGTGTCCGCATTACGGCCGTAGACAGCCTGATACAAGTCGGACTGCTCGGTTTTCGTCGGCAAACCGGTCGACGGTCCGCCGCGCTGCGAGTTGACGATAACGAGCGGTAATTCCGCATTGACGGCAAGACCCATCGCTTCGGTCTTCAGCGCAATGCCCGGACCCGAACTCGACGTTACGCCGATCGCTCCACCATAAGACGCGCCGATGGCGGCACAGATTGCCGCGATCTCGTCCTCTGCCTGAAACGTTCCAACACCCAGATCACCGAGCCGCGCCAGCCGGTGTAACAGTGGTGATGCCGGGGTAATCGGGTATGAACAAAACAGCAGCGGCCGGTCGGCCAGTTCACCCGCAGCCACGAGGCCAAGCGACAATGCTTCAGCACCGGTAATACCCCGGTATTCGCCTGCCGGCATGC
>SMWE01000004.1 GCA_004357475.1 Gammaproteobacteria bacterium
TAATTGATTAACAACAAATTTTCGTCATTTTCTGTTCATCAATGCTCATGGAGAGATACGGCGAGACAACGCTTGCGCGCCTTCGGGAGGCAGGGGCCGGAAGTTCGGAGCGAGGCGACCTTGCGAGTCGACAGACGACGAAGGCGGTACGCCACGGAGTCAGGGTCGCCTGGCCGTGGAGACAATTCACCACGTACCGCGCTGTACCGCCCCATCTGTATCAGGAATCTGGTGCTCTATCCGACTGAGCTACCGGGGCAGATGAACGGACGGAATTCCAGCAGAACCGTGCGCGTCAGCCTTTAGCGTGTCGCCTCGCCGTTCAGGTAGGTATCGAGGAATTTGACGTAGGCATCGGATGCCGTAATCCGGTTCGCCCTCTTCCTGAACCCGTGTCCCTCATCCGGAAACACGATGTACACCACCGGTACTTCATTGGCCTGAATGGCAGCCACCAGCTCATCACTCTCGACCTGCAATACCCGGGGGTCATTGGCGCCCTGCACCACCAGCATTGGTTTGACGATGTTCTGTGCGTGAAACAGCGGCGAGATTCGCCGGTGGCGCTCGGCATCGGTCGCGGGATCACCCAGTTCGTCGTAGAGCGATTCTTTTTGCGCCTCCCACCACGGCGGGATACTTTGCAGAGTACGCACCCAGTTGGTAACGCCAAAAATGTTAATGCCGACGTCGAAGACCTCCGGTTCAAACGTCAACGCAGCCGCGACCATGTAGCCGCCATAGGATCCGCCGATTACGCCGACCTTTCTGGCGTCAACCCAATCGAGAGATTCCAGATACTTTCTGCCGTAGACGATGTCCTGCAAGTCCTCCTCACCGTGACGCCTGTCGTCCAGGTGGTAGAAGGTTTTGCCATAGCCCGACGAACCGCGGTTGTTGGCGCCGAGAATCGCATAACCGTGATTGACCAGGTGCTGCACCATGGCCCGATACCCGGTACGCGTCTGGCCGCCGGGACCGCCATGCACCAGAACCAGTGCAGGTACCGGGTTGTCAGCGCTCGCGCCATGTGGCTTGTAAAGGATGGATGGAATTTCCAGCCCGTCAAAGCTCTTGTAGCGAATAATCTCACTGCTGACGAGGTGCCTCTGATCAATGACAGGATTCAGGGCATCCGTCAGTTGACGGGCGTTACCATCAAGCAGGTCGATGACGTGAATATTTGATGGCGAGTCGTCGGCATTGACAATGAGTGCGACATGACTTTCATCAGCAGAGAAGCGGACGTTGCGCAGATCTCCTTGAGGCAACTCGGGCAATTCCAGTTTCATGCCGGTCTGGTTATCCATGATTGTGACCACGGTTCGCGCATCGGCGTTGATACCCGAAACGCGATATCGGCCAGAGCGCGAGTACGTGACATAGCTGACATCCCACGCTGCTTCAATCAATAAGGACTTTTCGCCGCTTTCGAGATCGTGTTTCCAGGCCTGATTGAATTCGCCGTGCTCATTGGTGGCATAGATGAGCGCATTGCTGTCAGGCGTAATCCCATAGGTAGCGTATTCAATGCTGCCCTCATGCTCAGTAATCAGCGTTGGTTGCGAATTTTCACTCTCCAGGTCAACCACGTAGATATCAGAATCGGCACTTGTGCGGGGCTTGTCCAAAGCAACCCAGCGGCCATCACCACTGATATCACTTACCTGGAATCCAGGATTTTCGTAAACCAGCTCCCGGCTGTAATCTTTGGCAGAATAACGATAAATATCGAAAGCCTGCTGATTCCTTTCAGTGGACGTCAGGTAAAAACTTTCGCCATCATCACTCCACTGGAGAAATCCAGCCTTTAATGAATCACCCGGCGTCAGGTCGTGGCTGCTGCCATCTTCTTCCCTGACGATAACGTGGTTGAGCTCATTGCCGCCACTGTCATAGGTGTACAGAATGCGTTTGTCCTTCGGGAACCAGCTGACGGCGAATACCGCGTTATCTTCAGAATCCGTGAGCTGTTCCGCCGGCTCTCCATCCAGCGGCAACGCGTAGGCGTTGAATACACCCGTGCTGTCAGAGGAGATCAGCAGCGATGATCCGTCGGCTGAAAAGGCATGAGCCGCAGAGCCGACCAGGCTGAAGCTGGTCGTCTTGAAAAAATCCTCGGCGCTGTATTTTGGAATGCCCTGCACCGCGGACCCGGGCGCCCCCTGCCCGGCGACCACGGGTCCCTGCCGTTCCCCGCAAGCCGTGAAGATCAGGCTGACAATGATCAAGATATAACTGGAGATTTTTGTTTTCATTCTTGTTCCTGCCCGGTCCGCAAAACAAGGAACCGGATAATACGCCGATTTCGGCGTTACAGGCGTTATTATGCAAGAAACGAAGGGGGGAGCTCAGAATGCTTAAGCCGGGAGACATGGCGCCGGATTTTATCCTGCCCAATGAAAATGGTGACGACGTATCACTGACAGAATTACTGCAGCCGGGACCGATAATTCTGTACTTCTATCCGGCGGACTTTACCCCGGGCTGCACCAGGGAGGCATGTACTTTTCGCGATATTCACGACGACATACTGAGGGTGGGCCTGCGGGTTGTCGGCGTCAGTCCGCAAGATGCGGAGAGTCATACCAGGTTCAGGGATGAACACAAACTGCCGTTCACACTGATTTGCGATCAGGACAAAATCGCCATCAAAATGTATGACGTCGACGGCCCACTCGGTATCGGCGTCAGACGAGTGACCTACCTGATCACGCAGGGCCAGAAAATTCAGGACGCACTACAAGCCGACGTCATGATCAACAAGCACAGGGAATTCATCAAGAAGGCCATTGTCTTGCGCGAATCTGCAGGCATGACAGCCGCAAACTCTTCCGACTAAGCAGCCGTCACCGTGAATGGACCGGGCCCGTCCAGCGCTTACTCACCGGAAATCGTCAGCATCACCTTGCGGTTGTGCGGTGCCAAACGGTGCTCCCAGAGATAAATTCCCTGCCAGGTGCCGAGCGCACAGCGGCCTTCGGACACCGGTATGTTGAGATCGGTTTGCGTGAGAACGCTGCGGATATGCGCCGGCATGTCATCCGGGCCTTCCGCGGTATGTGTAAACATCGGGTCCCCGTCCGGTACCTGGCGTTCCATAAAAGTTTCCAGGTCCCGCATCACAGCAGGATCGGCGTTCTCACATATCATCAGCGACGCACTCGTGTGACGAATGAATACATGGCACAAACCGGTGCTGATGCCCGACGACTTGACGGCCCGCTCAACCTGCTCGCCGAGGTCGTAGGTCCCCCTGCCGTGTGTCGCTATACTGATTTCCTCTTGCCTGATCATTGCAAATATATGACTGCTGCAGAGACTGCTACTCGGTCATTTTGACGCCCTCAAATTCTTCTTCTGCCGGCTCGCCCGTATAGGGCTCGCCAAAACGCAGTCGAATCGTCTTGGTCTTGCCGAACCATGGAATCGAAACAATGTAGATGTTGTCGTATTCCATTTCGGCGATTGGCGGCACCTTTTTACTGGCGCCGAGATCCGCCATCAGCGTTGGTACGGTGTTGCTGTGACCAACAATCAGGATAATCTTGCCTTTGTGATTCCGGAGAATTGTTTGCAACACCGCTTCATTGTCGGCTGGGTCATAGATATTGATCGGCAAATCCAGCGCGTCGGCCACGGGTTGTGCGGTTTCCCTCGTGCGACGAAACGGCGTGGAATAAATTGCATCGACGCCTGCAACAACGTCTGCATCGACGAGCTGCCGGGCAAGTTCGGCCGCCCGCCGCTGCCCTGCCGGGGTCAGGCCCGGATCATCTGCGGAAGGACCGGCTCTTTCAGCATGCCGCACGAAAATCATAGTCGTCGTCGCTTGCGACTCGAAGAACCAGGCAAGCCCGATCGCAATAGCAGTGTAGATCACGATGGCCTGAATGCGCCGACGCCGACGCCTTCTGCGGCGGTCTTTTTCTGTCTTCCCGTTAGCCATGAGGGGCGAGCTTACGGTTTTTTGCGGCTTTTGACTATGCTTTACTCAGTGGAGTCACGGTCCCTGTCCGGCCCGACCACACGAAATTCGCCTTCAATAATCTCGCTGCCGGGCGTTGATTCACCGTTATGATTCGCCGTGTAATTTTGACCAGCGGCCAGTTTGCGCTTCAGCCACCAGACGCGTACGCCGATGATCGCCGCCAGCACAATAGCCGTTGCCACAAGCGCGACCAAGGCCACGAGCCCCAGCACAAATGACACGGCGATCACCAGCACACCGACAACAACGACAAGCGCGTTGGCCAGCGGATTACCAGCCGGGAATTGTCTTTGTTTGAGCTGCCGAGTCACATCTCTCTCTTAATATTCTTTGCGGGTATAAAAGCCTTCGAAAAGGGCTCTGAAAGCCCCTATCTTGCGCAACTCTGACAAGGATCGAATAGGATTACCTCAAAAGTTACCCCAACTTTCCGTGTCTGCGTTGATTCACTGACAACACCTATTATAGGTATTCCTGAGTACGTTGGGTACGCCTAACGCAAGCAGTGCTCCGTGTGCTATAAATAGCCGAGCCTCAGAGGTGAGCAAACACCTCTCCGGCCCTAACCAAGGCCAGCATATGACGTTGGCTGCGAGATTGCAGAATAGACAAGCACGATTACTCTAACGGGTGGTCGTGTTTTTTTGTGCCTACTGAAATCACTCAGGGCCAGGGATGGCCCTATCTACTCAAATCCAATCTTACAAACAACCGGATCTGAACATCAGCTCAGGAGCGGTCACTCAACCGATTAGAAAAATGACATCGTGACAGGCGCAGGTCAGCCGACAGCGGACAGTCAAATGATCATGCTCGAAAGCTCGGACGCGGCGGTAAGTGCTTCAGACATGAGCTCCTCGACGATTTTATTGACTGGCTTAATTGAATCAATTTGGCCAACGCTTTGTCCAGCATACAGGGCGGTCTCGTCCCAAGCGCCTGTCATGCCATCTATTGGCGGCATGTCGTCAAAGCGACATATATCCTCCCCAGAGGGCAATCGTCCGATACACGCTCGGTCTTTCTGGGAAACACGCTCAGCAGTGTCAACGGTAACGTTTCGCAACACGCGATGAGGTGCATCAGGCCACCCGCCGTCAAATGTACAGCCGTAAGCAGTTGCCGATTCGCTCGCCTGTACAATCATTTCCTTGAAGCCGGGGTGCGCCCTCGCTTCCACGGATGCGACGAATCGCGTACCCATCCAGACAGCTTCGGCACCAAGCGACAATGCCGCCGCGATAGCCCGACCTGATGCTATACCGCCTGCCGCAACAACCGGCATGTTGGGAACGGCCTTTGCAATTGCCGGCACAAGTGCCATTGTGGAAACATCGCCCCACACATGGCCGCCAGATTCCCAGCCTTGGGCTACCAAAATATCTATGCCGATTTCGGCAGCATTACGAGCTTCTTCCGACGATCCGACGGTTAACATCGTAGTGATACCGTTGGATTTCGCTTTTTCGAGGTAAGGCGACGGGTCGCCCCAGAAAAAGGAGATCAGTCGACAACCGCTAGACACCAGTGCGTCGAATCTTTCCTGTTGATCCCAATGTAGAACTAAATTCGCCCCAAAAACGCCGGATGTTTTTCGACGTGTCTCTGCAATTATTTTCTCAATATCATCCGATGGAGTCCAAGAGAGAGCGTGCATTCCTGCGCACCCGGCGTTTGATACAGCGGCGACAAGACTAGGGTGGGTGAAGCTTCCAATCGGCGCCTGAAATATTGGCCGCCGAATTCCGAGCATTTCCTTCAACATTGATACCACCACTTTCCTCTTTTCGAGCCCGCAAGCGTTTATGTATTGTTACTTTATCGAAGAATTGCAGTGCATGTCAGCTTGGGGGTCGCTTCCTGCCGTTCAGAACTTTATCACCTCAACGGCAGCTCCCTAGGCCGGTCAGTTCCGATGAAGTCTGTCTGTACGGTCGAGTCGTCATACATCAGGGTCAAGGATGGCCCATGTCGCTATAATCGCTGTCAGACAAGGGGCCCACAGATGACACAGTCTGATCACAACTGGATTGAATATTGGGCGGTATTTACTGACGCGGGCGGCATTATCCAGTCAACTGAGTATTATTTTGAGTGGACAGCACGGCAATTCAAACACGTGATGGAGCAAAAACTGAAGGCGGCAGGAATTCACGATGGAAAGATTTGGATAGAACATGGCCGCTATGACGAAATGATTTACCCGAATCACCGCAAAAACATGAACGGGTGGGAATTACCGCCAGACTGATAGCCGAAGCATTATGGAGTCGCCGTGACTGATGCAGAGCAACCTGCAGAAAAAGACCTTGTTGGTATAAAGGGCTGGTTATTGCTTGATGCAATTCTGTTGGCACTGCGCACCGCTTTTTTACTGGGCATTGTTTCGTGGGGCATACAGTGGGGTGATATTTCTGATGTCACGGAGCGATTGATATGGATTTTGGCTCTCACTGTATTTTTGGTTGGCCTGTATCTTCTCATTGTGGTTCGGAGACCAATCACCCGGTACTTCGACAACCCACAGTCTCCCTACCATACAATGTCGTCTATCTCCTTAAAGTTTCCGTCAGCAAAGTCTTCTTCGCTCTCTTTCGTTTGGCGAATCTCCTCCTTGGTAGGAAACGGCTCATCGTCAAGCGGCGGCACTTTGTCCCGTTTCTCCACGAAGAGCTTTTTGATTTTTTCTTTAACTCCTTTCATAGTCGTATTTGATATAACTTACTAATACACAATACCATTTTTCTTGTTTTCGGCAATCTTCGTCTTTCGACCTTTGCGCGCTGGATACCTCCCTCGCTAACAAGTACAAATGTGCGCTCTGGAGGAGCAGTCAAGTCTAGTGCGGAACGCACTGGAGCGAAGCGAACTTGACGGCGACGACGAGCGCATACAATAAATTTGGTGCGAGGGAGGTACCACAAAGGTCGCCGGAGCGGGAAAAAATAGCCACGGCTCTGCCGTGTCCGCTTGGGGGAATGAGGGGGACTACAAAAAAAGCGCAAGATGAAATCTCGCTCCCTTAAAAAACCCGCCGAAGCGGGTTTTGTTACCTTGAAGCAATAAGCTGCTCGACTTGTTTCTCGAGTTTATGAATGCGCTCCGTGAATTTATTGGCGGAAGCTTCAGAGATTTCGTCCATTAATTCGACGCGTCTGTCGAGCAACTTGATAACTGTATTGATAGCCTCGAATCGCGCTTCGTCGCGCTCCATTTTTTTCGCCACAACCTCTGCTAGTGACGGCCTCATCGTGTGCACACTCCCTACTTTAAGCCATTAGACTTTAGCATGGATGCCGAGCGAGCTGTGGGACTATAGTCGAGGAAACACCTCGCGACACTGTTTGTCACTCCTGACAAGCAACAACAGGCAAGCTCGATCGCTAGCGTCAGGTGTTTGCGGGACGTTTCAATAGAACCTCTCCAAACGCCCAGTCTGCGGCTGAGTCGGAATAGGATCCCCCGCCCCGGTTACAAGTATGAGTGACGCCGGCGTTGCCAGCGAATGCGCGGATTGGAAAGAGAATAGTGCCTAAAGTAATACAATATTCTGTAAACTTACACACCTGTATTGCCATTTTATCTGGCTGAAAGGTGTCTAGCAAATTAGGGGCGATTCAGAGGTTGACGACGCGATTGCATGCACAGCATGGATGATTATTGCGAGAAAGAATGCAGACCGGAGCGGACTATGAACCGAGGACGACTGCCTTAGCGCGGGCAGTTGCATAAATTGCTAACAACGATCAGAGAGGGTTCCGCACGGAGCCCGGGGGACCTGGTAATCCGTTTTTCAATGCGAACGGA
>SMWE01000018.1 GCA_004357475.1 Gammaproteobacteria bacterium
AGGTTTTTCCCGTGCGCGCGTAGACGTTCCAGTCGATAAACCTGGGATCATCTCCCTCGGCATACGCCCGGTACTCCGCGAACTCCTGGCTGAAACCGAAGGTCGGCGAACGGTGTAGTCCGATCAGGAACCCCTCAACCACCGAGCGCGCGACGAGATCGAGATTCTTCAGGCCGGCCAGGACTTCGGGGTGCAGGAGGTCGCGGGCCGTTGATCGACTGGGCAGCATTCCGATCATCAGAGGGTGCCTCTAAATACCTTTCGTGGCCGCGCCGTAGGGCTGTTGCACGACTGGCAAGGCGGATGCGCGAAGACAGTATCTGGATACGGCAAGCGTATCCAACACCGCCCAATCCGCCCACGGCCTTCGTTGCGCCACGATGGGTGGTGCGGATTGATCTTTAGTACTTTGTTCCGGCATTTCGTCATAGCAATAAATGTCAGTCCGCACTCACCACTTAAAGCCCATGTCCATCGTCGGCGGACTGGGCCAGCAACGCGGCTCATGAGAGGTAATTAGAGTCACCCTTTAGCCGTCGATCTTTTCGAGCATTGCGTTCAGGACGTCGTCGACCGTCATGTTGTCGGACTCCGCAAAGTAGTTACAAAGTACGCGGTGACGCAGCACCGGCAACGCCATGTCACGAACATCGTCTTTGGTCACGTGATACCTGCCTTGCAACAGGGCGCTGGCCTTTGCGGCAAGATTCAGGAACATGGTTGCACGCACACTGGCGCCAAAATTGACATAGCGCCTGACAACGTCCGGCGCGTTTTCTTCGGACGGACGGGTCGCACGCACGAGGTCAACCGCATAACGATTAACCGAGTCGGCGACAGCCACCTGGCGCGTCAGCCATTGGAAACGGACAATTTCCTCTGCATTTGTAACCGCGGATACGTCCGGGATATCGACGCGCGTCGTAAACCGGTCGAGCACTGCCAACTCCTGGTCCCTGTCCAGGTAGTCCAACAGCACATTAAAAAGGAAGCGATCAAGTTGCGCCTCTGGAAGCGGGTAGGTTCCTTCAAGTTCGATCGGGTTCTGGGTTGCCAGCACGAAGAACGGCGGCTCCAGGCGGTGACTCTCGCCGCGCACGGTGACGGAACGCTCCTGCATGGCTTCCAACAGCGCCGCCTGTGTTTTTGGCGGCGTCCTGTTGATCTCGTCAGCCAGCAATATATTCGTGAAAATCGGGCCTGGCACGAAGGTCCACGAGCGGTGACCTGTCGCAGTATCTTCCTCAATGATGTCGGTACCGGTGACATCTGTTGGCATCAGGTCGGGCGTAAACTGAATTCTCTTGAACGTCAGGCCAAGTGCATCTGCAAGTGTTTGCACGAGCAGAGTTTTCGCAGTTCCAGGCATGCCGGTAATCAGGCAGTGGCCACCCACGAGCAAAGTTATCAGCAGATGTTCGACGACCTCTGCCTGGCCGATGATGACCTTGCCGACTTCATTACGCAGTTTTGCCGTCGCCGTCTGAAACGTGCCAACAAGCTCACGCATTTCATCAGTTTCGAAAACCTCTTCCTTTTTGGTCGCCATGCCTTGTGTTCCGTTGGTTAGCGTTGAGTGTCCGAACCGGCGCGCATCAAGTCCAGAAGCAGCCTTTGCGCCGGTCTGAAATTTGGTGCAATGTCGAGTGCCTGCAAAAGATGATCTTGCGATTGCTCATCATTGCCCAGTCGATGGTGTGCACTTGCCATTCGATAGTTCGCCGCAGCCTTGTCATGCGGGTTCAGTGCGAGGGCAATTGAATATTCCGTCAGTGCCTCCTGTGCCCGTTCGGCCTCGAGCAGCATGTCGCCAAGCGTGCCATGCAGCTCCTGATCCAGCGGGTCGACCAGGTTAACGCTTGTTAATACGTCGATGGCCTCACCGCTACGATTTTCCTCGTACAGCCAGCCGCTGAGTCGCTTGAGCGCTGCCGGATCATAACCACCGTTCCGCCAGAATTTTTTAAGTGCCGCGATCGCCTGCCGGCGCTGGCCGAGTTCCTCCTGAGCGCGAGCCAGCGCCAGGTACGGGCTATCCGGCTCGACGTACTGGGGCAGGAGATCGAGCAACTGTTTCGCCAATTCGATGGTGCCGGGCCAGTCGCTGGAGGATATTTTCTGCTGCATCGACAATTTTGTCCGCTGCCAGACCTCGAGATTGTCGAGGATGTCACCATGCTGCGATTTGACGAACTGATTAAAATCCCGGTCAAATTCCTGTGGCGATATACCCAGCACTTCTTCAATGGCCTCGCCGGTTTGCCGTCCGTCACGATACTTATATAAGAGTCCACTCAGTGCTTCGGGGCCGAAAGCAGCGTCGATATACTGGCAGACCAGCCCCGCCTGCATATAAGAGACGATAATTTGTTCTTCGTAAGCAGGACGCAGGAAACCCTGGTCGAGTTCTGCAACCGGGAGGAAGCGATCGTCTTTCATCGCGTCGTAGACCAGCATCGGAATACGCACCCCGGGATTGGGACCGCTGCGCCACTCCTCGAATACTGAAATGCCCTCGCTGAACCAGCGCGGCACAAGGTGATTGGAAGCTTCGAGCGTGAAAACGTGCGCCAATTCATGCCAGAGCGTCGTGCCCCACTGGAATTGCTCCGGTGGCCGCCCCGACGGCGAGTCCATTGCAACGACATAGCCAAAGGTGGCACCGAGAATGCCCAGCCCGGGCATGCCGGTAGTGCGCACCGCAAAATCCTCATGATCCGGGTACATCTCGATAATCACAGGTTCCTTTAATGCAAAATCGTAGCGATCCGTGAACTCCGCGATGGCCTCCCGTGTCAATCTGATCGCATACGGTGCGATGGCTGCAGCCTCCTCTTTGTGTAACCTGAGCGTAACAGGGACCAGGCCAGCATGGTCCGGCATTTCCGGATCATTGACCAACGTAAAATTCGCGAATGAATCCAGTAGCCGCAACGTATTGACGGCGATTGGACTGAACGGATCCTGGTCATGCGCTATCACCAGGTGTTTCCTGGCGCGGCTCACCTGGTTATCCCGCAGCAGGTTGACGCCCAGCTCCTCGTGAGCGGATGCGAGCCCTGATTCGATGTCGATGGCCCTCTGGTAAAGATCGATCGCTCCACGGTAGCGGCGCGTGATGACGTAAAAGTGCGCGGGTACTGCGAAGATGCCCCCGTAATGCGGGTTGTAGGCCAGCGAAATTTCAGTCCAGCGGCTCGCTGTGACATTGTTCAGCAGATCCGCGGCCGCGCGCAAAGCGTAAATTTTCAGCGGCGGCCAATCATTACGATCGACGATCTCCGCGGCATCATCGAGCGCGGCCAGTGCTTCGCCAAGGCTTCCGCTTTCGAGCGCTATGCGCGCGGAAAGCAATAATGCGCCTGCCCGTGCACCATCCGTTGTCGTTCCGTCAGTCAGCAATGATGTAAGAAACGCGTTTGCCGCATCATCAAAACTGCCCGCCAGCACACGGGCAGCACCGAGCCGTGCGAATGCGTTGCTCCCATCGCGCTCGATCACCTCGCGATAGATATCCATCGCTTCCGCATCCTGATGAGAATCAGCATACAGGTCGCCCCAACGTACTCGCGTCGCAACGTCGTCAGGATTTTCACGCATCGCCTGCTGAAACCAGCTGTTCGCAGCCTGCAGATCTTTCAGCGCCCAGGCAGCTTCGGCCCTTACTGCCAGCGAAGTGCCGGTACGCAACAAGTTCGCATAACAGTTGCGGGACTGATCGGCCTGTCCCCGCCAGTGCAACTGATCGCAGGCGATGACATCCATATCGGTAACTGCGCCGTAGTGAATCTCGCGGGCGGTCGCGTGCCCCAACAACAAAGTAAGCAATGTTGCCGCCATAATCGTTATTCGCCTGCCGGGGCGGACGAATTCACGGCTAGTTTTCAAGATCCAGCTCCCTCTCGCGCTCCTCGATGGCCTCTTCCGTTTCTGCCAGTCCGATCATGTTTTGCAACAGCTGCGACCGGTAATCTTGTGGCGTCATGCGGTCCTGCTCAAGTCGCAGCGCCTCGATCTTTGCATTGAGTGCGTCCCGTTCTGCGATGAGGTCGCCAAGCACACTGTCATCAGTGCTCGGTCGAACACTGCCCAAACGCGCCACGCTGAAACGATCTGCGCGATCACCTTCCATGCGCGGATGTTCCGTCGCGAGCAGGCCATGCCGTTCGAAATAGTCATCAACCTGGCGCTCTGCAAAGCTGAAGGCCTCCGCGGCCGACACAATCCGATTCTTGTCGATGTCGGCTGTCGGGTCACTTAGTGCCGCGGCAAAATAGTGGCCAAATCGCGTTGCATGGCGTTCAACGCCACTTCGCGTTGCGAGGATGAGCGTGCGATTGTCGTTTCCTGCCAGATCGGCAAGCGCACCACTGGCGCTGCTCGTATTCACAAGCAACTGGCTGCTACTCGGCAAGCTGTTCAGCATCCCTGCGATATCCTCGCCAGTCAGGTCCGGACCCCGGATGTTGAATTTGTATTCGTGATCGTCGTAACTGCCATGCCCGATCAGGTAGAGCGCGATCTGGTCACTGCCAGAGATGCCGGTCTTCAGCTTGTCGAAGAACTGCAGCACCTCGTCGCGTGAAACTTCATCGGCGCGAAAGACACGAATCCGCTCATTCCCGGTCAGGCCAAGCGCTGCACTTTTTATCGCCGCAACCTGTTCCCCAAACTGCTCCGTGTAGCGAGGCTCCCCGCCGAGACCTTCAATAACGACAACATGCATTTCCGCCAACGCGGCGGCAGGCAGAATGAGCAGCAGCGCAACGATTGACTGGCGAGGGAATTTCAAATCGTGCTCCAGCGGCGCCGTAGTAGCCACTCACCGCCTTTCAGCAGCAACAACAGCAGGAAAACCGCAGGCGCATCCCAGATTGCGCGGTAATCTGTTTCCGTGAGCCCTGAGCTCGAGTAACGCAGCAAGTCGGGTAATGCGTCCAGTTCATCGAGCTCGAGGTAGCGGCCGCCGGTGGCCTCCGACAGTCGCTGCAGCGTCCGGGAATCGCGCCTGAAATTAAAGTACTCGGCCTGGCCGAACTCGTAATGAATGCTGGTTCTTACCACCTCGACCGGTTCGCCATCACGCTCGGCGACGGCTTCAAAGTACCAGTTTCCTGACGCCGTCAGGCTGACGTTGGCCTGGAACACGCCGGGCTCATCGACACTGGGCTCAAGATCTATCGACCAGGAGTCACCATCCTGATGCGTAACGATCGCCGTGACACCAATATCGTCAACCGGCCGGAAAGTATCGTCACGAAATTCTGCACGCAGGGAGACTCCCGGGCTTCCCTCATCGCCGCTGGCCGCCAGCGAAACCCGGCTCGGCGCATGGGCTACCAGCGCCCGCAGTAATTGCCGCCAGAAGGTCTCATGGCTTTGATCCTCGACGGGCATGCTCATCTGCCAGCGCCAGGTTCCGCCGGAGGCGAGAATATAGGAATGACCACGCCCAAACTGCTGCGTAATCAGCAGCGGTAACTGCCCAATGTCCGTCATCACCTGCAACAGGGTGACTGCCGCCGGCTTCAGATTCCCGGTAACCTGGTAGTCAGCGACCTCCGGCAATTTACTCCACAACTTTCGGCTAGCATCCGCCGTGTCGGCAAGCCGCAGCATCTGGTTGTCAGCACCTTGCGGAGTCAACACAACAGCTGCTTTCTTGCGGAAAAAAGAATCTGTCGTTGATGGCGGCAACCTGACTGGCAGGACGTCGGCGATCCGTGACTGACCCCAACCCCCGTTGCCGAGTCCGTTCGGACCTGCGAGCATCAGTAAACTGCCGCCGCGCTCACTGACGAAGTCATGAATGATTGCCTGCTGCTCGCCCGTCAGAGAAGCTGCCTCGACGCTGCCGATTATCAACGCGTCGTAAGAAAACAGTTCATCTCGGGTTGTCGGAAATCCTTTTTCAAGTTGCTCGGGGGATTCGATACCTTGCCGGTAAAACTTGTTCGGGCTGACACGAAGCAATGAAACAATTTGCACGTCTTCGTCGTCACTCAATGCGCGGCGCATGAACTTGTATTCCCAGCGCGGTTCGCCTTCGAAATACAGAACCCGGTATTTTTGATCAGCAACCTCGACCAGGGTCGACCGGGAATTATTGCGTAACTCCTGTTCACCCGGGATGCCATCCACACTGAATCGAATATGATGATGGCCTGCCTCAGCAAGCTCAATGTCGACCCAGACTGTTGTGTTTCTCGTGTCCGGTTGCAACTCGACCGGCAGTGATTCAAGCAGATCATCGCCGTTGTAAACCTTGAGCCTTGTGCTCGCTGCCGCATCGTGCCGAATCGACACACGCGCTGTGATGGTGCTGCCGGGCAAGGCCTTGTTCGGCAGCATGACATCAGTCAATTCGATATCTTCCGGAATCAACTCGCGGCCGACTGCGATGGTGTAGACGGGTACGCCGAAACCTGCAACTTCTGCGAGATCCGCAAAGGACAATCCTCCGCTCGTGTCGGCCCCATCGGAACTCAATACGACTGCGGCGAGCGGGGTGAATTTTGCTTGCCGTAATACGTCCATCAGTGACGCGGCGATCGATGTCCCGGTACCCGACGGTTTCGAATCGAGAAAAGAGCTTACCGGCCTGGCTCTGTCGGAAAGCTCATAGAGTTGCACTGACATATCCAGCAAACTGTCATCCGCGAGCAGGGAACCCAGACTGCGCATTGCCTGCCGCAGACGCGACTCTGACTCTCCGTACGCCATGCTCTCCGAATTGTCGAGAACAAACGCGACTGCGTTTTCGCCGGCGCGTAACTGCTCCGTGCTCAACGTCGGTTGCTGTAACACCCATATGACGATTGCCAGCATGGCAAGCTGCAGTACCCAGACCACGAGCATCTGGGGAG
>SMWE01000019.1 GCA_004357475.1 Gammaproteobacteria bacterium
GACTGCCGGCAGGAAACAGCAATTGCGGAACGCCGGTGACGCGCACCAAGCCCTGCCGGGCGATCCCTCACAGAAAACCCGTTTCGCGCCTGTGCGGGCGCCTGTGGCGGTCTCGGGGCCATGCAGCCGGCACCTTTACCCTGCGCCCGGCAACCGTCATGCTGGTGACTGAAACCAAGCAGAACCGATGAAAGCAATTCTCCGAAGCGGGTTTCTGGCGCTTGCCATCATGGCATTCGCGGTTGCTGCGTATGCAGGGCCGTATGAGGATGGCTTGGCTGCCTATGAGCGTGAAGACGATGGCGAAACAGGGCTCCACCCGAGATCGGCCAAACCCGAGGCATTGTCCGAGCATCAAGCTCGTTAATCTGACTGGGCGTCGATCTTTCGGATTCCATCAGGGCCAGCGGTCAGCGTGCCGCAACAAAAAGGCCGGATACATGACTGCAAGCTCTACCGCCGTTTCAAGCCAGTTTTCCCTTGCATCACCGGGGGCGTCCATACATGACAATGCCACTTGCACGTGTCTTCAGAGACAATCAGCATCGCGCCAGATTCCTCAGAACGCCATACCGCGGGCCGTGACCGGCCAGAGGCATTCGACCGTCCCGTTGCGGTAGCAGACATACCAATCATAAACATTACAGGTTGGATCGCAGTGACCGGGAATGAGCTTCAGCTTGTCGTTCAGCTTCAGCACGTTGCCCGGGTCCGAGATCACGCCGTGCTCGTCGGAGCACTTGATGTATTCCACATCGTCGCGGCCGAAGATTACCGGCAAGCCGCTGTCGACGCTCTGCGCCTTCAGCCCGGCATCGCAGATCGCCTTGTCCGCCTTTGTGTGGGACATTACCGACGTCCAGATGAACAGGCTGTTCTCAAACTCGGAGATAACGTCGCCCTGGTCATCTTTCACGCGCTGATAGTCTGCGTCCATGAAGATATAGGAGCCGCATTGCATCTCATTGTAGACGCCGGAGCTTCCTTCGAAATAATAAGTGCCGGTGCCGGCGCCGCCGACAATGTCGCATTCCAGATTTTCCGCCGCCAGCATCTCTACTGTGTCAGCAACCTGTTTAACGGCAGCCTCGATTTTGGCCTTGCGCTCCTCGAAGTCATGCACATGCTGGGCAGCGCCCTGATAGGCTTGCAGGCCGGAGAATTTCAGCCCATCGCTGGTCGTTATTTTCTTGGCAATTTCGACGACTGGCTTGCCCCACTCAACGCCGCAGCGGCCGGCGCCGCAATCGATTTCGACCAGGCATTCGATCGTAACGCCGTGTTTTATGGCAGCGGCTGACAGGTCATCGACATTGCCTAGATCATCCACGCAAACCAGCACGCGCGCCTTCTTGGCCAATTGCGCCAGACGGTCGATCTTCTTAAGGTCAACCACCTGGTTGGAAACCAGCACATCCTTCACGCCTCCGGCAACCAGCGTCTCGGCCTCGGCGACTTTCTGACAGCACATGCCGCATGCGCCGCCATGCTCGATCTGGTAGAGTGCGATGTCGGCAGACTTGTGGGTTTTGGCATGCGCCCGATGGCGAATGCCCTTCTCCTTGATGAAGTAGCCCATTCGCCTCACGTTCCGTTCGAAGGCGTCGAGATCGATGATGAGCGCGGGCGTCGACACGTCCTCCAATGCCATACCCACCCCAGCAGGCACGTTGAGGCCGACAATCGGTTCGGTGATTCTGGTGATCGCGTTCATCTCTATTCTCCGTTCAGTGTTTTTTCTGCATCCAAGGCAGATTTTTCAGGTCACCATTGCCACCGGTCAGGATCACGCCGACCCGTTTGCCCACGAACAGCTGCTTGTTCTTGAGGATCGTCGCCAGCGGCACTGCGCTCGACGGTTCAATGACGATCTTCATGCGTTGCCAGGTCAGATACATCGCGTCGATGATCTCCTGTTCAGTGGCAAGAAGAATGCCCTCAACATGGTTCGACACGAAGTGCCAGGTCAGTTCCTTAAGCGGCACCTTTAACCCGTCGGCAACCGTCTCGGGCGCATCGTCAGCGATGATGTGCCCGGACTTGAATGACCGGCAGGCGTCATCGGCATTGACCGGCTCGGCTGCATAAATCTTGGTGTTCTGGGCAATGTTCGACAGCGTCAGGCACGACCCCGATATCATGCCGCCACCGCCGATTGGCGCGACTACGGCATCGAGGTCGCCGATATCCTCAATCAGTTCCTTCGAACAGGTGGCCTGGCCAGCAATCACACGGTGGTTGTTGTAGGGATGGACGAAATCGGCGCCTGACTGCGCAACGACTTCGGCAAATACTGCTTCTCGTGAAGATGTACTCGGTTCGCATTCGACGCCTGTCCCACCATATCCGCGCACAGCGGCTTTCTTGGTTTCCGGAGCCGTGCGCGGCATAACCACGGTTACCGGAATGCCGCGACAGCCGGCTGCGTAGGTAAGCGACAGCGCGTGATTGCCCGAGGAATGGGTTGCGACACCCTTCTGGGCGGTTTTCTCGTCCAGGCCGAATACGGCATTGGATGCTCCGCGGACCTCGAACGCGCTGGCCTTTTGAAAATTCTCGCACTTAAAGAAGAGCTCGGCGCCAGCAAGGCTGTTGAAGTAACTGGACGTCAGCACCGGTGTGCGGTGGATATATGGCATGATCCGCGCATGCGCGGCCTTCACATCGTCGAAGGTTGGAATGTACATCTTGGACATCCGGTTCGTGGCGTCTTCATGCGGCCTTGGACTGGATTGCGCCAAATGCTTTGCGGAAATATTCTTGCGCCGCCGAAACGCCGGAACCGAGTTCGATCGGATAATTCAGGTCCTTCATCGCCATCTCGATCGCGGCGATGCCGGATAGCGCCATAACATCCGTCAGCGAGCCCAGATGTCCGATGCGGAAGGCCTTGCCGGACATCGGGCCAAGGCCAATCCCGAATGACACGCCGTAAGCGTCGAAAGCGTGGTCAGTCAGGACGTTGCTGTCGAAGCCCTTGGGCACATAGATCGCACTGACGGTGTCGGAATAAAGGTCCGGGCTTTTGGCACAGAGCCGCATGCCCCAAGCACCGACCGCCGCCCGAACGCCCTCGGCAATCCGGAAATGTCGTGCGAAGACATTTTCCAGACCCTCCTCGAAAAGCATGTTCAGGCTCTCACGAAGTCCGTATATGAGCTGCAATGGCGGCGTGTAGGGAAAGCCGCCCTTTGCATTCGCGTCGGCCATGTCTCGGAAATCGAAAAAGCAACGGGGACATTTCGCCATTTCGCAAGCGGCGAGCGCCTTCTGGCTGACCCCAACGATCGCCATGCCCACTGCAAGCATGAAGCCCTTCTGCGATCCCGAAACGGCCAGATCGACGCCCCACTCATCCATGCGGAAGTCCATCGAAGCGAGCGAACTGACACAATCGACATAGAGCATTGCGGGATGGCCTGCAGCGTCCATCGCCCGACGGACTGCGCCAACGTCGCTGCGAACTCCGGTCGCGGTCTCGTTGTGAGTGACCAGAACCGCCTTGATCTCGTGGCTCTTGTCGGCTGCCAGACGTTCGCCATACAGGTCGGCCGGCGCGCCGGAACCCCATTCGCACTCGATCACCTCGACATCGAGATTGTGCCGCTGGCAAAGGTCGATCCAGCGATGCGAGAACATTCCGAAGCGAGCGGCGAGAACCTTGTCACCGGGCGAGAGCGTGTTCGTGACTGCAGCCTCCCAGCCACCGGTGCCGCTCGAGGGGAACGTAATGACCTTGCCGCTCTCGGTCTTGAAGACCTTTTTAAGGTCCTCAAGGACCGGCGACAGCAGTTTCACAAAGTCAGGCGCCCGATGGTCCGCCGTCTGCATGCTCATCGCATTGCGCAGACGGTCCGGGATATTCGTTGGACCCGGAATGAAGACGGGGTTCTGTTCGGTCATTTTGTTTTCTCCGCTCCTGTGGCAACGGAGGCACTATACGAAGTTACCAGTTATTTACAATTTTTCTAAAATGTTTTTTCATAACTTGATATTAATCCATAAATATCTGATTTCTAGAGGGAAATAATTTTTCAAAACAGATAATAAATTTAAATTGAAATATTTTTTCAAAACGATAATATGTTAATCGGCTGCACTTACGGGTCGTAAAACAGGACGAAAAGATGGAAGAGAAAACGCAAGGGCGACCGCGTGGTCGTCCCAGATCGGTTTTCAAACCGTCGGACGCAGGCACTGTCCAGGCGCTCGATCGAGGGCTATCGCTTTTGCGGGACCTCGCCACGGAAGGCGGTGTAAATCTAACTGATCTGGCGCTTCGCACAGGCATGCCACCCTCGTCTGCCCATCGAGTGCTTTTTACGTTGCAGAAGCACGGTTTTGTGGAGTTCGACGAATCGACCCAGGAATGGTCAATCGGTATCGAATCTTTCAGGGTAGGCAGCGCCTATCTGGCCCGCACCAATTTGGTGGAGGTGGCGCGAAAAGTGATGCGCCGACTGATGGAAGAGACCGGAGAGACGGCAAACCTTGCGATAGCGAATGATGGTGATGTGGTATTTGTAGGTCAGATTGAGACACACAATCCCATCAGAGCTTATTTCCGCCCCGGAACACGTGGTTACATGCACGCATCGGGGATTGGCAAAGCGCTTTTGGCCGATCTCTCACGCAGCGACGTGGAGAGAATTCTCCAGAAAAAGGGATTGCCGGAATTTACTCCGAATACCCTGACTTCTCCTGGTTCGCTTTTTGCTGATCTCGAGCAAACGACCAAACGAGGATGGTCGCTCGACGATGAGGAGCGCTACTCCGGAATGCGTTGTGTCGCGGCTACCGTTTATAATGCATTTGGTGAGGCCACCGCCGGTATTTCGGTGTCAGGCCCGACGGTGCGCTTTTCCGATCAGGTAATTTCCGAGCTCGGACCGAAAGTGAAGCGCGCCGCTGACGAAATAACCAGAATGATCGGCGGGGCCGTACCGGACAGGTAGAATGGAAGATGGGTACCGCCGCTGCGACAGCGCGGATTTGTTCCCAAAAAGGCACGGTCCTCCACCACACCCAGTTGGAGAAATTCCGGAGCTGTATGCTCATGGTGGTGAAGCCGCCCGGCAAGCGCCGTCTCCATCCGCGTCGATGCGTCTCTGCTTGTGAAAATTCCAATAAACGATCATAAAATACATATTCAAAACAGAATTTTCCGATATATTCTAATATCTTATAATCTTTTTAATTAATAATCTAGTATTTGCCGGCCGGTTCGTTTAACGTCCTCCTCTGATCAAATGGGTTCGCGGCCGATAACGGCATGCGTCGCGTCCCGGATGCAAAACCGGACAGATAACCGGTCGGAATGTCAGGGGAGAGGAATGAACCTGGTCGCGCCAGCTAAAAATATCGCGC
>SMWE01000020.1 GCA_004357475.1 Gammaproteobacteria bacterium
AGGAACCTTCAGCCTCTTCCTTGTCGCCGCCACAGGAACCTTCAGCTTCTTCCTTGTCGCCGCCACAGGAACCTTCAGCCTCTTCCTTGTCGCCGCCACAGGAACCTTCAGCTGCTTTGGCCTCGCCTTCCTTGTCGCCGCCACAGGAACCTTCAGCTGCTTTGGCCTCGCCTTCCTTATCGCCGCCACAGGAACCTTCAGCTGCTTTGGCCTCGCCTTCCTTATCGCCGCCGCATTTGCCTTCGCCACAGCTGCCTTCAGTTTCCTTGGCTTCCTTGTCGCCGCCACAACCGCCTTCGGCAAGACCGAGCAGGTAGCCTGCACTTAACGTGGTCATCGAAAACGGGCTTACGCCAGTATCAGCGTTGGCTGTACCGGTTATGGCAAACGTGCCTGCCAATGCTGCGCCTACTGCCAATGCAACAGGTTTTACTACTTGCTTCTGAGCCATTTCTATCTCCTACCTTCTGGTCACATGCCCGGATAGGGCACTGGGTTATTGCCCGTTCCCCCGGGCATGTTCTGTCAGTGTCGCGGCTAGATGCTCCACTCCACTGAATCCACTACTCTTTGCTTGAGTTCCTCGATTCGTTCTTCGCGCACACCGACAATCGCAATGCTGCCATCACCAACGGGCATGATGACGCCATTGACGTTTTCTCCTAAAAGGGTCACGGGTGCGCTGACCATTTCATCCGGCATCAGTAACAGTGTCACCGGCCCATGTTCGCCCTGCAAAACCAGGTGCGGAATGATCCGGCCATTGATAATGCAGCTACGCGCAAAGGAAATCAGGCCAATATTACGGTCCATGGTTCCGATCCCCGGGTTAACGGCGCGGGCAAACTGTTCTTCGGTGACCGCCACATTGGTAATCTGCAGAGCCCAGGGCTCGTGGTCCAGATGAGCCAGCACTGCTGCGGCCAGCAACTGATCATTCGATGGGCCGTTGCCGGCAAACTGCACGCCGATGACGGCAGCCAGTGCAAAACTGGCGGCTATGCCGATCCAGGCAGGCGTCGTGATTTTCGAAACCCGCCTAAACGGCAGATTGACGACATTCCCGTCTTCCTCGCCGATCGGCGGCAGGTCCGGGATTGTCAGTTCAGGGACGTCGATAGCAAGTGCCCTGGCGATCGTTAAGTCCAGCGCTTGTAACTCTGCCCGGTAGGCACTACAGGATTCGCACACAGCAGCATGCGCGGCGCCACCTTCAAATGACTCCGATGGATCTGCTGCTATTGCTTCTCTGTAGTTGTCGCAATTCATAATTTTTCCGGAGGCGATCATGCCATTGCCTCCTTTGCCACTGCTTTCTTCAACTTGATGCGCGCCCGGTGCAATCTTGTCAGCACTGCGCCCGGTTTGATGCCCATCAGCTCTGCAATCTCTTTCGTGCTGTGTCCCATCAGGACCTGCAACACCAGTGGTTCACGGTAGTCGTCCCCGAGCCGGTACAAAGCCTCACGCATTTCGGCCACATTCGGGTCCTCGGTCTCGGCCAGCATGGCCGACTGGCCCGGCGTCAGACTGTCGATATCGACAGTTTCCAAACGCTTCCTTTCGAAATACCGCGCATTTTCCCGGCGCACGATCGTCAATAACCAGGATTTCGCCGCACCGTCCTCTCGCAGCGCATCCAGAGACTTCCAGGCCCTGAAAAGCGACTCCTGGACGACTTCTTCGGCTATTCCCGGATCGCGGCACAACCATGCCGCATACCGGTACAAATCCTTGTGAAGTACGCTGACGACCCTGTCAAAGCGCTGTCTGCGCTTCAAGTCCGCATTACTGCTGTTCATACGAGGTGACCCGTTTCCCTAAGCAATTATTACCCGCCCTTGGTGTTTTTGTGATTCAGGCGTGGAAACCCTACCGAAATACAGGGAAAATCCAAGCTTCGTGGGCGCAAGACATTGATATGAGACCATTCACAAGGGCTTTGTTCCCCGCAACTCGCATGCGCCGGACCCGCCGAAGCGCGGCTTTGCGCCGGCTTACGGCCGAAACCGGACTCGGTTCGTCGGATCTGATCTACCCGCTTTTCGTGCTCGATGGCGAGGGTCGCTCCGAGCCGGTCGAATCAATGCCGGGGATTTCGAGACAAAGTATCGATGGCCTGCTGAAAGAGGCAGCCGCTGCCCACGCGCTCGGAATTCCCGCCATTGCCCTGTTTCCGGTGGTCGATGCCGGACAAAAAAGCCTGCAAGGCGAGGAATGTGCGAACCCGGATGGCCTCGTGCAGCGGACCGTGCGCGCACTCAAAAGCGAACTGCCGGAGCTTGCGGTGATCACCGACGTGGCCCTTGATCCTTACACCACGCACGGTCAGGACGGCATTATCGACGAATCAGGCTATGTGCTGAATGACGAGACTCTCGAGATGCTGGTACGCCAGGCCGTATCACATGCCGATGCCGGTGCGGATGTGGTCGCGCCGTCCGACATGATGGACGGGCGGATTGGCGCGATTCGCAGTGCCCTGGAATCACAGGGGCATTGCAATACGGTCATCCTGGCCTACGCCGCCAAATATGCCTCCTGTTTTTACGGGCCATTCCGCGACGCGGTCGGCTCAACCATTAACCTTGCCGGTGCTGACAAGCGCAATTACCAGATGGACCCGGCGAACAGTGATGAGGCACTGCACGAAGTTAGCCTGGACCTGGCAGAGGGCGCCGACATGGTCATGGTAAAGCCCGCCATGCCCTGCCTGGATGTCATCAGGCGAGTGCGGGACGAGTTCCAGGTGCCCACACTGGCCTACCAGGTCAGTGGCGAGTACGCGATGATCAAAGCGGCAGGTCTTGCAGGCTGGCTTGACGAGCGATCGGCTGCGCTCGAGGCACTGCTTTCGATCAAGCGTGCCGGCGCCTGCGCCATACTGAGCTACTACGCATTACAGGCAGCTCGCTGGCTGGCCGAGTAGCTGTTCCAATGAGCAATGCGCCCGCAGCCACTACCGTCATCGACCGCTACGCTGTTATGGGCGATCCGGTATCGCATAGCCGCTCGCCGGTGATTCACCGGCTGTTTGCCCTGCAAACCGGACAGAGTATTCAGTACGAGCTGCTGCAGGTTGCGCCCGACAAGCTGGAATCGGCGATCAGGCAATTTGCAAAAACCGGGGGCAAGGGCCTGAACATTACGCTACCGCACAAGAGCGAGGTAACGCGGCTCGTTGACGACATGAGTGAGCGCGCCAGCAATGCCGGAGCCGTTAATACGCTGGTGTTTCAGGATGGCGAAATTTTCGGCGACAACACGGACGGTGTCGGCTTCCTGCGTGATTTGCAATCGAATCTCGGATTGGAGCTCGAAGATGCAAACATCCTTGTCCTTGGTGCGGGGGGTGCGACGCGCGGCATTATTTCGCCGCTCCTGGATACCAAGCCCAGGTCACTGATGATTGCCAATCGAACCGTTTCCAGGGCAAAATCACTGGCGGAACATTTTTCCACGCAAGGTCCTGTGACCGCGTGCCGTTTTGAGGATGTGCGTAAACCGCCGGTCTATGATCTTGTAGTCAATGCGACCTCTGCCGGATTGACCGGCCAGACGCCGCCATATCCCGAAGATGCCATTAGTGAACACACGATTTGTTATGACCTGTCCTATGCAATGACTGCGACACCATTTACACGCTGGGCCAAGGAACACGGTGCTGCACGTTCGCTGATGGGCTGGGGGATGCTGGTTGAGCAGGCCGCAGAATCGTTCTACCTCTGGCGTGGCGTGCGGCCGGACACCGCTGCTATCCTGAAGCAAATCTCTATTACCGCATAACGTTGTTTAGGAACAGCTTACTCATATCCCTGGTTCAGATGATGTAACTGTGGCGATCGCTACCGGATCTGACAGATACAGTCAGATTGAACCGGGATCGATGTCTGCTTCGCGTCCATTCTGTTGAAAAACTCTGTTTCGAAATGAGCGGCGTTTTTATAAGTATGCTCTCCCCGCTGAAGCAGTATTCTGTCAGCGCATAGTGACGAGTTCTTCTGCACTCGTCGGGTGAATGGCGACTGTGTCGTCGAATTGTTTCTTGGTTGCACCCATGCGCACAGCAACTGCAAACCCCTGCAACATTTCATCGGCGCCGTCGCCGATGATATGACAGCCAACGATTCTTCTTTCTGTGCCTGTAGTCACCAACTTCATCGCAGTCGGGGTCTTGTTCTCACTGAAGGCGTAGACCATCGGATCGAAGCGCGTCTCGTAAATTTTAATGTCATCGCCGTACTGTTCACGCGCCTGATCCTCGGTAAGCCCTACGGTACCGATCGGTGGATGCGTGAAAATAACGGTCGGAATCAACTCGTACTCAAGGCGGCGATCGTTCATGCCGCCATAAAGACGGTCCGCGAGCCGTCTCCCGGCCGCAATGGCGACTGGCGTCAGAGCCGCTCTGCCCGTCACATCGCCAAGCGCGAAAATATGATCAACATTGGTATTTTGCCATTTATCGGTGGCCACGAATCCGTAGCCATCGGCTTCTACGCCTGCAGCTTCCAGATCGAGGCCTTCCGTGTTCGGTGCCCGGCCTACCGCCCAGACTACGGCGTCATAGTCACCGAATTCGCGCCCGTCTTCTGCAAAAAGGCGAATGCCGGCAGCTGACTTCTTCAGCTCGTGCGGAACGACCCCTGTTTCCAGGGTCATGCCACTTGATCTCATAGCCGCCTCGAGTTCGGTACGCAACATTGGATCGAAGTTTCGTAGGACACCGTCCTTGCGGACCAGTATTGACGTTTTCGATCCCAGCCCGTTGAATATGCCAGCAAGTTCGACCGCGACATACCCGCTGCCAATCAGCGCCACCTTTTGCGGTCTTTCGGGCAATTGAAAAAAACCGTCAGAAGTTATGCCGTGCTCCGCGCCGTGGATGCGTGGAACGATTGGAAAGCCGCCTGTCGCGATGATAATTTTCTCTGCTGTGTATTGCTGCCCTCCGACATCGACCGTTGTAGAGTCCAGGAATTTAGCCTGGCCCTTCAGGTAGGTAACGTCGTGTTTGTCGAGGTTTTTCTCGTAGATATCATTCAGTCGCGAGATGTATGCGTCGCGCTTTTTCCTGACGTCTGACCATTCGTGTCCTCTCACGGACACATCAAAACCAAAATCCCCTGCATGCTTGAGCATGTGCGCATAATGCGCCGTGTACCACATGATTTTTTTCGGCACGCAGCCAACGTTCACACAGGTGCCACCGAGCGGGCCCGATTCAATCACTGCGGCTTTCGCGCCGTATTCTGTGGCGCGCTGTGCATGGGCCAGGCCACCGCTGCCGCCGCCGATAACAATCAGGTCAAAACTTGTGCTCACTTCTCAATCCTTTTGGCAGTTTATTGCCGCTTTCCTGCAGTGGGCGTGTGCTAACATCCTGCCGCCTGTTTGCAAAGCCAACTCTTTATGTCGAACCCATTACTGGACACATCCGCATTACCGCGCTTCGACGACTTGAGGCCTGAACACGCAGAATCGGCGCTGCGAGAGCTTATCGCAGCACACTGTCGAAAGCTCAAGTGTTTACTTAACAATCCCGCAGCAAAAACTTTCTCATCGCTGATCGTGCCGCTCGAAGAAATGAGCCATGAACTCAGCCGTGTCTGGTCGCCCGTCAGCCACTTGCAAAGCGTTCTGGAGGATCCGCAATGGCGCGAGGCCTACAACACGTCGCTGCCATTAATGACCGAACATGCGACCGAATTATCACACAACAAGCAACTCCAGCAGGCTTACCAGCAGATCGCCGACACCATGGCGGAGGACGCGACGGACGCCATGCGCATGCTCGTGAAGCAGGAATTGAGGGACTTCAAGCTTGCCGGTGTGGCGTTACCGGACGTAGAGAAAGCGAGATACAAGGAGTTGATGCAAGAACTCGCCACGATGCAGGCCAAATTCGATCAAAACGTCCAGGACGCGACCGACGCCTGGCATTTTCACGCGACTAGCCAGGCGCAGATAGCCGGCCTGCCGCAGCAAGTCGTCGACCGGGCCCGTCAAGAGGCGGCCGAACTGGACCAGGACGGATGGTGGTTGAAACTCGATTATCCAACTTATCACGCCGTCGTCACACACGGCGACGACCGGAACCTCCGTGCTTCGTTCTACAGGGCGTGGTCGACGCGGGCATCAGATGAAGGCGGCAACGAACAATGGGACAACAGCGAAATCATCGAGAAAATCCTCGCACTGCGGCACGAGGCTGCGCTTTTGGTTGGATTCAAAAACTATGCGGAGTATTCGCTGGCTACCAAGATGGCAGCCGGGGTTGGCGAAGTACTGGACTTTTTGACAGAACTCGCCGGCAGGACCCGGGCCGCGGCACAAAAGGAACTTGATTCAATCCAGGAATTCGCGGACGCGCCGCTGGAGGCCTGGGACGTCACCTATTATCTCGAGAAGCTGAAGCAAAAGAAATTCTCGATTTTCGATGACGAGCTTCGGAAATATTTCCCGGCGACTGTTGTGCAGGCGGGTCTTTTCGACCTGGTCAAAAAGCTCTACGGCATTATCGTCACTGCGCGATCCGGCATTTGCGCCTGGCATGAAAGCGTCTGCTATTACGAAGTAAGAGACAAGGAAGGGCAATTACTCGGCAGCTTTTACACAGACCTCTACACCAGGAAAGGCAAGCGCGGCGGTGCCTGGATGGACGAATGCGTTATCCGAAAAAACCTGACCGGTGACACAACCCCGCCGGTTGGATATCTCGTTTGCAACTTTTCGCCGCTCGATGCCCAGGGCGTTTCATTGTTGACGCACAATGACGTACTCACATTGTTTCATGAATTCGGCCATATGCTGCATCACCTGCTGACCCAGGTAGATTTTCCGAGCATCGCCGGGATCAATGGCGTGCCGTGGGATGCAGTCGAGTTGCCCAGCCAGTTCATGGAAAATTTTGCCTGGCATCACGAGGTACTCGAACAGTGTTCGGCTCATTACCGCTCAGGCGCATCGTTACCGAGGGAAATCTTTGATCGCTTGCACCGTAGCCGGTATTTCGGCGAGGCGCTTGCCATGTTGCGTCAAATCGAATTCGCACTGTTCGATTTTCGCATGCATGTCAACTACGATCCCGCTGAGGGCGGACAGACACTCGCTGTTCTCGAGGAAGTTC
The DNA here is from genome assembly GCA_004357475.1 of Gammaproteobacteria bacterium. Classification (GTDB taxonomy): domain Bacteria; phylum Pseudomonadota; class Gammaproteobacteria; order Steroidobacterales; family Woeseiaceae; genus SZUA-117. The sequence goes on from SMWE01000020.1 coordinate 7,130, forward strand.
GCAAGGAAATCGCGCTGATCAATTACCCTGAGTACAATCGTCTGCCGCATAGTTTTGTACATGTTTTCGCCGGCGGCTACGCGGCCGGCTATTACAGCTACAAGTGGGCCGAGGTCCTGGCAGCCGATGCGTTTTCTGCATTTGAGGAATCAGGAATATTTGACAAGGCCACCGCTGCACGCTTTCGAATGGAGATCCTGGAGGTCGGAGGCAGCCGCGACATCATGGAAGCCTACGTTGCATTCCGCGGCCGCAAGCCAACACTGGATGCGTTGTTGCGTCAGAGCGGTATCAGCAAAGCAGCATGAAAATCGCAACCTGGAACGTGAATTCTCTGAATGTCCGGCTGCCGCACGTCCTTGAATGGCTGGCCAGTGCAAAGCCCGATGTGCTTGTACTGCAGGAGATCAAGCAGGTTACCGAGGCATTCCCGGAGGAGTCCTTTGCGGAAACAGGCTATCAGGCGGTCGCGAGCGGGCAGAAAACCTATAACGGCGTGGCCGTTATCAGCCGCAACCCGTCGGCAGACCATGTAAGCGATTTTCCGGGTTTCGAAGATCCACAACGCCGCATCCTGGCGTCGACCATCGATGGCGTACGCATCATTAACCTGTACGTACCCAACGGTCAAAGCGTAGGTTCGGAAAAATACGAGTACAAGCTGGGCTGGCTGGCGGCCTTGATGGACTTCCTTGAAGGCGAACTGAAAATCCACGACAAGCTCGTCGTGCTCGGTGACTTCAATATCGCGCCCGATGATCGTGATGTGTACGACGCCGCTAAGTGGGGCGATGATATTCTATGTAGTCCGCTTGAGCGCGAAGCGCTGGGTAAACTGCTGCAGCTGGGCTTGACGGATGTGTACCGTAATTTCGAGCAGCCCGAGAAAACTTTCAGCTGGTGGGACTACCGTCGCGCCGGATTTCAACGGAACGCCGGCCTGCGTATCGACCTGATCCTGACCAGCGAGGTCATGAGCGCTGCCTGTCAGGCCAGCTATATCGATCGTGATCCGCGGACCTGGGAGCGCCCGTCCGACCATGCTCCGGTGATCGCCGAATTCTCCCTGCAGGTTCCAGCGATTTGACATATTCCCGGAACAATGTCTCTGAATTTGCCGTGCAGCGTGTATCATTTCTCGCCATTGAGCCAATTATTGGCCGATTCAGGGGTGGTTTTCCGTTAAGCTAAGCACGACGGGGCAAAGCATGAAAACTTACACGAAACCCGACCATAGCAACACGGCTACCCTGACCCCTGGCAAAAAAAAGAAAAGAATGGTGTCCCAGGATCGGCGCAATGACTTTGATGTAACCAATGCCGTGCAGGTGAGCAAACCTGCCGCGGTACGCGACGCTGTCCATGAACTGTTCGCCGCTACCTTCCCCGGCGCCTCATTCGACACGCTGTGGCTTGCGTTCCACGACTTCGAGCGGCTCTTCACCGGCCACTATCCCGGCTACCACGGCTGCGACACGACCTATCACGACTTGCAGCATACCCTCGACATGACGCTGGCCCTGACCCGGTTGGTGGTCGGCTATGAACGCAGCGTTGATCCCGCCGAGCGCCTTGGCGCGCAAAGGGTACAAATGGCGATCGTCACCTCACTGTTTCACGATTCCGGCTACATACGTCACAAGGAACGCGACAGCAACTTCCGCAATGGTGCCGAATTCACCTTATATCACGTATCAAGAAGTGCAGATTTTCTGCGCCGCTATTTGCCGGAACTTGGCATGTCGCGGGACGTCGGCGTCAGCAGCATGATCGTGCATTTCACTGGATTTGAACTCGATCTCGACAAGATAGAGCTCGACGATCCGCGTGATGCAATATGCGGGCATCTGATCGGCACCGCGGATCTGATTGCACAAATGGCGGATCGCTGCTACCTCGAAAAGTGCCGTGACCGCCTCTACAAGGAATTCGTCCTGGGTGGTATCGCCGTTGAAAGCGCAGGCCCCGGTGAATACGTGGTTCGTTATGAGTCTGGTATCGATCTGCTGAGAAAGACACCCGGCTTTTATCAGCAGGTTTCGAAAGAACGGCTCGAGTTGAAATTCAATCGGGCGTATCGCTATATCGAGGTTCTCTATGATGGCGCCAATCCTTACGTCGAAGCCATCAAGATGAATCTAATGCATCTGCTACGAATCCTCAAAACAAGTGACTGGCAATTGTTGCGGCGGAGTCCGCCGTACTTTCTTGGGGTGAGCGACGCGATCGAGAGCGTGGAATACCTGGTGCACAAACAACTCGCGATGATTCCGGCCAAACATGCCGCAGCGCCGGGGTATGTGACCGCGTAAGCCGGGGCGAGTTCCTACGAACCCCTGTCACAATTTTCGAGAGCATCATTAATAAATTCAAAGCGATCATTGCCGAAAAACATTTGATCGCCGACGAAAAATGTCGGCGCACCGAACACACCTCGATCGACGGCTTCCCCGGTGCACACCTTTAATTCATCCTTGATAGCCGCATCTTCGATATCTTCGAACGCCAGACCGGCCTTTTCTGCAATCTCTGCAAGTACATTTTCATCGTTGAGGTCCTTTTCCTGCACCCAGATCGCATCGAACAAGGCCCGGTGAACGGGCTCGAACGCCCCCTGTTTCTGTGCGACCAACGCCAGCCGCAATGCCTTCAGAGTATTTTGCGGAAATAGCGGGTTCATATTGAATGTCAGTGAATAACGCTTTACCCAACGTTCAATATCCACCCGCAGGTATTTCCCCTTCGCTTCGACGGTCCCGGGTGGACGGTTGCCGGTAGCCTCCATGACTGCGCCGAGAAACATCGGCCGGTACACGATTCCCGCCCCGGTCAACTGACTCAAGCGGCTGTCTGCCAGGTAGGAGTACACACTGACGTAGTCGTAGAAAAATTCAATTTTCGTACTCATGTGTTCGTCATCGGCACGTAATTCGAACGCCTCGCAAAGACGTTGCTGCTGTTGAAGATGTGTTCACCGTAAATTTCGAGCGCGCCTTCGGTCACCGGTGTTCCCGGTTCAATGTTCTGATTGCCAGAACCTCACGCCGGTTCAGCCGCCGCTTAGCCAGGAACGAGGCAACGCCTGCTGCGCAAAACGCATAGATATGATCAACCGGGCCGATTGTAATTGCAAAAAAGTTCTCCATCGTGTCCCTCGACAGACCGGCAAGCACAGTAAACGGACGGGCCTCGATGTAACGCCCGGTCTCGACGATGCCGATCATCAGGTTGCCTGCATAGGCGCCGCACCATGCAAGGACCGCAGCAATCACAGGAAATCGCCAGTCGAGTCCACGACCAGCTCTTTGTACCGCCAGGCCGACGATGATACCGATCAGGATCGAGAACCATGGAAATACCCGTCCCGTTTGCATGGATACCGTCGTCCAGATCCAGCCAGATACCAGCACCACCAAAATTCCGCCCGTTATTGCCCGGCCGACGGACTGTTGTGCGAAAATGAGCGTAACATCGGGTCTGGGTCCTGTATCAGGTTGTTTTCGTGAGTGTTTTTGTTGTAGTCGGAACATGCACGGTTGGCGGGGCAGCCGCTCTGCCGCATCAGTGAGCGCAGTATATTACACGGTAACAGCTTGTTACCGGCATCATGGAAGGACCTTCTCTACTAATGGTATATTTTCCCTCACCGTACGCCTTTTGGTACATGCATGTACTTATGCCGCTGCGCACATGGATGTACGCGCAGCGACGAAGCCTCGATTTCTTATCGTCATGAGTAAGCCAGAGTGCAGAAACTAAGCCGCCTCAACCTGCCTTCCCTCTTCGCTGTGATGGCGATGGCCAGCGCCTGCGGAACAACGTCAGGCGGCAACATTATCAAAACCGTCCACGACATCGAAGGTGCGGCGCCATTCGGCAACATACTGGTTATCAGCGTGGCCGGCGACCTCCCGACAAGAGCACAGTTTGAACAAGCGGTTGCAGCAGCGATTTCCGGTGACGGAGCCCTGGCTACACCTTATTTCACGGTTGTCGGCCGCCATCCACAATTAACGCGCAATATCCTGAGCAACGTAATCAGGGCCAGGGAATTTGACGCGGTTATCCTGACTCGCATGCAAGGGCAAGACCGGGCAGACCTGGTCGCGAATCGACCGACCGGCGGACTATTTGACTGGTATGGCTACGACTATGAAGAGCTGAATATTCCCACCAGCATCAAGGCCGGATCGACCATTTCCTTCGTTGTCGAAGTCTACGATACGCGTGCTGAGAAAAAAGTCTGGGCGATCCAGTCGTTGATATTTAACAGCGAAACCGTCGCATCCGCAGTCTCGGAACAGGCGGTCGCTATCTCTGCCGAAATTCTGAAGGATGGCCTGGTTCGACAATAAGGAGCTTGTAGCAGGGGCTTTAGCCCGGAACCCGAACCAGCGATTGGCTTTTCCCCTAAGCGTCGCGCAGGTAATTCTTCACGGCCAGTTCTGCGGCGGCCAGATCTTCGAGCGCGGTACCAACCGACTTGAACAGAGTGATCGATTTGTCGGATATACGCCCGCCGGCATTTCCCGTAACAAGATCCCGAAGCTCACCCTTGATGTCCGACGCATGGAACGAGCCGTCATTGACAGCGTGCACAATTTCACCCGCTTCTGACATCGTGCCAGCCCTTGTGTCGACATAAACATCCGCGCGCGATACGGCTTCGCTATCCGCTTCCCGCATGTCCTGTTTAAACGAGCCTACCAAATCGAGATGCTGACCTGACTTCAACCATGCGCCTCGAATCAGTGGATCGATTGCAAGCGTCGCGCAACTGATGATATCCGCCCGACTGACGGCTTCTTCGAGATCGTCAGATAAGGTGACCGAAAATGATGATGTGGCAAGCGTGGCTGCCAGCTTCCCGGCAGCCTCTTTGCGCCGTCCCCAGATGCAGAGTTCAGTGATTGGCCGGGCTGTCACGTGTGCAGCAATGAGGTATGGTGCAAGGTTGCCGGTGCCCACCATCAATAGTTTGGTCGAATTGCTTCTCGACAACCAGGTCGATGCAAGTGCAGATGCGGCCGCTGTTCTGCGAAGTGTAATCTCCGCGCCATCAAGGACCGCGATCGGCATGCCGGTCTGCCCGCTCATCAGGATGTAAGTGGCGAAGACAGACGGATAGCCCTGCGCCGCATTATCGGGAAAGACAGTGGCAATCTTTACTCCCATGCTGCCACCCGACTGCCACGCCGGCATCAACAGCAAAGTTCCCGGGTTACCGTCTGCAAGCAGTACCTCATGGTGCGCACGAAGTGGCACTTCGAATTCACCGCCGAACGCGGTTGCCAGTGCATCGATCAGCTGATCGTAGGGCAGCGCCTCGGCAACAGCGGTTGCGTCGAGCGTTAGCAAGAATTATGCGACGTGTTTGAATACACTAACCGCCCCGGGATCGAGATGGGGCGAGGATAGCACTTCCACGAATCTCACAAGACCTGTAATGTCGTGCGCTGTCGCAACTTGCTGGTCGCGCCGACAATAATTTTTATGCCACGGAAAAAAAAGCTGGGTCTCTCCGCGATCCTTGCGGTCGTTATCGGAGACATGATCGGCTCCGGGATATTTTTCATCCCGGGAGAGCTCACCGCCATTGCGACAAGTGAGTGGCAGGTCTATTTTTTTGGGCGCTCTGTGGATTCATTACACTCTGCGGCGGGCTGACGCTGGCTGAGCTTTCTACACTCATACCGAAAGCAGGCGTTTCCTACCATGCCCCACAGAGGCCTGCGGCCCGTTCGCCGGGTTCATGCAGGCATGGATGATGGTGCTCGTCAGCGGGCCGGGTGCCATCGCCGGCATTGCAATTCTCTTTGGCCAACTGGCAAACCAGGTTTTCGGCACAGGCTCCACGGGCATGCAACTGACCTGGGCAGTGGCTGCAATCGTCTTTTTCGCATTAGTCAACCTGCGTGGTGCCGAGTGGGGCGGCCGCACCCAGATCGTGCTGACAGCCATAAAGGTCGCCGGCCTCATTGTGCCCTGATTGCCGGCAGCATCTTTGTTGCGACAGCGGCCGCAGAGTCCCCAGTCTCTGTCGATACGGTGACCGATGAGCAGGGACTGCTGGAATTCCTGCGATTTGTTGGCCTGTGCGTCGCGATCGTGCTGTTTACCTATGATGGCTGGATCGACGCATCCAATGTGGCCGGTGAAGTCAAGAATCCCAACCGAAACTTTCCAATCGCAATGCCGATATCGGCTTTCTTGAGCGCCGGCGCATCGTTGACGCCATCACCAGTCATAGCAACGACAGAGCCCTGGCGTTGATAAAAGTCGATCAGATTCAGTTTTTGTTCGGGCGTTACACGCGAGAAGATTTGCGCGGCCAAAAGATCCGTATCTGAAGATTGTGCAATAAGCTCATCGAGTTCAGTGCCATTGACCAATTGGCGGGGAGAGGCATTTATTACGATGATGGCGAAAATCGCCAGCCTTCTGCATGATCAGCGAAAAAGAATGCGCGCACGCACGCCGCTGCCAGCAGCCAGATGACAACACTTTTGAATTGGTCGGTCCATATGGACAGAACACTGCGGCGTTGCGCCGCTTTCAGCTGGTTTCTGCCGAATTGGCGCTGGCGAGACTCAGCTTCGCTGGTTTTCAGGCCGAGCAAGGGGTCAACTTGAAGATCTGCCAGCGTTTGGGCTACGCTTTTAGTCCAGGCGGTATCACAGCCAATCCCGCCTGCCGATGTCGGAGACATAGTCATGCAACCAGTTTAATGCTGCAGGTCATCGCTTAGTACAATGCGTATATCTACCTGCTGTATTGAAACG
>SMWE01000021.1 GCA_004357475.1 Gammaproteobacteria bacterium
CCGATTCTACGCTTATAAGCAATGTGCGGATTGTCGATGGCAGCGGAGATCCCGGATACCAGGGAAGCGTTCGTATTCGTGGTGACCAAATTCTGGCACTGGGCCAGCTTGAAGCTGCGAAGGGAGAAAAGATATTTGATGGCGCCGGCCTTGTCCTGGCGCCGGGCTTCATCGATACGCACAGCCACGCTGACAGCCTGATTTTCGATCACCCAGATGCATTGGCGGTGATTAGTCAGGGAATTACCACGGTGATCGTCGGTCAGGATGGTGGCTCGCGGTATCCGCTCGCCGATTTCGTTCGACAGCTGGAAAGTATCGGAACAACTGTCAACATCGGCACCTATATCGGCCATAACACCATCAGGAAACAGATTCTGGGTGAAGATTATCGACGCGTGGCGACCAGTGAAGAATTGGTCGCCATGGGTGAGCTGCTGGTGCAGGAGATGGCCGGTGGCGCGATGGGATTGTCCACTGGCCTGGAATACGACCCCGGTATTTACTCGGACACCGAGGAGGTATTGGCGCTCGCGCAAATTACGGCCGCTGCGGGCGGACGTTATATCAGTCATATACGCAGCGAAGACCGATGGCTCAATGATGCGATTGACGAAATCATAGAGATTGGCCGGGTCACCGGCATGCCTGTGCAGATATCGCACATCAAACTGGCCATGAAAGGTCTCTGGCATCACGCCCCGGATCTGCTGACGAAGCTCGATGCGGCCCGGGCAGAAGGCATTGATATCACCGCTGATATATATCCGTACGAATACTGGCAGTCCAATATGATGGTGCTCTTGCCCGAACGCGACCCGACCGATCGTGAGGCCGTTGCATTTGCGCTCGATCAACTGGCACCTCCCGATGGACTTTGGATGACCCGATTTGAGCCACAGCCAGAATATGTCGGCAAGACAATGACCGAAATCGCGGCGCTTCGCGAAATCGATCCGGTTACCGCATTTATGCAATTGGCTGGGGAGTCCTTGCGCATGTCCGAGGAGACTGGGCGAGGTGCCGACGCGATCATCGGCACCAGCATGATCGAAGAGGACATCCAAGACCTATTGTTGTGGGAATATACGAATATATGCACGGATGGTGGATTGATGGATCTTCACCCAAGAGGCAGAGGGACTTTTCCGCGAATCCTCGCGCGCTATGTTCGGCAGCAGCCACTGATGAGCCTCGAATCGGCGGTGCGAAAAATGACCGGTCAGACCGCAGATAACATGGGGTTCACTCACCGAGGGTATTTGCGCGAAGGCTGGGCGGCGGACCTCGTATTGTTTGATCCTGAGACGGTCGTGGACCACGCCACCCCAGAATCACCACTTTCATTGGCGGATGGAATAATCGCTGTATGGGTTGCCGGTGAACAGGTTTATGATCGCGGGTCTGTTACGGACGCCCGCCCCGGACGTTACCTTCGTAATCAACGCTCCCCAATTCCCCCACTATCCCAACAGAATCCACTCCCACCCGGTGGGAATTGATCTTTTGTGTCTACCACCAAAAGAGCGAACCCCCAAATAGTGGAGCGTCAATCAATCCACTGCCCAACACGTCAGCAAGAAGCCTGAAACTCTCTCTACGTTTGCTCGCATCACACTGAAATAGTCGCCTTGGTCAAGTCTGTTCACGACCGTATTGAAGTGGATGGATGTTATGCCGACGTCGGATAAGCGCTGAGCTGTAGACTCCAGCGGTTTGTCCTCCCAGATCATTATCATCGCCGGGTGCGCGGCGGTTAGCTGTTGCATCGCGATCCAGGCTGACGTGGTTGGCTCTTGTTCGGGTTCCCAATGCACGCTTTGTCCGTTGATATCGTAGCGACGCTGCAAATACTGATAGACAGGGTGTGAGAACAATACGGGCCGACCATCGAATTGCGCGAACACTTCGGCAAGCTGTGAATCAAGCTGCGTCAGTTCTTGTTCCAGTTTCGCCATGTTTTCCCGAAAATTTGTTTCGCCCGACGGGACGAGTCCGATCAGCACGGCGGTCACTGACTGAGCTTGTTCGATGGCAAGCTGCGGATCCAGCCAGGTCGTAAACGCCGTGCCCTGGTGAGAGTGCTCGCCTTCCGGGCCGTGCTGATGCTGGACCGAATCCTCGAGTGGAATCAATCGATCTGTGATATTGACCGAGGTATCAACGAGATGCCGTCGATTGATCGTTATCAGGTTCAGCCAGGATTCCGCACCGGCGCCATTGAGGATCACCGCATCTGCCGACTGTAAGAGTTGAATCTGTTCCGCACTCGGAATCCAAAGCGCCGGGTCGCCTTCGATGTCCGGCAGGACGATCTCAGGTGCGACATCGACGCCCTCCGCGATCCGGCTTGCAAAGAAAAACAGTGGGTAGTTGCTGGTAACAACAAGCGCGTTTTCGGCTTTCGTGGCTGCGGCGCTTTTGCTGTCTTCCTGATGCTCCTCGCTACTACAAGCGGCAACGAGTAAGACCATACATATTAATAGGGGTCGAGAGATAATCATAAGGTCAGGAACGTCTGTAGTATCTGCATTGCGTAATAACGCGTGACCAACGTAAGGCCTGCCGCGAGTATCGCGCTAAGTAAAAACACGAAACCGATCTCCGAGGCGACGAGAATAGCAACGTAGCCTTTGGACGCTCCAATTCTTAACAGCGTATGAAACTCGCCCCTCCGCAATTGCTGCGATAACAGGAATACCAGTGTGATAACGGCGATCGTGGCGAAACTTAAGATAGCTAACCCGAGGATCACGTAGTTCTGAACCGCGAACACGGTCTCCAGTAAGTCATCGAGAACATTTCCCGGCACAACAAGCTGCAGCAACTCGTTGTCCTGGTACCTGCCACGCAACAGGGCAGTGTTTTTCTGATCGGGCGGCACGGCAATGACGCTGGTCAGCGGAAACGACTCTGCCGACCCGTGGAAATGAAACGCGGATATGTTGTCCCGCGTTATCTCGGCATATTGAGTGAGCGAGGCATTGGCAGTGACCACACCGTCGCGGCGGCTGAGTACGGCACCGCCGGCCTCCGGCTCTGCCAGGTCGACGTGACCATGGCCGAGACCCTGGATAATCCAGGATGTTCTTACGTCGACAAAAACAGCGTCATCATCTGCAGTACCAGCGGCTTCCATCACACCTGCTATCGTCAACTTGAGTGGATAGACACCCGCGATGTCGAAGACGGTCTCCGGGGACGAGATGATCGAATCACCGGGGCCGAGTCCAAGACGTCTCGCCACGTTGGCGCCAATGATGCACTCGCCGAGCAACCCCATTTGCCGGCCACTGGCAACGTGCAAACCACGAAAATCAAAGTAGTCGAGTGACGTACCGACGATAGGAGCACCCTGGGCATGGAATCTCGAATGAATCGGAATGAAATCCGCAAGGCCTGTGGACTGCGCTTCGACAAAGGTCCGATTTTCGATTTCCGCCGGCGTTTCAGCGTGAAAATAAAGCGTATTCAGAACGAGTTCGAGTTCACTGCCGCGCGCACCGAGTATTAATGGCGTTTGATCCGCGCGTGCAGTCAGCGCAGTCGCGCTATCTTGAACCAGTAACCGGGTCGCGGCAGGCAGAAACAACATCAAGGTAATTGACGCAATAAGGATGCCGCTCTTGAAACGGTGACGCGCGAGATAACGCCAACCAAGGAACAATGCGCCGCTCATCGCTGACTCTTTACTTCTAACGGTTGTGCGACGTTACGCATGTCGAGCACGGAATCGAATTTGTTGAGCAGCGATTCGTCGTGCGTAACCATCAGCAATGTGCTGTTGTTGCGTTTCGCCTGCTCCACCAGCAGATCGACGACGTTTTGCTTGTTGGCCTGGTCGAGGTTGCCGGTGGGCTCGTCCGCCAGCAGCACCGGAGGATTATTGAGCATGGCGCGGCACACGGCGACGCGTTGCTGTTCGCCTTGCGACAACTCGCCAGGCATTGCGCTTTGTTTTGACTCGAGACCAACGTCGAGCAATAAGTCTGCGGCACGCTTTCGAATATCCGCTTTCACCCCGTTGCCTGAGATATACCAGGGCAACATGACATTCTCGATGACCGTTAGATAACCGAGTAATTCGAAGGCCTGGAACACCTGCCCGACACTGCGGATACGGTATCGACCGAGCTCATTGTCACTGAAACCTGTAATTGCCTGGTCGTTGACAATGATGCTTCCCGAAGTGGCTCGCAGCGTGCCTGCGATCAGTCCAAGCAGCGTCGTTTTACCGGATCCGCTTGGCCCGACAAGCGCCGTGCTGGCACCCAGCGGAACTGCAAACTCTTGGACCTGCATGCTAAAAGACGATTCCAGGTTCGATCCACGTCCCCGGTATCTAAATGCCAGCTCGCTGATGTTGATCATCGCGATTCTAAAGCCTCTGCTCCTCGAGAATCTCGAGGCCCGTTAACTTCCAAACGCCGTCGATTACGCTGATCTCGAGGTTTGCCCGGTAACCGTTGGTGCGCTGATGGATGTGACCCCAATGGCCTACTGAGCCAGATACCTTCCAGTCACTTTCGATCGTCAAGCGGTTGCCGTCGCGGTTGCGCAATTCCGCGTTGTTTACCTCAGTCGTCTTGACCTTGACCCGAGCGCCGCCCTGATTCGCCAACTCCAGACCTTTTTGTGTTTCGAGATAAATTTCAGTGAGCAATTCGCCCGAAACGCTTTTCTCAAGCACATCGTAAATTACTTCCTCGCCACGATAGTCGAAGGCGCGATAGACGTTGTGCAGAAGATCGCCAACAAGCTGCGTCAGGCGCTCGTCATTCATTGCCACTTGACGGTGCTGATGGAAAAACACGACAGTAATTGCCAGCGCCGACAGTGAAAATGACAACAGCGGTACAGACAATGTCCGCTTCGTAAACAACGATCTCAGCAAACCGGCGAGCAATACGATGCTTAGCGCCAACATCAACCAGCGTCCCCAGCCGGCGACACTCTGCAAAACTGTTGGCGGTTTCTGAATGTTGGTAAGGGTTGGTAATTCCGGAAACTTGAGGAAGTTTTCCCATCGGAGTGTGCTGAAATCCGGCTCGAGAATGACCGGCAACGGGCCAGCCTGGTCTACCGTAGCTGCGGGAATCGTCGGTGTTTTGTCGTTGAACAGATCCCACTCCATCTCGACAGTTTGCGGTAGTCCGTCCGTAGGGAAAACATAGATAACGCCAACGGTCGCCGGCAGGAGCTCGAGGTCCTGGTTGTCCACGACAACACTGCTGCGTAACGATCTTCTCAGGAAGTTGACCCGAGCAACACTCCCTTCCACGGACTCGCCATCGATCTTCACCGGAAAGTGATCACTGAGGAACTCGACAATTTTTTCCTTTATCTCGTCGTGCCGTTCTGCGGGAATCGTCGTCGCGCCAGCGAGCCCCAGATCGACATACCGCTGTATGTCGGCTGGACGCACGATGATCTCCTTACGGACTTCATACGGCTCCACGTATATAAAGCCGGTCATCGGTGAATAGTACTGACGCCGCATGCTGCGCTCTGGAAACGACGAGTACCAGGCGTCCTGCCAGTCGAGATTAACGGTATTGCCGCTACTCAGGTAGCGATAGTCGTTAACGGCGACGCCTTTGTGATACAGCACGAAACCTATATTGGCCATCCCGGTCTCCCGTGGAGCCACCAGGGTCAGTGATTCGGGGCGTTCATCGAATGGGAAAACGATCGTCGCGCGAATGACTACCGTCTCTTCGTCTTCGGGTGTTGGTAGCACCTCGCCGGTGATCTGATCGCGCAGAGGTCGTGTTGCCGGGCCAATGCTGGTAAACCGACCGACCAGTTTCTTTCCATCCGCTAGCACCGGCATGTCTTCGGTTGCGAACTTGCTTAGTCTTTCCTTTAGTGGCGTCTCGTCATAACCAAGTCGCTGATACAAAGCATCGGGTAACAAATTTCGAAACGCGGCAACATCATTGATCCCGATTTCCAGTTCCAGTCGAAGGTGATTGTCTTCGACATAGTATTCGGCGATCGTGTCGGCAAACATCGCCTGACTGCGCACGATGGCATCGGCCATCGCCTCTCCGGCGCATAGCAACATGGCCAGACATACTGCAGCTAGATTCTTCATCGTTTCTCGTTAATGACAAAATTGAGTGATTCGCCAAATATCCTTTTCGTCTTCAACAATTGGAACCAGGTGGGCATAGTCGTTCACGGCAACGACAAATATATGCTGCCATTCATATCTCATTTAGCTAAGAGGTGCAATATTACTCAGGGCTGTGCATTTCGTCATAAACGCAGCGCATCCGAATTAATCTTACTCGAGCCGCAACCAGGCGTTGTGTACGGAGTAAACCGGTCTTACTTGTTGACCTATTCATCCTCGTACTCCTCAAACTCGACCTCCGTTTCAGCACCGGGCTCTATCTCCTCCACGATGTAAACAACCGTCATCCCTTCGTAGACTGGCCGGTACCAAATGCTTCCACAATAGTAAAAAGTAACGCCACCACGTTTCCGTCTAGAACACCCACGTAAAACCGATTACCGGACCGTCTTGGGTAACGTCCCACCGATACGTACCCTCATTGTTGTAGTCGTCAACCAAGTACCGGTATCCGAGGTTCAGCACCTTGTTTCCCTTTTCCCCCACACGCCGATTGAAGAAAATCGATGTGTTCCAGCTGGTGTCTGAGTCTCCGGCAACGACAACATCTGCGCGCCAGACCAAGAACCACTTATTACCCATGTCTGTAGTCAGCCGGTGCCAAGAAACCAATCGGTCCATTCTTCGCTAACGAGGCCGGCACTCGCCGCCAGAAACGGCGGGTTGGGCAGGTCACTCAAGCTTATGTCCTGATTCTGATAACGTAACCCGCCGATAAGCTCCCACATTTCAGACATGCGATAACCGACCCAGGCTTCTACTAGCCAGATGTCAATCTCCGCTTTCGGCTGTGTCGTCACCGGCATCGTGTCCGGCAGTGCAGCTTCCATTTCGAGTGCCAGGTAGTGGGGTCAATGACAAATACCCAATCGCTGAAACGGAACTCCGTATGCAACGACATCGCAAAGTTAAGATTGCTGAGAAGATCTCCGAAACTCGCGTCTATATCCAGCGGCGGCAAGGCACCGACGGTACTCGTGCCGCTGATCGCTGTGCCCCAAAGATATGGCGAAAGGATAATCTCGCGCGATTTATCTCCGGAACTCTGGGCAAACGCGTTTGACGACAACAAACCGACCGTCAACAAAATCAGAATGGTTCGTGGCACTCGAGATTTATTTTCTCTCATTGGTAGTGTTCTCCCTGGATTCCTTGAATAACAGTTCGACTAGGATGCGGTACTCTCTGCTCACCCTCGATCGCGTTTAGATTTTGAGTAATGTTGACCGTTATCGGACTCTGCTTGGATGCTCTTGGCAACTTGCCGATGATGAACAGCGCGCTCGCAAGCAGCGATGCGCGATTCGGCAGTATTTGCAAATCCGTAAAGTTCATCCGCGGCAGAACTCATCAGATCATCGATGATCGCATCAACGCGTAACCAACTTGATTGCAAATCACGCCGGACGGCACCAATCGCTCGACGATTGGCCTCTATGTCCGAATTTGTTGACGCTTGTGTAGTATTGCAATGCGTCTGCAGGTTGTCCAGAACATCATCGAGAATTCTGCCGCCGTCACCGCGGATTCGGTGGCCTCGATGGCAAAGCTCATCCGCAAGTTGTATTAGTTCGCCGAGACGGAGCCGCGCGGACTCCTGCGCCACACCCGGCTTTTTTGTTGCGGAACGGTTCATGATGGCGATTAGCTTCCATGATAGCGATCGCGCCGGCTATCCGATTTGGGACGATCGCAACCATAACGATCCTTGCAGTCTCACCGTCCGCCAGTGCCATATCGCGACGCAACAGCTTAATTTCGTCCACTTATTTATAAAACTTGTGACGTTTCGTCAACGAAAACCAAATTGGCAACTTTATTAGCTGCTGTCGATTATAGCGTCATCATGCGACACAAAAATAAGTCGATTGGTAAAACTTCCTTGGTGTAGCGACCGGAACGCCGACGATAAGAAAATACTTCCTGCAAGTCGGGCCTAATAAAAAACCAAACAACACGACACTATTGAATTTGGCAGCCGCAATCTACTTAATGAGCGCGGCCATGGCTTTCTCGTTTTCGGCAACGACGCTTTTGGTTGAGTCACGCTCATCCATGGCGGCGAGGTAGGTGTCAAACCCGGGGACCGCCGAGGTGATATCCCAGTCATAGGTCCGCTTAAGAATCATACGGGCCAGGCGAAACGAGTGGTACACAAAAATATCG
Source organism: Gammaproteobacteria bacterium (assembly GCA_004357475.1). GTDB lineage: Bacteria > Pseudomonadota > Gammaproteobacteria > Steroidobacterales > Woeseiaceae > SZUA-117. The sequence goes on from SMWE01000021.1 coordinate 8,306, forward strand.
ACATTGCCGAAATCGCTGCCCATGACATAGGGGCCGAAGTCGGCCAATTGTGTAACAGCGTGCAATCCTTTTTCGACTTGTGGCCTGACCTCTGTCATGGCGTCTTCGGAGCGCTCGCCACCGAAGAAGGTGGCGCCGAGATGACGTCTTGCCGCGACCTCGATGTACAGTTCGGCGACGTGCATGATCTCACGCGCCTTGGCTTTCGCAAATGCGTCGGTGGGATACATGGCCGGCGTCGGATAAACATCTTCCAGGTAGTCGAGAATGGCAGCAGTCTCGATGAGAAAACCGTCCGGTGTCTCCAGGCACGGAATCTTGCCCATCGGACTCTTGATTAGAAAGTCATCATCCTGGCTTGGGCGAGCGTCCACTTGTTCAAACTCGATACCCTTTTCAATCAGGCACTGTTTGACCATGTTCGTGTAATTACTAAGTGATATACCGTGGAGCTTCAGCATTATCTGACTCTCTTAGTACGGCCGATGGCCTGAAGTGTCCTGATAATGCCAGACATCGGCCAGGTTCCGAAACATCCAATGGGGGATTAATTGGGGACAACCAACAAAATCCAATTGGTTTCTGTAGAAAAAGTCGGAACATGACATGTGTAATTCATGGATGTCCTCAATTCCACTCAATTCCATTTTTGGACACCCAGGCATATCCTCACCAACAGGAACTTGAGACAGCCTTCAACCGCAATCCGCGGCTTGATTAAAAGGCGGAAAGATGTGAGATTACAAAAACCATCCAGGCGCGATCCGAGCAGGCGATAAATTTTGACGTTGAACAATAGAGGCAAGCTTTTGCCGATTCTGGTTGTTTCACTGGCCAGCATTATTCCTGCAACGCTGGTCTTATCGGCCGGTGAACGGGACGCAAAAAACGTCAGGCTGGTCTTGCAGGTCACCGTCGATGGACTGCGACGCGATATGCTTGATCGCTACGAGCAACGTTTTTCGACAGAATTACGACAGCGAGTTCAGCGAAATTTTCACCCTGATCGATCTGGCGATATTTACGTGGTCCAGGACCTGTATTGGTTCAACTTCGACAAAGGATCCGTGGCGGCGATGCACGGGTCACCGTGGCGATTTGATACCCATGTCCCCGTTATTTTCGCAGGGCCCGGTATCGACAATCGTGTAGTGCACCGGCTCGTCCATCC
>SMWE01000022.1 GCA_004357475.1 Gammaproteobacteria bacterium
CGGATCGCACCACTATCAGCGAGCAGGAATGACGGACAAAAACAATAACGATGAAGCGGAAACCGCTGCGGAGGAAGTCGAAGAGACTTTCGTGAAAGCTCCGATGGACCCGGTGCGCAAATGGACACTGATTGTTCTCGGTGCATGTCTTGTGCTGATGGCCTGGTACCTGATCTCGGATCGTGTCACACCGTATACGAACCAGGCGCGGGTGCATGCGCTCGTTGTGCCGATCGCACCCCAGGTCTCGGGCATCGTCACGGACGTTGCGGTCACCAATAACGAGTATGTGTCTGCCGACCAGGAGCTGTTTCGGATAGACCGCGATCAATATCAGTTAGCAGTTGAGAATGCGCGGGCGAATCTTCAGTCGGCACGGCAGGCCACCGGAGCATCGACGGCCAGCGTCGAGGCGGCTCGTGCCTCTGTGGGAGCGGCAAGGGCAGGCCTGACTTATGCAAGTCAGGATGCAATCCGCTTGCGACGGATCAAAAAGGAAGATCCTGGCGCCATTTCCGATCGCCGGCTGGAGCAGGCCGAAGCAGCGTTAAATGTCGCGGAGTCACAATTGGCCGCGGCACAGGCCAACCTGGAGAAGGCGATTCAGGACCTGGGCGAAGCTGGTGACGAAAACTTCCGCATTTTGCAGGCGCAGGCAGCGCTGGATCAGGCGCAGCTGAATTTGTCGTGGACGTCCGTGCGGGCGCCAGATGATGGCTTGTTAAGCGATATCCGGGTGGACAGAGGAAATTTTGCCACGGCCGGCGCGCCTTTGATGACGTTTATCGCCATTCACAACATCTGGGTGCAAGCGGACTTTACGGAAAATAATCTCGGCCACATCGACCCTGGTGACCGCGTAGAAATTCTCTTCGACTCCTTGCCCGGCAGGGTCTTTTCCGGCCGCGTACGAAGCACCGGATTTGGTGTTTCGGTCAGTTCCACGCCGCTGGGCAGCTTGCCCACGATTGACAATGACCGTCAATGGTTACGTGATGCGCAGCGCTTCCCTGTCCAGGTCGAGTTTGAACTGGAAAAACAGTCCGAGAGACTTAATATCCGTGTGGGATCTCAGGCCTCGGTGATCGTTTACACAGGAGACCACTGGCTCTTCAATTTCGTTGGCAAGGTTTACATTAGAATTGCCAGTCTTCTGACGTATGCCTTCTGATTCCAGGGTCTCGGTAATCGACAGCACTGAGTCTGCTGACGCAAGCCGCATGAGTATCGCAAGCGTTCGCATACTGCGCATGGCGCTTGGTACCGCCCTGTCGATGCTGTTCTCGCAGATCGTCAACTGGCCGATGTCATTCATTGCGCCGGTGCTTACGATGTTCATTCTGTCGCTGCCATTGCCGGTGCTGAAGCTCGATGCAGGCATCAAGTTCGTCTTGGTGTTCACTGTCGCGATCTATGCGGGGCTGGTATTTTTGCCGTTCATGCTGAATCAGAGAGTGGTGGGCATCCTCCTGTTGGGGCTTGCCCTCTATCACAGCTTTTACTACACGGCTCGCGGCGGTTCGCAGGTAGTCGGAGTATTCGCAACCGTCGGACTAGCACTGGTAACATCGGTCGGCACAGTTTCGATAAATGCCGTGCTGGCACTGTTGGGTGGTCTGAGCACAGGCGCTGTCTTCGGCGTTCTGTTTGTATGGGTGGCGCACGCGATTCTTCCCGATTCAATGGCACGCTCAGAACCTGTGCAGGCGCCGCGTGTTCAAGCCAAAGTGCAGAAGCCGGACCTCGCGGTTGCCCGGCGGAGCGCATGGCGCTCGATGCTTATCGTTATGCCCGTGATCCTGTGGTTCCTGTTGTCCAGCGCGAGCGCCAGTTATGCCGCGTTCATGATCAAGGTCGCCTCTATGGGGCAGCAGGCCGGCGTCGACCAGTCACGCCAGGCGGGAAAGTCCCTGCTCATATCGACGGTCATTGGTGGTATGGGCGCGATAGTGGCCTGGCAGGCACTAAGCATCTGGCCGTCACTCCTTTTATACGTGCTACTGATTGGACTGGCTGGCCTGATCATGGGCCCGAAGATATTCGCCGGCGCCGGTATGCACCCGGCAGGTGCTACATGGTCGTATGGTTACCTGACGATGATCGTAGTGCTCGCCCCGGCGGTGCTCGATGGCCAGACCGGTGCAAGCGCCGATGCCGCTTTCTGGTCGCGCTTGCAAATGTTCATATGGGCAACGATCTATGGTACTGGCGCGGTGTTCGTGTTCGACGCTTTATGGCGGCGAAAACCTGCGCCTGAACCAGAATTGGATAAATGAGCACGCCGTCAATCACTTTTGCTGCTATTTTGCTTCGCAGAGATGTATGCGCTGACGAGCCCCGCGACGAGCACCGCGATATAAAACTGACCAACAATCGCTTCTGAGAAAGTGAGGGACCTGGCGGTCTGTGTCAATGGTGTAATGTCACCGTAACCGAGTGTCGTAATCGTCACAAAACTGAAATAGATCCAGTCCGGATTCCATGCCGTAGAAGCCAGCTCGGTCAGGCCTTTAAAAGAGCCCGGCTGCGAAAATTCGAGAACAGAATAGGCGATCGACCACATTACACCGAGCAGCAGGTAGACACAGACTGCGCCAACTATTCTGTTCAGGCTAATGTCGTTGCCAACGGCAACCTGTTGCAGGGTGTTGGAAGTTGCCAGCAACAGGAAAACGAACAGCGTCAGCTGTGAGATGAGGTGCAACGCGTCGTTTTCGCTAGCGACGGACAGGACACTCAAAATGATCCCGGCGACTACCAGGAATATTCCAACATGGAACAGCCGGCCGGCACCGCGCAGGCTTACTACACCAATGGCGAGAATGCTGGAAACACCCAGTACCCTGGAAAACGGCAGTGATATTAATTCTAGGTCATAGGCTATTGGCACGCCGATAATCAGTATTAGAAGCGCGACGAGTAAATACGAAAAATTGCTTTTCATCTTCCGCCTCTGGAAGCCAGCGTTCGAGCAATCGACATACAGTGTGTATCCAGAGTGGGCAGTCTACCGCAGATTATGCGCAGGCCGGTGTTATCCGTTGCTTGTGATCAAATTAGTCGCGATAAAAGGGCGGTGACGATCGACGAACACCCACGATGCAACTTACGTGAGCAGATTCGTTGTTAATCAGATTCGCTGTACTTCTTGAAATGCAGTTCTTTTGCCTGGCCAATCCAGTCGTCGTGTTCGATCCGGCCCTTGAATTCCTTCAACTCTGAGTTGATTCGGGCGATCTCGGCCGGCCCGAATGCTGCGATCTGCCGGAATTGATAAATACCGAGGTCGTGCAAGGTTCTCTCAAACACCTTTCCGATACCAATGATCTGCGTCAGGTCGTCACTCTCACCCTTGGGCTTATCCTGGCCAAACACCGACGGGATCTTAACTTTACCGTTGCCGGTCTTTTTCGTTTTCGTTTTTGCTTGCGCACGTTGCATTTCCACCCAGCTCTTTTCTATATCCCCAATCTTAAATCGCAGCGTGTCGGAAATCTGCTCGGACTGCACAGCCTGACTACGATATCGGCGGGCGTCGGATTCGTGTTGTTTGCGGCTGCTTTCCATCGACTCCAGGCAAGATACCAATTCCTTGTTTTGCTTCTTCAGCGAATTCAATTCGGCAACATCCCGGCGTAGTGATTCGGCTCCTTGAGCGGCCAGGGTATTTTCATGTTTGAGTTGCGCGTTTTCGGCTTCCAGGGAGATGACTTTTCCTTTAAGTGATTCGAGATGCTGCAGTTTGGATTGAGCCGATGTCCGAAGGCTGCTCACCGAGTCGTATTCAGATCTGGCTGACGTAAGCAAATTGTTAAGAGACTGTTGTTCGGACTTGGCGTCTGCGATTTTTCGCTCGAGCACCTTGCGTTCTTCCGCCCCGGTCTCAAGTTGTATCTTGTAAATTTCCTGAGTCTTTTTGAATGCTGTTTGCAACTCAACAATTTTCTGTTGTGCGATATTCAGTTCGTTTGGATGGTTCGACATCTTTCCTTTGAGTTCGTCTCTCTGAGCACCGATCACGAATAGATTTTTCGAGAGCGCGTTTGCTTTTTCGCGCAGGGAGTCGATCTCCGTCTGGTGCTTTGTGGCCACAGCTGTATGGTTTTGAATAATAAACTTTGCGGCCGCCACTGATTTTTTCAGGGTGGCAAGTTCGCTATTGAGATGTTCGTTCTGGCGAACGGCTTTGCCGAAACGGCCCTTCCAGTCCTCGTCCATTTTTTTCAGGCTTTGATTGTTTTGCCGGCCGCGAACAGACCAACTGATGATGCTGCCGAGGATGGCAGCAGCCAGTAGAAATAGTCCTGTTTCCAATTCGAAGCCAGTCATGGCCTACACCTACTCGGATTCGTGATGGCGGCAAAATTGTTAAATACGATCTGCCGGCATGCAAGTGCCCGCACCGGGAACGTGATCAAAATCAAGTTTTTGGGTCTTTTAGTGGTATCTGTGCCCATTTGGCATCGCTGAAGGGCTCTCGAACCCTATGGCGTACTGCGCCCCAGACCTAAAGCCAGTCGAATGCGGGGGAACAATACGGTGCACCATTAAGCGAAACACACGTCATCTTGCTAGTGGTAAAGCAGCCGAACATTAGTTCTCCAACTGCTGAAGAGTAGCCGTCAGAGCAATCCCTCCAGCCCGTCGAGATCGTTTATTACGCGCCAGGTGCCGCCGGATTTTTCGACCAGTGTCTGCCACTCGTCGAGCCGCGCCAGATATTCGCGTGGGTCTATGTTATCTGACCGGAGCTTGGTGACGTTCAGCGCAATGATGTTGAATCCGTCCAGGTTGAAACTGAAATCACGAATGTAACCTTCCTCCAGCTCTTCTTTGAGATCGGAGAAAATCAGCACGGTCTTGACTGTCGGATCCTTTTCATTGAGATATTCTACGGCCTGCAGTAATCCGCCGGTGATATCGGTGTACGGCGACGATTTCGACTCATCTACAAAGGTTTGGACTTGCTCCGCAAACAGTCGCTTCTGACGATTAACTGTGCTCGGACGATCATCGAACGTCATTTTCGCGATAATGTCCTTCTCACTGAAACTGCCGGTATCAATCCGGGCAACCGCGAATGAATCCGTAGCGTCCAGTCGGGACAAGGTATAACGGATGATCTGCGCCGCCTTCTGAATTTCATCACGATAGGTGCCGGAAGTATCGACCAGCATGTACACGCCGGAATTAGGCGATTGAGACGGCGCGCAACTGACAAGCAACAGGCAACATGCCAACAAATTCAGTGATTTCATGATTGTAACTCCGATAAGCTGGTATCGTTTTGCTTGGCTGCACTGGATTCCCTTGCAGCCCACCACAACGGAATGAACAACGGCAGGTCGTACAACTGAGTCAGCAGCACACCGAGATAACGGAAGGCGCTGCCAGACAGCCGGAGTGCCAGCGACATGAAACGTAATATGCCGATGGCGAGCAGACCAATGACCGTACGCAGTGAGTGAACGAATGTCTCGAGCGGTATGGCGACGAATGTCAGCGCGAAGGGCAGGATAAATCCCATGCCCATTTGTGCGGCCGTCGTTATCCACATGAAGTTGCCCACTCCGGTGACATCACCATCGCCTCGGAGCAACGCGCTGGTCGCAAGCTCATCGTGCAGCAGCACTTCACGCATATATGCAAGACCGGCCTCTACACTCGCGAGCAAAAACAGCATCGTAAATGTGATATAGACCATACGCACCCGAGTCTTGTCGGGGAGTGCACCGATAACCGGAAACAGGCGGGTAATGCGCAACGATTCCATCAGGAACAAGCCCATGGAAATTTCCACCAAGATGATAACGAGGGCGGCAATATCCGCGGTCTTGAAACCACCGATCATTGAGGTTCCGCCAACCATCTCGGCCATCGGCCTTGCAATCAACGAGAAGTTGATCGTGGCGCCACCAAGGGCAATGATCAGGACCCCTGTTGAAACAAAGAAATAGACCAGCGAAGACGAAGAGAGAACCGAGACTGCCCGGTCCTCACCTTTGACGATGTCTTCGTATTCCTGCATGTGACGGTCGATCGTTACCGAGCGGCTAATCAGGCTGTCGACGTTTTTCCCGACCTTGCCCAGGGTCTGCTCGATTTGTCGCCATTCCGGCCGCATCTTCCTGAGCAATTCGTGGCGTTTACTACTCGCCTCCCGGTACATCACCATGGCTTCCTTGTGTGCCTTGACGAGCGATTTATGAATGTCGCTCAGCACATTGCCGATGCCAACGCGGCCTTCTCTTGAATCGATATTGGCGACTGCTTTAATCGCGTTCACCCAGCCAGGCGGATCGGGTGGCACGTCGACAGCATCCGTGTGATCCTGTTCGATACGGCCGATGGATTCACTCAGGCTTCGATGTAATGCTGAATAATTTGCGAGATCCTTGCGAACTGTCTCGTTGATTCGATCGAATTCCCGCTCAACGATGCGTTCTTTTGCCTCGCGACCGGCGGCCAACAGCACTTCACGGTTTCTAGCCGCGAGTCCCTTTTCGGCACTTGCTACTGATACCGATGCAATACGAAACATTTTGTGCAGTGAGCCACCTGCAGCCAAAATGAGTTTGTGCGCTGTAGGGCGCGCGAAATAGAGCGTTGCAACGGCCAGCACTATCCACAGCAATGCAGATAGAACAGGCCAGGGTGTAATATTAAGGACAAAATTCATCATGGTAACCCCGCTGTCTGATGAGTATTTAGACCGGTGGCTTTGCGATCCCTCCTTGCGGAAGGACTGCCCTTGTCAATGGTTGATGAAGCGTTTCACATGCAAAATTGCGCTGTCAACAACTGTTTTCGATATTCATGAAGCCGATGCACATTTAAAAAAAACAATTGTTAAATCAATTAGTTATGGTTCGACATAATTGCTGAAAATTCCGCTTTCGAAAAAACACTATATTGATTGCGTAGACATGGTTCACACATATGTCGATCGACCAAACAGGAGCGAAAATCGTGTTGATTTGATCATCATGTTCGATGCCATCGCCAAATAGCGGGTACTGATTCTATTTTTCGGGTCTCGCCCAACTTAGTGTAAACATAGCACCACCGAGTTTATCTGATTGTCCGGCGATGACATTCCCTCCATGCAAAGTAGCAATTCGCGAAACGATTGCGAGACCGAGGCCGTACCCACCGGTTTTACGATTGCGGCTATCGTCAATTCTTGTAAATGCCTTGAATATGGCTTCTCCCTCAGAATCCGGAATTCCCTTGCCATCGTCTTCAACAATGATCTGATATTGCTCGACGTTACATCGCACTGTGCATCTCACGTTCTCTTTCGCATAGTGACTGGCATTGACGAGCAGATTGCTAAGCGCCAGACCCATGAGCCGGGGGTCCATCCATATCTCGCCGCTTGCCTCTCCTTTCTCAACCGAAATCTCCTTGCCGGGTTGGCGGCACTTTTCCATCGATTGCCTGAGCCACGCGTCGAGCGGCACATATTGCCAGGTCATGCGCAAGTCGGGATGGTCCAGTCGCGCGTAGCTCAGCATCGTCGCAATGAGTTGATCGATCTCCTGCACGTCATCGCTCAGTTCGTCCAGTTGTTCCTGCATATCTTTCCCACGCTTGTTACCCAGTACAGCCAGTGCGAAGCGAATTCTGGCGAGTGGTGTGCGCATCTCGTGAGACAGGGCAGCGATCAACTCTTTCTGGCTTCGAAAAAGACCACTCAGGCGTGAGGACATTTCGTCCAGGTTCTTTGCCAGGCTCGTAAGTTGTGTAGTGTCGTCGGCAGTCGACAGAGGTTCACGATAGTCGGCGGCAAAACGTTGTGCTGCGCTGGTAATCAGGTTGAGGTCCTTAAGTAACGGGCGCAGCCAGAGCCCGACGACGAGGAAGATGGAGAGATAAAAAAGCGGGGGCAACATATTAAGGAGCAGGCTTTCACGTTGTTGCACAATGGGACCGAGGCGAATCAGCCCGTTCAACGACGGTGCGTTGCGTAAATAAGAGATGTCGCCCGCAGCATCGACCAGCGTGGCCGTATGCGCCGGCGAATTGGTAGTTGATACAATATCATCCGTCTGCAGCACCTGAATACGGAGCCCGATTTCCTCGCTGAGGCGCTCGGATACCGCATCTCGCTGATCCTCAGGCACTACTGCCAGCTCGCGTTCTATCAGGTCAAAACTCATCGCGAGCCACTGGTCCTCTTCGGGCGAAATCCTTGTTTCCAGGTACTCGAAACCCATGTCGAGGAGGGTGGCGGTGACCAGAAGCCCGACCACAAGAAAAAGGTACGTCCGGAACAAGAACTGCCGGTGCCGGCCCAGGGAAAGTCGTTTCACACCGGCTCGCCCCATGCGTCCGCTACCAGGAGATAGCCCTTTCCCCAGACGGTTTTGATACGAGATGGCGCGCTGGCGTTGTCGCCCAGTTTGCGCCGTAGTTTTGAAATGCGTCCATCGATGGAGCGGTCAAGGCCATCGTAATCGATGCCGCGCAAATGGCGAAAAATATCCTCGCGGCTCAGAATTGTGCCGGCGTGCCGGGCGAGCATGTGCAATAACTCGAATTCCTGCGTTGTCAGCTGGATATTCGTGCCGTCGAGCCACACTTCCTGTGAGGCCTCGCTGATGCGCAGGCCGCCCAGCACTATCTCGGCGATAGGCCTTTGTTGTTCTGCCTGCTCTTCGACGCGCCGCAGAAGTGCCCGGGTGCGCGCCAGTAACACCATTGGATCGACCGGCTTGGCTACGTAATCGTCCGCGCCGGCTTCGAGGCCGATTACCTGGTCGATATCGGAATCACGCGCAGTGAATATCAGAATCGGGCCATTGAAAAATTCCCGCAGTTCGCGGCAAACCGTCAGGCCATCCGCTCCGGGTAACATCAGGTCGAGCAATACGATGCGTGGCTGGTCGGTCTTGAATCGCATCACGGCACGATCACCGCGTGACTCGACCGCCACAGTCAATCCGTTTTGACGGAAATACTCGGCAGTGAGATCGGCGAGACGCCGATCGTCTTCCACCAGCAAAATATCGACTGGCTCGTTACTCAAAGAATATCCCATACATGGCGGCTGCGCCGCTTGCGACGGCGGTCGTTAGAATCCATTCGCAGCACCTCGACCACCACCATCGCAAGTGGCGATTGATTGTCATCCCCCGCCATCCAGTAACTGAATTCCCTGTTCACGGTACGTTCGTCGCTCAGTTTGCCTGATCGCTGCTCGGTCCAGCAGCGAAGTGGCGCCTGCCCAAAATCGTTGTAGAGACAATAATAACCGGTTTCGACGCTTTGCCAGAGTACAAGGAACGACATTTGGCAATGCGGCGTCCGCTGGTCGATGATGCACAGCACCGGCCGGACCTTGAGCTGCATTTCTCCGTCTGCATTCGAGATTGCCGGAAGCAGGATGAGTAGCAGTATGACCAGCCGCCTCATCTCATCGGAACCTGTAGCCAAAGCCCGCAAAGTAGCCAAAAATGTTTTGCTCTTCGACAATGGGACTGCCCGCGGCTTCGTCGTTCAGTCGTTCGACTTCGCCGACAAACGAGAAACTCCAGTTTCGTGAAATCTGATAACTGAACTGCAACCTGGCAAAGGCGTTGACGCCTGAACCGGCCGTGTATTCTGGCAATGCGGCGTTCGTTTCGTCCGCATCAACGCCCCAGTAGTAGTTATTCAAATCTTCGTTTTTGAAACTCAGCCCGAATGAAGGCTCAACATAAAAGCGCTGGTTACGCCAGCCATAGCCGTAGTCGAACTCGACGTCGTAACCGTTATGAGTGCCGCTCACGTCGTGATGGGCCGATAGCTGCAATTGTCCCCAGCGGCCGTCCGCGAGTAATTCGAAACCCAGCTCTCCTGCGTAATCACGATCCGGGATCGACACCTCGAAAGTTGACGAGAGAGGCTGACCGGCAAGGTCTACGCTGACGAATTTCGTGTTCGTTCGGCCGAAGAAGACGCGATCGCTGTTGATGCGGCCGACCAGGCTGGTAGTGACGTATTCGTTGTCGACAAACGTCAGACCAAGGTCGCCGTTATCGAAGAATAAGTGGTCGCCAAACCATGAGATGTCGATGTCGACGATGATCGGAATGTCATCAGACTGAACCAGGGGGTTGGTGCGCAATCCGTAGCCGAGCGCGATGCCAAGTTGCCATCGCGATTCAGAAGACGCGGCCTGCTGTGGGCCCGGCGTGCTTGCACCCTGGGCCGATGCACCAGAGGTTTCATCGGCCAGACTATTCGTCTGTGCCTCCCCGGCTGCGGACGGATGCGACGCCAGTAACATCAGGCTTACAACGACAATCCGGACAATCTGAGATCTCATCTCGGCACCACCCTGGGCTAAAGCCTGTCAGCACGCGACTGTCTAGTGTGTCAGGACCGGCTGCCGGGCCATTAGGAAAGGTGTATGGAATTTGTCGAAAAATGTAAAGCGCCTGGATTACAAATTTCGACAATCTTGCAGAACTTTCTGCACAGTTTCCGCTGACCGCCGGACATAGACTCATACGCTGGTCACAACGGGAGATTGTGTCATGAATCGTCTGTTGCCAGGGATTTTGCTGGTAAGCTTCAGTTTGATAATCGCAGCGTGCGGCGGCGGTTCCCCGGGTGGTTTCACGCCCGTTCCACTTGTCCAGGGATTGTTGAAACCGGTCACTAATCCTGCGGAGCTTGAACAATCGATTAAATCCGGCTTCTCTGCCATACGCAGCCCGCAGGAGGTCACTGACGCGCTAGCCGGCGCACAGGCCGCCGCGGCGAGCGGCAACTTCACCGGCACGTACACGCAGGAAGCGAGAGTCGACGAGTTCGACGCGGTCAGATATGACGGCACACATCTCTATATAGCACCGCGACGCTATTATCATTGCTGCTACATCGTGGCTGATGCGACTGGAACAATTAGTTCGCCGGAACGATCGATCCGCATTCTGGAGACTGATCCTGTTAACGGGTCTGCGAAACTGATCAGCACGATTCCGCTCGAAGATGGCGTGTCGGTCCAGGGCATGTATGTTGTGGATGACCGCATGTTTGCGCTGACAGGAACATCCATTTACGGCAACTTCGGCGACATGTGGGCGAACGTTGCAATCTGGGCGCCCGAGAAACTAGGCTATCGGATTTATGACATTTCCGATCCCACGTCACCGCAGCTCGAATTCGACGCCACCATTGACGGTGTATTTGTAGAAAGCCGTCGCATCGGCGATACGGTTTATATCGTGAGCCGTTACGCGCCCTGGATCGAGGGCCTGGATTACGCTGTAACAACGCCCGAACAACAAGCTAACAACCAGGCGGTGCTCGACAGCGTATCACTTGACGACCTCTTGCCGAAAATCTCTGTAAACGGCGTTACCCGCACACTCGTTGCACCGGAACGCTGCTACATTGCCAGTTCCGACACTGCTGCCGGTTATCCGGTGATTACGAGCATTACTGCCGTGCCGATCGACAACCCGGCGGCATTTTCGACAACCTGTTATAACCAGGACGCCTACGGCGCCTATGTGTCGGAAAACGCAATTTACTTCACACAGTTTCAAACCTCGGCAACGAAAACGCAGTACAATACGCGGATACACAAGTTCGCCTTGTTCAACACGTCTGTCCACTACCGCGGATCTGTCGATATCGAGGGGCAGGTCTGGCGCGGCGGACAAGCCGACTTTCGCATGAGCGAGTACGCAGGCGATTTGCGGGTTTTTGCGTCAAAGTTTGACTGGACCAACGAAGACAGGGTCGATCACAAGCTCTATATACTGCGTGAATCCACAACCCGACCTGAACTCGAGATTGTATCCGAGTTGCCGAACGAGACTCGGCCGGAAGAAATCGGCAAACCCAACGAAGCACTATACGGTGTGCGCTTCCTCGGTGATCGCGCATATGCTGTAACGTTCGAACAGATTGATCCGCTGTATGTGATCGATCTCCTGGATCCTCGTGACCCGTTTATCGCGGGTGAGTTGACCATCACTGGTTTCTCCGATTTTCTGCACCCGGTAAACGACGACCTGTTACTCGGCCTTGGCACGGGCGGCAATGGTGGCGTCAAGCTCGAATTGTTCGACGTCTCGAACATCTCGCAGCCGTTGTCGCGGGGCAGTGTGTTGCTTGGCGGCCGCGGATCTCACAGCGAAGCGAGGTATGACCGGCACGCATTCACCTATCAATTCGATGTAAACGGTATTGATCGATTCACCATTCCTGCAGTGGTCTATGCGAGTGATGGCAGCTACCAGTTTGTGGAGTCCGGGCTATTCCTGTTCGAGATTCGGGACAAGGACCGACCAGCGCTTGCATCGCTGAACTCGGTCGGCTCGATTGTTCCGCCACGCGACGGGATCACCATCCCTTACGTGAGCCGAAGCCGCGCATTCATTCACAACGACACGGTGTACTACATTGGTGACGAAACGGTCTGGGCCGCTTCGTGGACTGCGCCCACGATGGTCAACGGGCCGTTTTGATGCGGAACTTGAGCGACTGATCGCCGAATAAGGCAAGGGTCTCCAGCCAGCAACTGGACAGTCCGTCGATTGGACCGCACACTCTGGTGCCGATGTGTAGTCTGAACGATTGTGAGCGCCTCAACGTATAAAGATCTTACGGCGCGGAGCCTTCAGAAAGAAGTGCAGGCATGGCGGCGTGACATTCACAAACATCCGGAGCTTGGTTTTCAGGAAAATCGTACCGCCGGCAAAGTAGCAGGCCTGCTCGTTGAATTCGGAGTCGATGTACGTACCGGTATCGGGACGACGGGAGTAGTGGGGGTATTGAAGCGCGGTGTTGCTGAACAGGCTATCGGCGTGCGTGCCGATATGGATGCACTGCCGATCCAGGAAGCCAACACGTTCGCACATCGTTCGGTCCACGATGGTGTATTTCACGGTTGCGGTCATGATGGACACACCGCAATGCTACTTGCCGCCGCAAGATACCTTGCCGGGTCAGGCAAATTCGACGGTACTGTCTACTTCATTTTTCAGCCGAGCGAGGAAGACGGCCGCGGCGCGCTTTCCATGATCGAAGATGGCCTTTTCGAGCGCTTTCCGATGAAGGCTGTGTACGGCATGCACAACATGCCCGGAATTCCAGCGGGCCATTTTGCCGTAAAGAAAGGCGCGATCATGACCTCGGAGGATATCTTCGTCATCACCATCAAAGGGCGAGGCGGCCATGCCTCCATGCCTGATCGCGCAATCGATCCGGTCGTCATCGGCGCGGAAGTAATTTTGGCTCTGCAATCGATCGTTTCCCGGTCTGTGGCGCCGCAGGATTGGGGCGTCGTCTCGGTAACCGAGGTGCTGACCGATGGCGCTCGCAACGTTATCCCGTCAACCGTGACTATCAAGGGTGATTGTCGCGCCATGTCCACGAACACGCAGGGTTTGATCGCGGCGCGCATGCGGGAGATCGTTGCCGGAATCACTGCCGCTCATGGCGCGGAGAGTTCAGTTGAGTACCGAAACGACTTCATTGTGACCGTAAACACAGCAGAGGAGACCGCTGCCGCGATCGCCGCCGCTCGCAAGGTGGCTGGCGAGCCCGCTGTTGATGCGGATTGCCCGCCGTGCAGCGCATCCGAAGATTTTGCGCGCATGCTGCAGAAGAAGCCGGGCTGTTACATCCTTATCGGTAATGGGCTTGATGGCCATTGTGGTGCTACGCTGCATAATCCCAATTACGATCTCAATGACGAAATACTGTCAGTTGGCGCCGACTACTGGGTTGCGCTGGTAGAAGCCCAACTGCCCTCAAGGTGAACTCCGGGAGAGTCAAGCTGTGAATGATGTGACCGGCCATGCCTGCCCGGTAACGGCACTTTCGGAATTGTTTGACTTGTCGAACCAGCAACTCGAGGCAACCCTCAAACAGGCGCGCGCGGAAAGTCCTGTCACCTACCTGCCGGATATCGGCTACTGGGCGGTCAGCAAGTATGACGATGTCAAACGGATTTTGGGGGACACCGAGAATTTCTCCGCGGAAATCACACTACAACCGCTGGAGCCCTTTACGGACGAGGTTGTCGAACTTCTGAAGGAGCGCAAGTTCGCACCGCGCCCGACGCTTTCCAACAATACCCGGGATGACCACTTAAGGATTCGCCGCCACACGCAGCTGGCTTTTGCGCCGCGTCGCATGAAGGCGCTGGAGCCTTATATCAGGCAACTCGTGAACGAGGCAGTCGGCAAGTTCATTGCAGATAAACGTGCCGACCTGGTGGCCCAGTTCGTCTATGAATTGCCAGCGCTGGTTCTTTTCAAGCTGCTCGGCGTTCCGCCGGAGGATGTCGCACACATCAAACGATGGGCGGACGATCGCCTGTTGCTGACATTTGGCAGGCTGGACGGCGAACGTCAACTCGAGGCGGCAAAGAACCTGGCAGATTACTGGGATTACTGCCTCGACCTGGTGCAACAGAAAATAACTGACCCGGGTGACGATTTGCCGAGTGACATGCTGGCAGCCCGGGCCGCAGATGAATCCGTGCTATCGATCGAGGACATAAACAATGTCGTCTTCGGCTTGCTACTCGCTGGTCATGAGACCACGACGCATGCGTCAGCCAATGCCATCCTCACCCTGCTACAGGAAGAAGGAGCGTGGGCCGAACTTGCGGAAAACCCTGGCCTCATTCCGGATGCGATTGAGGAAATTTTGCGATTCCGGCCATCCGTAGTTGCCTGGCGCCGCCTCGCGAGGCAGCCAGTCGAGATTTCCGGTGTCAGCATAGCGGCTGGTGATCGCGTGCTTTGTTTCCTGGCGTCAGCAAATCGCGACGAGGACAAGTTCGAGGACAGCGAAATTTTTGATATGCATCGCAAGGATGCTCGCGCTCATATCTCGTTCGGCTTTGGCAATCATTTCTGCCTCGGCGCGCCGCTGGCCCGGTTCGAGCTGCAGATCATCCTGGAAGAGCTGACAAGGAGGCTGCCAACTCTGCGGCTGGTCGACGACCAGTCCCTCGATATGATCGAAACCGTGCAGTTTCGCGGTCCAAAAGAACTGTGGGTGGAGTGGTAACTCGGTGCCGGTGTTGCCAACGAGACTATCGCTGGTACCATGCGCGCTGGTTTCGCACATGGATCGACAATGTCAGCTTATACACAGGAATTGACCGTCAACTGGGGTGAGTCGGACCCCTTCGGCCTCGTTTATTACGCGCGGGAGGTGGCGTGGTTCAATGAAATTGAACACGAGCTGTTTCGGCGGATCGGTCATCCAATCAATCGCATGATTAGCAAAGATCGCAGCGCTTTCGTGATGGGTGAGATCCAGTTTCGATTCGTTGGACCCGCTGCGTATGGCGACCGCGTGCAATGCACGTTGACCTTGCTCGAGATCCGCGAGAGAACGGTGCACTGGCATTGTAATGCCGTCAATCTTCGTAATGGACAGCAAGTGACTGAAGGCAAGGCGACCCGCGTTTTCGCAAGAATCCTGGAAGATGGCAACCTGGAATCCCGGGTAATCCCGGACGAAATTCGCGAGGCCCTGAGTCAGTTCAAAGCGAACGGCAACTGATACGAGCTTATTCCAGGGGCTGCATTTCCTGTAATACGGTGGGTATCAGTTCGGCCACTGTCGGGTGAATATGCACAGCGCGTGAAATCACCGTGTAAGGCTGCCGCGCATACATCGTGTCCAGCAAACAATGAATTGCCTCGTCACCGTTCAGCCCCAGTATTGCGGCACCAAGAATTTCCTCTGAATCGGCGTCCACAATAATCTTGATGAAGCCGCGAGTTTCTCCAAACTCGCGTGCGCGTGCAACCCGGGTCATCATCCTCTTGCCCACCAGGGCCCGACGCCCGGAATCCCGTACCTGTTTTTCGGTCATGCCAACTCGCCCAAGCGGTGGATCGATAAACAATCCGTAACAAAGAATTCGGTCCGACACCTTGCGCGATTCATCGTCAAAAAGATTCGCCGCAACGATCTCGTAATCGTTGTAGGAAGTATGCGTGAATGCGCCGCGGCCATTGACATCACCGATGGCCCAGATGCCTTTCACATTGGTACGCAAAGCATCGTCTACATTGATAAATCCAGACTGGTTTGCTTCGATGCCGGCTGCGTCCAGTCCGAGATCGTCGGAATTGGCAACGCGACCTATCGCTATCAGCAAGTGTGACCCGGTTACCTCTTTCGGCCCTTTTTCACAAGTCACCCGGACGGCGATGCCATCACCGGTTGCACGGGCCTCGATGCAATCTGCCTGCAGGCGGAACCTGACACCCTCTCCCTCGAGAATTTCCCGAACTGCGTCGGACACGTCTTCGTCATCACGTCCGATGATCCGGTCGTGCATCTCGATAACCGTTACTTTGCTGCCGAACCGGCGATACATCTGGGCGAATTCCAGGCCGACGTAGCTGCCGCCAATGATGATCAGATGCGCGGGCAGGAAATCGACATCCATGATGCTCGAGTTGGTGAAATACGGTACATCGTCGATGCCGGGCCAGTCGGGCGCGCGCGCGCGCGTACCCACGTTGATGAAAATTCTGTCTGCCTCAAGCACATTGCCGTTTACTTCGACCGAATGAGAATCAACGAATTGAGCGTGGCCGCGGATCAGGTCGACTTTGTCCATACCCTCGAGCCAGTCAGTGACGCCCTGGTTCGACGCGCCGGCAATAGCGTCCTTCCTGGCCTTCACGCGGGCCATGTCGACCGCTATGTCGCCTTCAATAGAAATTCCAAATTCCCTGGCCTGCCGCGCCAGATAAGCGATGCGGGCGCTGCCGACCAGCGTTTTTGTCGGCGTGCAGCCAACGTTGACACAGGTTCCGCCGACCAGTTTGCGCTCGATGATTGCGGTCTTCTGTCCTTCCTTATTAAGACGACTGGCGAGCGCCGGCCCGGATTGGCCGGTGCCGATGATAATTGCGTCGTAGTTTGCAGGCATTGGCGTCACCCCCTGAAGCGAAACTATAGCCGGGCGCTAAGGTAGATCTCTTTCGTTAGATACATCAATTTGGCCCAGAACTCCACCAAACATCGCCCGCCAGGACGGGCTCCTGCGATGGGGCTGCGGAGTCAGGGATTCCTGTCCTCGTCCGGCACCAACTGCCAGTCGAGATTGTTTGGCGGTGTGACTCTTTTCTCCTGCGGACGTGGCATGGCCCGTAGTTGGGGGGTGAAGTCATAGGGCACCACGGACGGGCGTGTCGTGCCGCCCCGATTAACGTATTCCCAGACAATTGTGCCATCGGGCTTTACCTGGAACAGTCGACCGGTATTGTCTTCCGCGATATAGGTATTGCCGTTCGGCAATCTCTTTTGTGATCCCATCGTCTTGCTGAAAAACTTCAGATTTGCGTAGCCCTCGGTCTCGTATTTCCACACGATTTCCTTTGTCACCGGATTCATCTCGATAATGAAAGTCTGCCCGGTGTGCGTCCGAAAGCGTGGAAAGAGCGAGTTATCGAACAAAATGATGTTGCCGGCACCCGGCAGGCCCTTCTCTATCATCTCGGGCTCATGCGAATGGGCCATGCCCCCTTTGTAGTCGTGCGTCCCCTCCCAGACTATGTCGCCGGTTTGCCTGTCGATGATGTACATGGTGTTGATATTACGGGCATTGAGGAGAATGTTGCCCGGCCGAAATCTTTCGTCACCGCCATCGAACCACTTGTTCTCGGGAAGTGGGGCGATCGAGTTGACATGCAGCCAGTCGTCCAGAGGTGTAAGCGGCGAAAACAGGTTCAAATCTAGATGATCGTGCGCATGCCACTCCCATACGACCTTGCCGTCAAGGTTGACTTCGTACAGGTCGGCGCCGTTTTGATGTTCCTCACTGCCGCGTTGCCGCGGCGCCCACCAGGGGGCAATCTTGTCGCCTACGTCCTCAACCTTTGCCTGCGCCGAGTCAGGAATAGGCTGGTGCGCGATCAGCAGGCGATTGCCGTTCGGCAAAATTCTCAGATCGTTGACCGAACCGATTCCCTGGTGTTGCCACACGACTTTGCCGTCCCAGTCATACTCGAAGATCGTCTTGTCCGGACCGGCATACAAAAGGTTGCCGTTCGGCAGGAGCCTGCTGCGCTTGTTGAAAAAGGGCGCGACGGTCCAGACGTGTACGACATTGCCGTTCATGTCGATCAGCCGCACGTCATCCGGAACTTTACTTTGGGCACGAACTGCAGCAGATGGATGATTGCCATGATCGGCGTGGTCCGAGATCAGGATATAGCTGCTGTACGCCGCGTCCGGATCGTAAATTGTGGTGCCGGTTGGATAGATGGTTGGATATGCGACTGCGGCAGTGCTTACCCCACAGAGAACGAGAATCTGCAGGCGATTCAGAATCGAATGATGGCTCATTGTTGCAACGCCCCCCGAAGCCGTTGGTGCCGGTCGACCAGGGTATCAGCCTAGAGTCGACTGTAAGGCGTGTCAACGCCGGGTTGCAGGGTACGGACCGGTTGACCTGTCATAATGGGCCGCGCGCCGCGCAAGGACTGAATTAGCCAGGAGGACCGCCAGGACATGAGCATTCTCGAGATCGGTGCGTTCCTTGTCGGCCTGTCTGCATTATTCGGATACCTGAATTACAGGTACCTGCGTCTGCCGCATACGATCGGCCTCGTGATGATCGCGCTGGCGGCGTCACTGGTAATCATTCTGATAGAAGCTCTTAGTCCGGCGTCGCCGGTAATGGAAATTGTTACCGGTGTCCTCATGCAAATAGATTTTCACGATACGGTGATGCGCGGCATGCTGAGCTTCCTGTTATTTGCAGGCGCGTTGCACGTGGACTTCACGGCGTTCAAAACCAGGGCACGCGCCATCGCGCTCATGGCGACTTTGGGAATTCTGATCTCAACGTTTTTTATAGGCTGGATGACCTGGCTCATTCTCAACGCTTTCGGTATCGAAATGCCGTTTATCTGGGCGCTTGTATTCGGGGCCCTCATCAGCCCGACTGATCCTGTCGCCGTCCTTGGACTTTTCAAGACAGTGAATGTACCGGAGACGCTGGAGGCGAAGATGGGGGGTGAGGCCCTTTTCAATGATGGCGTGGGCGTGGTGGTCTTTACAGTCATGGTCGCTGTTGCGGTTGGCGGAAACGCTCATGGCGGAGATGTCGATGCTTGGTTTGTAGCGGAGCTGTTTTTCACCGAGGCTGTGGGTGGCGCCGTCCTGGGCTTGATTGCAGGCTATGCGGGGTACCGCGCAATGCTGCATATTGACGAACACAACCTGGAGGTGCTCATCACGCTGGCGCTGGTAATGGTCACTTACGCAGTCGCCCTCAGGCTGCACATGAGCGGCCTGATCGCGATGGTGGTTGCCGGACTCTTCATCGGCAACCAGGGCATGAAGTATGCCGTTAGCGAAACGACGCGCGACTACATCAAGAAATTCTGGTCGCTCATTGACGAAATTCTGAATTCGGTTCTGTTCCTGCTCATCGGCCTGGAAGTCCTGGTTATTGCAAAATTGGTGGATCATGCCGGGGTTGCACTGCTGATCATTCCGGTAACGCTGGCTGCACGCTGGTTCAGCGTCTTTGTTCCGATTTCGATACTTTCTCGCTGGAGTTCATTCACGCAAGGCGCCATTCCGATACTGACCTGGGGCGGGCTGCGAGGCGGTATTGCAGTAGCACTTGCTTTGTCTCTGCCGTCGAACGAATACAAGCCGACGATCCTGACGATCACTTACGCGGTGGTGCTGTTTTCTATCATTGTCCAGGGTCTGACGATCAAGCCACTGGTCGAGCGCATCGTTGCCAAAGGAAAATTGCAGGAACCGTCTGCCTGAAGCCGGGTCATACAGGTATGATTTCGCTTGTTTCCTCCATAGGCGAGCTGCGCTGGCTCGTCACTTTCGTGATTCTGCTGGCCGCCCAGGAATCGGCCGCGGAGTCGAAGAACGGCTTCGTGCTCGACGATGCACTCGTACCACCGCAGGAAATACTGAACGGTGGCCCGGGGCGGGACGGAATACGCTCGCTGGACTATCCTGCTTTCATTTCCGCAAAAGAAGCCACTTATCTGAAGTCCAGGGACCGGGTTCTTGGCATCGAGCTAAACGGCGTTGCACGCGCGTACCCGATTCGCATCCTCAATTATCACGAGATCGTCAATGATGCATTTGGCGGTCATGCCATCGTCGTTACCTACTGCCCCTTGTGCAACAGTGGCATTGCCTTCAACGCAATGGTCGATGGTACGCGGCTCGAGTTTGGTGTCTCCGGCCTTTTGTACAATAGCGACGTGCTTCTCTATGACTGGCAAACCGGCTCGCTGTGGTCGCAAATCGCGCAAACCGCTATAACGGGGACGATGAAGGGCACGAGACTCAATGCACTCCCGATGGCGCATACAACGTGGCGGGACTGGGTCGCGCGATATCCGGAAACGGAGGTGCTGTCGGACAAGACCGGTTTCCGGCGGAATTACAAAGTGAGTCCGTATCCTGACTACGCTCGGAATAGCGCGCTGTACTTTCCGGTAACCGGGCACAATTCGAAATATCGAAGAAAATCACTGGTTTTGGGCCTGGCAATCGATGGGCAATTCAAGGCCTATCCGTTCAGCGAGTTGGGCAAGAGTCCGCGGGAATTTTTGGACGAATTTCAGGGACAGAGTTTCGAAGTCCGGTACGACAAGAAAAACGAAACGGCGAGGATCGTGGGTGAGGATGGCGACGAATGGCCGACTCTCATCGCATACTGGTTCGCCTGGTACGCATTTCATCCCGATACCGGGATCTATACGGCGGATTGAGGTTGTTAGCCTGATTTAGTCAGCAAGTAGGGCAGCTATTGTGGAATCGCTTATAGGTTACCGCTGACATAACGAAGAATGCTGCTGCCATCGCCAGGGTCAGGAAGTCGATGTCCGGTCGAACGAACGACAAATAAACACCGGTCACCAGCAAAATCAAACCGAAAAAGAAGTACGTCGGTACCGAGGCAGGCATAGGTGGTGGCGCACCGATTCCCAGGCTCTGTTTCAGCCGTTCATTCAGTCGCCGGGTTTGCTGCAGTTCTTCTGCACAAGTCCAACAACAAGCGATTCCCTGCCCCGTATCCTCACAACAATCGGGGCAGGCAGCCTTACCACAGTTTTGGCAGACGGCAACCGCGTAATTTTCTCTGTGCCGGTAACAATGCATCGATCAGTACTCTTCAACTTTGATTTCCGGGTGCGTTCCGGATACGGCGATAAAGAATCATATGAATGGCAACAGGGGATTCGGTAGCCAGTACATCCAGCCAAGGTTCCGGATTCGCTCACCATGATCCAGCTTCAGATCCATCCACACATAAACAAACTTATAGATGCACAGACCGGGAACGAAGTTCACTCGGAAGCGATCTGTTTTCAGATATTTTCCGGCAATATAGAAGTTGCCCTCAAATGGCGTAATGCTCCATCCCAGCGGTCCGTCGGCCAGCACGACACCGGATGCCCGATGGATTATTTTCACGCTTTTCATCAACTCACGAAATTTCTCAGGCGCCATACAAGGGACCGGCAAGTTCGGCCATTTGTTACACGGTGACCTTTTGATACCATCAATTTCTATCAACCCGGCAGCCACGGAAGCTGGCGGTAACAAAGGTGATACTGGTGCCCGCGACCTCGACGACTGCGCTAATCCTGATCCTGTGAAGAAAGCTGGCTGGCAAACCCCCGTGGTCTTGCTGATGCTGATGAGCATTTCGATGCCAATTGCATTCAATGCCTGGACTGCGCTACTGAACAATTTCGTGGTAGAGCGAGCGGCCTTCACGGGTGTCGAAATCGGTATCTTGCAGAGTCTGCGGGAAATACCCGGCTTTATCGCGTTTACGACGGTGTTCGTGCTGCTGGTTCTAAAAGAGCAAACGTTCGCGGTCCTGTCGCTGGCGCTGCTTGGAGCTGGCGTCGCAATCACCGGCTTTTTTCCAACGGTCTACGGCCTGTATTTCACGACCGTCCTGATGTCGCTTGGATTTCATTACTTCGAGGCCGTCAAGCAGTCCCTGGCATTGCAGTGGCTATCCAGGGAAGAAGCGCCGCAGGTTTTTGGCAAGCTGATCTCCGTCGCTTCAATCACGTCATTGATCATCTATGGAGTTCTCTGGATTCTGCTTGAAATTTTCGAGCTGGATTATGTCTGGAATTTCCTGATAGCCGGCGTCATTTGTTTCTGCCTTGCCATTGTTATGTGGGCAGGCTTTCCACATTTTTCGAGTGGGCCGGAACAGCACAACCGCATCATCCTGCGTAAACGATACTGGCTGTACTATGCGCTGACCTTTTTCTCGGGCGCACGGCGGCAGATTTTCATGGTGTTTGCCGCCTTCCTGATGGTCGAGAAATTCGGCTACACGGCAGCCCAGGTAACGTTGCTGTTCCTGGTCAACTACGCGTTCAACTGGCTATTTGCGGAACGGATTGGCGTGGTAATCAGGAGAATTGGCGAACGCAATGCGCTTACGATCGAATATGGTGGCCTGGTTCTGGTATTCAGCGCATACGCGTATGTTGAGAACGCTTACCTGGCGGCAGGCCTCTACATTATCGACCACATGTTTTTCGCGCTCTACATTGCAATGACGACTTATTTTCACAAGATTGCAGATCCATCCGACCTTGCCAGCAGTGCCGGCGTGTCGTTCACCATCAATCACATCGCCGCGGTGATTATTCCGGCGGCCCTCGGTGTTGTCTGGGTGCAATCGATCTCTGCTGTATTTCTGATTGGCACCGGTTTCGCCGTGTGCTCGCTGGTGCTGTCACAGAACGTGCCCGACAACCCGGGACCGGGGAATGAGGCGATCATTGGAAAAGTGAGGATGGCGGAATACCGTGTCTGACCGCCGTTATTTTCCAATATTCTTGCGGATATACTCCTGGCCGATCGACATTGCCTCGGGATCTGCCATCGCAGCGATCATCTCGGCCGCGTCGTCCCGTGCATCGAAGGTGCCCGCTCGAATGTCTATCAGTTTTCGTTTGGTTTGCCTCAGGACGATGCGCGGCTTGGCGGCGACTGATTCTGCCAGCGTCGTGACTTCTTCTTCAAATTCTCCAGCCGCAACAATCCGGCTGATAAATCCGGCACGCAAAGCGTCATCAGCGTCAAACCGCCGGCAGGTCAGTACCAGGTCGTTGGCCAGTGACTCTCCGATCAGTCGCACGATGTGCGCCATGCCTCCCCAGGACAGTGGTATGCCGGCATCGAGCTCGGGAATGGAGAAGCGGCTGTTGTCGGCGGCAATTCTGAGATCACAGGCAGCAGAAAGCACCAGCGCACCCCCGATGCAGTAACCCTTGATGGCTGCAATCGTGATCTGGGGAATTCCGGCAAGCGCCTCTGCCGTGCGGCGACCAATGTCGGCAGTGCCGTGCGGATCCGTCTGCATGCGCTTCGTGAACTGTGGGAGGTCCGCGCCGGCACAGAAATGCTTGCCTGAGCCCTCCAGCACGACGACCTTTGTCGTATCGTCCCGTGCAAATTGGTCGCATTTGTCGATCAGCTCCTGCAGCAGACCCGGCGATAACGCGTTGAATACGGCGGGGCGATTCAGCTGCAATCGCGCAATGCCATCCTTAACAGATAAATTCAGGTCGGGCATGATTCCTCAAACGGTAGTATTCAATCGTTAATCAAACGTCGCATTGTCCTCGAATGCGACGCCTTGAGCCAGTGTCTTGTGCACCGGACACCGTTGTGCAATCTGCGCAAGCCGCTTTTTCTGTGCGTCATCAAAATCGCCTGAGATGTGGACGTTGCTGGTAATCCGTTCAATGTATCCCCTGTCCGACATATCGCAATCCTCGCAATCATCGGCGTGAATTCGTACAAAATCAAAAGAGGCGCGGACGGATTGCAGCGAAAGTTTTTTATGTTTGCAGTACATGGCAATCGTCAGGCAGGTGCACGCAGCCAGCGAACTCAAGAGCAACTCGTAAGGGTCCGGGCCGGTATCGGTGCCGCCGGCAGCCAACGGCTCGTCGGCAGTCCAGGTATGGCGGCCGTTTGACAGTGTGGCGACCGTGCCTGATTGCAGTACAGCGGTGATCTGGCTCATGTCAGTATTCCTCGGTTTCATGGCAGGTCCCGCCACCTGTGTTTCCGTGCGGCAGGCGACTCGGACAGGATGCCTCTTGCGGACATTCTAGCCATCGCTGCTGTTGCTTTCACTCTTGCCGGCTTTGTCAAGGGCTTCGGCTTTCCGATTGTTTTCGCCCTGTCCCGATTACTGAAAGTCAGCATCAGCGTGCCACGAAAATGGGAGCGGCCGCTGTCGGTCCCGTTGGGCGCCATCAATGGCATGCTGACCGGGATGACTGGTTCATTCATGGTGCCCTCTGTTCTGTTCATGCAGGCAATGGGCTTCCAACGGGACATGCTGGTGCAGGCGATGGGCATATTTTTCGCGATTTCGACCATCGTGCTGCCTGCCTCACTCGGCAGGCACGACTTGATATCCATGGAGCACGTGCGAGTATCCGTGTCTGCGCTCATGCCATCGATTCTCGGGCTGACTATTGGTCGCCGGGTTCGGTTGAAGATCGATGAGGAGCGATTTCAACAATTATTTCTTGTTTCAGTACTATTGCTCGGTGGATACATATCAATCAATCCGTCGTAGTAATGTAATCGCCGGGCTGCGAGCGGCAGTCCGTCCGGGGGAGCTACATTCGATGATTAGAGCAGGCAGGCTGTTTTTGACGGCAATATTATTGATCGCTGGTTGTACCAGTGAGGCACAACAGAACGCGGATCGTGATCGGCGAATACAGGAAAAGCTCGCGGCGCCGAACCCGATTGAGGCCAGTGACTCTTTGTGGATGGAGGAGCTGACCTACATTGAAGTTCGAGACCTCATCGCTGGCGGATTCACAACAGCCATTATTCCGACCGGTGGTATTGAAGAGAACGGACCCTACCTGGCGACCGGCAAGCACAATGTAATCCTGCGCGCTCTTTGTCCGGCGATCGCCCGTAATCTTGGTAATGCATTATGTGCCCCGGTCGTTGCGTTCGTTCCCGAGGGCAGTTTCGATCCACCCTCGGGAGCAATGCATTTCCCCGGGACATTCACGGTGCGGGACGAGACCTATCACGCCCTGCTCGTCGATATTGCCGAAAGCCTCCGGGTTCATGGTTTCAAAGATATCGTCCTGATCGGAGATAGCGGCGGCAATCAACGAGGGATGGCAGCAGTTGCCGGGGATTTGAACAAGCGCTGGGCCGGCTCGGGTGTCACCGCGCACTTTGTGATCGAGTTTTACACACCGGGTTGGGAAGAGACGGAAAAGTACACGGAAGACGTGCTTGGCGTCGCGGAAACAAGAAACGACGGCTATCACGATGACATATGGGTAACGGCAATGATGATGGTGACAGATCCGGCATCCGTGCGTTACCACGAACGTGTCGAGGCAGATCTTGCGTCAATCAATGGCATCGATATCGCACCGATGGAAGATGCGATCGAACTCGGCAAGAAGATGGTGGCGTTTCGCGCGGAGTACACCGCAAATGTGATCCGCGAAGCGATTAATAAATAGGGAACAGACCACTGCTGTCCCATTGACTGAAGAATACCCAATGTCGCAATTAACTTTTTCTGAAAAATTCTTTGGTGGCAACCTCGTTTTGCGGATTGCCGTTGGCATTGTCGCCGGTGTCTTGCTGGCGCTGGTCTGGCCGGATGCCGCCAGCTCTGCGATGTTGCTCGGAAACCTGTTTGTACAGGCATTGAAAGCAGTAGCGCCCGTGCTCGTACTGGTACTGGTTGCGGCGGCGCTGGCCAATCAGCAGGCAGGCACGCATGCGCAGCTTCGTCCCATCGTTGTCCTGTACCTGATTGGCACATTTAGCGCGGCTTTCCTCGCCGTACTGATGAGCAAGCTTTTTCCAACGACCCTGATTCTGGCTATCTCCGATGTGACCATCAATCCGCCACAGGGAATCGGCGAAGTATTAAACAAGCTGTTATTCAAACTCGTCGACAATCCTGTTAGCGCCATCATGAACGGCAACTTTATTGGTATCCTCGTCTGGGGCATCGCACTGGGTCTGACCATGCGACATGCCTCGGATGCATCACGCGGAATGCTGGCTGATATTTCTCACGCGATCACGCTCATCGTGCGCGTGGTCATTCGATTGGCGCCGCTCGGAATTTTCGGCCTGGTTGCCGGCAACCTTGCAGAGTTCGGTTTCGCGGCACTGCAGGGTTATGTGCGCATTCTAAGCGTCTTGCTGGGTGCCATGCTGATTATGGCGTTGCTCATCAATCCGTTGATCGTCTGGATAAAGACGCGGCGGAATCCGTATCCAATCGTGTTTACTGCCTTGCGTGAAAGCGGGGTTACCGCGTTCTTTACGCGTAGCTCCGCCGCCAATATTCCGGTTAACCTGGCACTTTGCGAACGCCTGAAACTCGATGAAAACACCTATGCCGTGTCGATTCCGCTTGGCGCGACTATCAATATGGGCGGCGCTGCGATCACGATCACCGTATTAACGCTCGCAGCAACGCACACGCTCGGCATCAATGTCGATCTGGCGACCGCATTGCTGTTGTCAGTCGTTGCTGCACTGTCAGCGTGTGGTGCATCGGGCGTGGCCGGCGGTTCGCTCTTGTTGATACCACTTAGTTGCGGGTTGTTCGGCATTCCGAATGATATCGCAATGCAAGTGGTCGCCGTCGGCTTCGTGATCAGCATCCTGCAGGATTCCGCGGAGACGGCTCTCAACAGTTCTACCGATGTTGTCTTCACGGCGGCGGTTAGCGGGATGCCTGATAGTTCCCCGGTGCCGTAGCGCAGGCCGGACATTCGCCGGATAAAGAAAACCCCGCGTAAAGCGGGGTTATCCAGTAAGAATCCTATCTGCCACTGTCAAAAAAACAGTATCAAGGGCGCTTTTGGTTACTCTACGTTCGCACTGACTACTGCAGCCATCTGCATCATATCGATGGTGTCGCCTTCCTGTATGTTGCGTAGATCGGTAAGGTTGCCCGACTTGCTGGTGGAATTTGTATTTTTAAATACCTTAAGCAGTTTTGCGTCGGCGACGATGTATTTTCCTGCGTTTTCCGGTTGGCCGTTAACTGTTTTGGTTTGAAGTTTTTGGGCTTTTATGTAATCCCAAAGTTTTTTGGTGATCTCAGTGCGGGGCAGTTCGCTGACTCCGCAAAAGTCTGCCATATCAGCCTTAAGTTTAACTGGTTTCTTGAGTCCTTTTAGTTCCGCCACAACAAGCTCCTTACATAGTAAATGTCAGTTGATAGTATAACCTTTAAGTTCGACAAGGCCGATAGACTTCACGGTTTCCAAAACGTTGGTGTGAACTCCCTCACACTATGTCAGTATTCGTGGGCGTTTTGCAACAAGCAAGTGCCAAAATCACCGTATAAGGACAGGAAATTCTGTGCCGTCAGTTGAGATATGTGGCCCGACGTCTGTATTGAGTGGCGGTCTCCATCAACCGACGCAGGACGTCAGCAACCGTCACTTTTCAACTTGTACCAGGTGTAAGCCCGCAAGCGCAGCTTGCGTATCAACAATTAATGTGTGATCTCCCCGGGAGTCGACATAAGTGATCTCAATCTGTAGGGGAGACGGCGACAATGGAAAGAAGATATCGAGATATTTTTCCTCGTCTTCCTGCAGCACGACTGGCAGTAGCGTTTGTCGAGATTCAATTTGACTATTGACCTTGCTGTTATTGACTCCGCGAACGATGCCGCCAACTGCCAGGACAGGCACAAGTAAGAGGCCGGTGGCAACTCCCGCCGCCATGGCGCTGCTGCCATATGCTGCCACTGCGGCTCCGGCAGACGCGACCGTGGCTGCAGTAACGGCGCCAGCAGCCAGCAATGTGCC
>SMWE01000023.1 GCA_004357475.1 Gammaproteobacteria bacterium
CACCAGCGCCTCGACATCGGCGTAATTGATTTCTTGCGCCAGCCTGAGAAGTAGTTCACGGCCGGTGTCCTGCTCGTTGGCTTCGATAAATTCGAGCAGGCGGGCCGTCACCGGGTTCAGCTCCATGAAATCCATATCGTCGTTGGCCTTACGGCAAACTGCGAGAAAGGTCGGTGCTTCGCCGGGTTCCGTCGGCTGATAGTCCATCGAAATACGGTGCACCGGATACTGGTAGGTAAAGGTCCAGGCGAGTACCGATGGCACCGGGATTCCCTGCAGCAAGTCTCCGTCCGGATCGACATTCATCGTGTCATTCACTTCTTCCGACACGGATAGCGCAAGTTCCACCCACTCGTAGTGTGCGAGTTCGATCAGGAACGGAAAGTCGTCGTCCTGCATCTCGTAGCTAGTCTCGAGAAAAGTGAGGAACTCCCGCGGAATTTCCAGGAAATAGGGGGTCTGCGCTTGATGCTGAACCATGAAAGCGCGGATCAGCGAGCGAAATTTGTCCGGCTTGTGCAGTTTCTTGATGACAGGAAACGTACTGCCAATCAGATCATGCAAATTATTGAAAAACAGCTCGCGATAGATCGCCATGCGACGATCCTCGACACCGCTTGGCGCCGGTTTATTCTCTGGATCACGAATATGTGCCGCGAAAGCATATTGCTTCTGCTGAAACTCCGGAATGTCAGACACCGGCTGACTCCGCGATTTCGACGCCAGGTGCAGCCGCGCTCTGCAGCGTCTTGATGCGCCTGATTTCTGTCAGCAGCTCCTCGATTGGCGGAAAGTTGAAATCACGCTCGAGTAATGTTGGCACCGGCCCGAAGTATTCGTACGCTTCCGCCAGCAATTGCCAAACCTGATCGGCGACCGCATCCCCGTGCGTGTCAATACGAAGGTCCTCGGCTTCCACGAAGTGACCCGCAAGATGGAAGTACTTTATGCGGTCTTTTGGCATCGCAAGCATGAACTCGCGAGCGTCGTATTGGTGATTGATACTGTTGACGACAATATTGTTGATGTCGAG
The DNA here is from genome assembly GCA_004357475.1 of Gammaproteobacteria bacterium. Taxonomy (GTDB): domain Bacteria; phylum Pseudomonadota; class Gammaproteobacteria; order Steroidobacterales; family Woeseiaceae; genus SZUA-117. The sequence goes on from SMWE01000023.1 coordinate 1,034, forward strand.
CAGGAGATCGCAATCGGCTTCTTCCAACACGGCATTGATGAATTCGATTTCGCCCATCGAGGTGTCCGTCGGCGCGTAATAAGACACGTTTTCGATCGCCATTCTTCGCTCGAGAATATCCTGCGCCCTTCGAATCCGGCGGGCGACATACTTGACTGCATCTTCGGTAAACGGGATTGGCATGAGATCGTACAATTGACCGTCATCGCCACAGAAACTCAGGTGATCCGAGTAAAAGGGAATGTCATGTTCATCCATGAACGCCTTGATGTCGTACAGCAGCTTTTCGTTGAGCGGTGATGGTGCACCGATGCTCAATGAAAGACCGTGTAACAGGATCGGATACCGTTCGGTAAAAAAGCGAAACTTGTGGCCCAGCCTGCCGCCGATGTGAATCCAGTTTTCCGGAGCGACTTCCATAAAGTCGATCTCGGCTGGCGGGTCGGCCATCAGCTTGTTCATCAGGGCGCGACGCAGGCCCAGGCCAGCGCCGCTTACCGGGTATTGATCGTTTCGCTCCGTCATAGAGTGAATTGCTTTCGTCAGGTTACAGAATCGCTAAATAAGACCATAATCTGCATAATTTTATTACATGTGCAACAACATTCACTGCCAAACCAGGGTCTTGCCTGTTCACGGCTGAAGCCGCTCCCACAGCACTTTGTTACATTTATTGATATTGGATTCGCCCGCTGGGGCGATCCCGGTCAGCCGGCGAGGCGTTTGAGACTCTCCAGGTATGCCTGCTCGTCAGGGGCGGTGTTGTCGTTCTGTGCGGTCCACAGCTCCTCCGCCAGGCAATCGAGTGCCTGATGTTCCGCTGTGTGCAGGTCCCCGGATTTCGCACGTAATTGTTCGAATACTTCTGCAATTCCTGCAGGCCTGTTGGTTGCAACCTGCTCTCTCAGGGCAAGATGCAGGCCCATGTGCAGGAACGGGTTGGTCTTGCCACTCCCTGCTGCAAAAGTCTCGTCGAGCGTCTCCGCCGCCATGGCACCCTGGTATTCCGGATGATCATGGATGACCTGGGCAATCTGCGACTCCAGCGGCGACAATAGCTCGCCGGCGCAGGACTTTCGCCAGGCATCGATATACATCTGCCTGAGTTCGTAGCGGTCCGACCCGAAAATCACGCGGCTTCCTGCTTTGTTTTTTTGCGGAATTCGCACAGGTCATTGATCACGCAATTGGGGCAGTCCGGTTTTCTGGCCTTGCAGGTATATCGTCCGTGCAGAATCAACCAGTGGTGGGCGTCCTGCCGGAATTCCTCCGGTGTCAGTTTGGTGAGCCGCAATTCAACTTCGAGCGGCGTTTTGCCCCTGGCGAGGCCGGTGCGGTTCGAGACCCTGAATATATGCGTATCTACGGCGATCGTCGGTTGACCGAAGGCCGTATTGAGAACAACGTTAGCTGTTTTTCGTCCAACCCCCGGCAGTGCTTCCAGTTCCTCGCGCGTATTCGGCACCTGCCCGTCGTGTCGTTCTATCAGTCGACGGCAGGTCTCGATGATATTTCCTGCCTTGCTGTTATAGAGGCCAATGTTCTTGATGAACTTCTTCAGCCCGGTTTCGCCAAGCTCGAGCATCGCCTGCGGCGTGTTCGCGACCGGATAAAGCAGGGCGGTCGCCCTGTTCACGCTGACATCGGTGGCCTGTGCGGAAAGGATGACGGAAATCAGCAACTCGAACGGCGACTCATGGGACAACTCTGTCTCCGGGTTCGGTATATGCTCGCGGAGTCGCGTGTAAATATCTGTCCGTTTTTGTCTGTTCACAGATCGTCGAATGGTTTATTCAGATAGACAGCCGGAATCCCGCAGCTTCCCTGCGACGCTGATCAATTGCATTCTTGCCGGCAACCGCCAGACCCAGCACGAAGAAAGCACCCGGTGGCAGCAATGCCAGCAAGAACCCACCGTCGATCAGCTGCAAACCGTTCAGCACCTCACCGCCGATCAACAGATCGAGTCGCGCGAACACCGAACCGTGGCCGATTAACTCGCGAACGAAGCCGAGCGCACACAGCAGCACTGCAAAGCCACCGCCCATTGCCAGGCCGTCGAGCAGACTCAAGGCGACTGAATTGCGTGACGCAAACACCTCAGCTCGCGCCACGATCGCGCAGTTGGTTACGATCAGCGGGATAAAGATGCCCAGCGACCGATCCAGAGCCGGAAAGCCGGCCTTGAAGATCAACTCGATGCAGGTGACCAGCGATGCAATGATCAGCACGTACATCGGGATGCGGATTTCGCTGCGGATCCAGCGTCGCGTTGCTGAAACCAGCACATTCGACATTGTGAGGACGACCAGTGTTGCCAGCCCGAGACCGAGCCCGTTGACAAACGTTGAGGTCACCGCCAATAGTGGGCAAAGCCCCAGAAGCTGCACCAGCCCCGGGTTGTTGTGCCAGAAGCCGTCGACAAGCCGGCCAGCTATTGAATTCTGATCACTCATCTGTGTTTCCTGAATCTGCCGGGGCCGTGAAGATTTCGTCGCGATTGGCTTCAAAGTACAGCAATGTCCGGTTAACTGCATTGACGATCGCGCGTGAAGTCACTGAGGCGCCGGTCAATTGATCTATTTCACCGCCATCGCGCCGGATTGCCCATGCAGCCCGTTCGGGAGCGTTGAGGGAGGTACCGGCAAACTGATAGATCCAGTCGGAACGGTATTCATCGATCAGGTCACCGATACCCGGAGTTTCCTTGTGTTCGAGCGCACGTACGCCGGTCACAGTACCGTCGTCGTCTATGCCGATCAGAAGTTTGATCGGGCCGGTAAATCCATCGGAGGCGGTGACGACGAAAAGTGCCGCGACCGGCGCGCTATCGTTTAATACGCGGTAAATGATGGCGTTCTCCTGGCCCGGGAGACTGTGCGGCATCCGTACCACGAGGACGGAGGCAGACAAATCATTGTTGAACGAAATGCCGGACAACACGCGTATCAGGCTTTGCTCAAGGAACGCCAGTTCATTGGCTGCGATTCGGTCCCTGGTCATGTTGAAGGTCAGAGCGACCAGTGTTGTGCAGATCGCGGCAACGGCGGCCAGGATCAGTCCGTTTTGCATGATCGTTGGCTTGGCTGCGCCTTGTCCGACTGGCTCGCTCATGCGCCTGGCGCCTTGCCGTGCTTGATGTGGCCAACGATGCGCGGCCTGGTGAGGTAATCGATGGCCGGAACCGCCATATTCATGAGTATTACCGCAAATGCGACGCCGTCGGCGTAACTTCCCCAGCGGCGAATTGCATAGATCAGAAATCCGATGCCGACACCGTAAACGAAACGGCCCCTGGGGCTGGTTGCTGCTGATACGGGATCGGTTGCCACGAAAAATGCGCACAGCATCGTGCCGCCACTGAACAAATAGAAACCGGGGCTCGCATGATTACCGGCTTCAATCAGGTACATCAATCCTGATGGCACCAGCAAGCCGGCAAATACGCCCAGCGGAATGTGCCACCGGATGATCCTTTTCAGGAGCAACCAGACGCCGCCCATTGCAATGTAATTCGAGATCCACTCCCAGCCGCGGCCGCCGAAATCGCCCATCATCGGATTGGCGTGAATTTCCGCAAAGGTGTGCATCGTGCTGAGGGCGGACTTGACTGCATCCAGCGGTGACGCACGGCTTATGGCGTCGATCGTCAGGTAGTCCGGCAAGGTGCCGGTCAATGTATAACTCAGTGTTTCGAATATAGTTACGTAGTGGTAATCGAGATCGCCTATTCGCGGCGCAACCCAGAAGTTCAGATGCACCGGGAATGCGACGAGCACGACGACGTAACCGGCCATGGCAGGATTGAAGATGTTGAAGCCGAGTCCGCCATATAAGTGCTTTGCGACCACGATACCGAACAGTGCGGCGGTTGCCGTGACCCACCAGGGCGTCAGCGGTGGTAATGCAAATGCGATAATGATCGCTGTAACGATTGCGCTGAAATCGCCGAGCGCCACACGAATCGATTTGCCGCGAGCCAGCATCATGCCCGCCTCGCCCCCGATGCAGAACATGATCGCAATCAGCATGTTAAAGACAAGGCCTGCACCGAAAAACCATACGTACACGATCGTCGCCGGCATCAGGGCATACAGCACCTGCCGCATAATCGATGCGACATTGGCCTTCGGTGCTATGAACGGGGCGTCCCGTCTTGCGAATTCCATCTAGTCCTCGCCCGGGTCCTGAGCGTCTTTCTTGCTGGTGCGTTCCAGAATATCCCTGATCGCTTTCGATCCTCCCTCCCTCGCAGCCTGCTTCTGTGCTTCCAGTTGCTGCGCACGCAGCATTTGTTCTTTTTCAAGCCGCTCCGTGTGGGCCTCGTAGCGCTGACGGGACCGCTCCGCCCTGGCTTTTTCGTCGGCCAGCTCACGCATGCGCGCCTTCGCCATCCTGAAGTCGGCAGTCAAAGGAATATGACTCGGGCAAACCAGGTCGCAACATCCGCACTCTATGCAATCCATCAGCCCGTAACCGCGGAGCTTCGCTTCATTGTCGGCACAGGCATACCAGAACAGTTGCTGCGGCAGGAGTTGTACGGGACACACCGACGCACAGGCGCCACACCTTATGCAGGGTTGCTCATGGCCGAACTGCTCCTCGTCGGACATAACGAGGATACAATTGGTTGCTTTCACCAGCGGTATTCGATCGGTCGTCACGGACCTGCCTGTCATCGGCCCACCGATGACCAGGTGGTGCACGTTTTCCGTGTAGCCGCCAACGAAATTGATGATATCCGCGACCGTGGTTCCGATTCGGGCGGAGACGTTCATTGGTGCGGTGATACCATCGCCCGTCACGGTCGTAACACGGGAAATCAACGGTTCGCCCTTGCAGATCCAGCGGTATACAGCCGCTGCTGTGCCGACGTTTTGTACAACGCAGCCGACATCGGTTGGTAATCCTCCGGTCGGTACCTCCTTGTTGGTAACGAGCTGCACAGTTTGATCCTCGGCGCCCGACGGGTAAATCGTCGGTATCTGCTTCAACGCGATTCGGTCATCCTGCAGCGCTGTCATCACATCAGCGATTGCATGTATCGCCTCTGGTTTGTCGCTCTCGACCGCTACGAAACAGTGTTCCACACCGAGTGCGTGCATCAGGATTTGTGCGCCACCGAGGACTTCATTTGCCTGCTCCCGCATCAGCATGTCGTCGCAAGTGATATACGGTTCGCACTCAATGCCGTTCAGCACCAGGTGCTCGAGCGGCGTAATCGACGCATGCATGAGTTTTTGAGCCGTCGGAAAAACAGCACCGCCCAAGCCTACAATGCCGCCCTGTAGAATTTTTTGAAACAAAATTTCCTGATCGAGTGACTCGTAAGGCGTGATCGGCTCCGACAATTCAATGGCCCTGTCCTCGCCATCGCACTCGATAATAATGCAGGGTGCGTTACCGCCGAGGCGGCGCGACACCGGCCACGGTTCTATCGCAACGACTTTGCCGGATGAGGACGCATGGACAGGTGCGCTGATAGGGCCGTCCGATTCGGCGATTAGTTGTCCCTTCAATACGCGTTCGCCGATGCCCACCACAACTTGTGCCGGATCCCCAACATGTTGCGTAATCGGTATGATCAGCTGCTGCGGTACGGGCACCTGCTGAATGGGCTGCTTGTTCGACTTGTCTTTGCGGCGCGGCATACGCAGGCCGCCGTGCAAATTACCGAGATCGAAGGTCGGCGCACTCATGCCGCGGACTCCATGCGAATGCAGTCCACCGGGCACCGCGGTACACACAATTCACATCCCGTGCATTCGGAGGCAATCACGGTATGCATGAATTGGTGGGCACCGACAATGGCATCGACCGGGCAAACATCGCGGCAATAGGTGCAGCCGATGCAAAGCGCCTCGTCGATCATTGCAAGTCCGGTCGCTTTCGTCGCGACCTCGGCAAGCGCGAGCGGATCACGGCCGAGGAGGGTGGCGAGCCGTTGCATGGTTTCGTCCCCGCCCGGCGTGCACAGGTTGATGGCGGTGTCATCCTCGACGATTGCCCGGGCATACGGGCGGCAACCGGGATAGCCGCACTGCGCACATTGTGTTTGCGGTAGCAATTTATTGACCTGCTCAACCAGGGGATTGCGATCCGCCGGCAGCCGGCTGGAGGCATAACTCAATACCAGGCCTGCCAGCAGTGCGATGACTGTTATCGTTGAGACTGCCGTCAGGACTGAAGTCCACATGATTAATCCGGGCTTCAGTCAGGAAGAATAATTGAAGGGCTTCATGGCCGCGCCATGCCCGAGAAACCCATGAATGCCAGTGACATGATGCCAGCGGTTACGAGTGCAATTGCGGTACCGCGAAACGGGCGCGGCATGTCCGCCGCGTCCAGCCGTTCACGAATCGAGGCAAACAGCACCAGCACAAGTGCGAAACCCATGGATGCTCCGAATCCGAAAAAGACGGACTGGATGAATCCCTTGGCTTGCTGCACGTTGAGGAGGGCGACACCAAGTACGGCACAGTTTGTTGCGATCAGTGGAATGTAGATGCCAAGCACCTGGTCGAGCAGCGGGCTCAGGCGTCGCACCATGATCTCGGTAAATTGCACGCTCACGGCAATGACAAGAATGAAGCTTATGGTCCGCAGATATTCCAGCTGCAGCGGTACCAGCAGATACTGATGAATCAGGTAACTGATCGCCGAAGACAGGGTCAGCACGAAGGCGGTCGCGAGCGACATGCCGAACGCGGCTTCGATGTTGCGTGACACGCCCATGAAGGGGCACAGGCCAAGGAACCGGACCAGGACAAAATTGTTGACAAGAACGGTGCCAACCAGGATCAGTATCAGGTCTGTCATTTCGAAAGTCTAGGTTACTCTCACTACGTTATACGCATTCCGGGCTTCGCGCCTTCATCGGCGGATAAAAGAAAAATATCTTCGCCACCGGGACCTGTCGCAAGAATCATGCCCTGCGACACGCCAAACTGCATTTTTCTCGGTTTGAGGTTTGCAACCGCGACGACGAGCCGGCCTTCGAGCTGCTCCAGAGAATAGGCAGCCTTGATACCAGCGAAGACCTCACGTGATTCCCCGCCCAGATCCAGCGTCAGGCGCACGAGCTTGTCCGCGCCATCGACAGGCTCGGCTTTGCTGATCCGGGCGATACGCATATCGACTTTCCTGAATTCGTCGATCGTAATTTCAGCGGGTCCGGACGGTTCCGTGCTGGCGGTGCCCGGTTCTCTGGATTCTTCAACCATTTTATCGACCTGCGATTGTTCGACTCTTGTGAGTAGTGGTTTGTACCTGGAAATCGATTGCGCGAGCAGCGGGGTCGTCGCGTCATGCCACGTCCAGGGGTCCTCGCGAAACAGCGCTTGTGCATCTGCGGCGACCGCTGGGATGACCGGCGTCAGGTAAATCATGAGCGTGCGGAACATATTCAGTCCCTGCGTACATGCGGCCTGTACAGCGTTCAGCTGGTCAGCATGCCTGACCATGACCCACGGTTTCCTGTTCTCGATGTAGCGGTTGGCTTTGTCAGCCAGTGACATCACGTTGCGCATTGCCTTGGAATACTCACGGCGTTCGTAATGCTCGGCAATGGTCTCCGATTCGGCCGCGAACTCCGCGAACAGGGCAGGATCGTCCAGCGAATCGGCAAGCTGCCCGTCGAAGCGTTTGCTGATGAATCCGGCACAACGGCTGGCAATATTGACCAGTTTGCCAACCAGGTCAGAATTGACCCTTGCAACGAAATCATCGAGGTTGAGATCGATGTCGTCCATGCCGGGGCCGAGCTTTGCCGCGTAGTAGTAGCGCAGGTAGCTCGGGTTGAGATTGTTGAGGTAAGTCCGTCCCTTGATGAAGGTGCCGCGGGACTTGGACATTTTTTTTCCGTTAACAGTCAGAAAACCGTGCGCAAAAACGCTGTTGGGCTGCCGGAAACCGGAACCCTCCAGCACAGCCGGCCAGAAAAGCGTGTGAAAATAGACGATGTCCTTGCCGACAAAATGATAGACCTCCGTGTCGTGTCCGGGCATCCAGTATTCATCGAAATCGAGGTCATCGGTCCGGTTACAGAGATTCAGGAAGCTGGCTACGTATCCCATCGGCGCATCGAGCCACACATAGAAGTACTTGTCCGTGGTGCCCGGAATCAAGAATCCAAAATAGGGTGCATCCCGCGAAATATCCCAGTCGCGTAAGCCGGCGGCGAACCATTCTTCAAGTTTGCTGGTTATGTTCTGGTGCAGGTTGGCCGATTTGATCCACTTTCGCAGGCGCTCGTCAAACGCGCTGAGGCGAAAGAAGTAATGTTCTGATTCCTTCCAGACCGGTTTGCGCCCGGAAAGAACGGAAATCGGGTCTATCAGGTCATTGGGTGTGTAAGTTGCACCACAAACTTCGCAGGCGTCGCCGTACTGATCTTCACTTTTGCAGCGTGGGCAGGTGCCGCTGACGAAACGATCAGGCAGAAACATTTTCTCCTGTTCATCGAACGCCTGTTCGATGGTTTTTGTATAGATGTGACCGGCTTCGCGCAGTGCCACGAACATGCGGCTGACAAGCTGCTCGTTTTCTTCAGAATGTGTCGTATAGAAATTGTCGAATGCGACACCGAACGCTTGCAGGTCCTCATGCTGCTCCTTCGACACCCTGGTTACGAGTTCCTCAGGCGTAATGCCTTCCTCGCGCGCCTTGATCATGATCGGCGTGCCGTGGGCGTCAGCCGCGCAGATGTAGGTGCACTTGTGACCACGAAGTTTCTGGAAGCGTGCCCAGATATCCGACTGGATATATTCGACAAGGTGTCCCATGTGAATGTATCCATTCGCGTAAGGCAGAGCGCTGGATACCATTATTTTTCGAACTGGGTCTGTCATCCTTGTCGCCGGGAGTCTTTATTGTCGTCGAAACTGTTTATTAGCAATTTTTTGCAATAGCGCTGAAGATCAATTCGCACCCAGTTCGCCTGATTCTCTAGGATAACGCGCACTGACAATTGCGAACCGACATTTATTGCACTAAAGATCAATTTGCACTTATTTTACTACCACTCCCGCCAATGCGGGCAAATTGGGGCAGATTCACTCGTCCAGCGGGTCGTAGGGATGGTCACTCGGCGACTTGAATCTGGACTTGTTATTGGCCTGCTGATAGGCGTCCTCCAAGGAGATCACGTCGCGTTCGACGAGGTCCATCAATGCCGAGTCCATCGTCTGCATCCCGGTGGCGCCACCACTTTGCATTGCCGTTTCCAGCTGATCGAGTTTGCCCTTGCGGATCAGGTTGGCGACGCCGGCTGTGTTGACGAGGATTTCCAGGGCAGCGACCCGGCCGGGCTTGTCTTTCAAGGGTAGTAGTTGCTGCGAAATGACACCGCGCAGGGAAGTCGACAACATCGTTCGAATATGACTTTGCTTGTCGGCCGCGAATGTGTTGACCATTCTATCCACCGTTTGGGCGGCACCATTGGTGTGAAGTGTTCCCATGACCAGGATGCCCATCTCGGCGGCTGTAACTGCGATGCTGATGGTCTCCAGGTCTCTCAGTTCGCCGACCAGGATGACATCAGGATCTTCACGCAAGGCTGAGTGCAGCGCGTCGGCAAAAGAACCACAGTGCCGGCCGACTTCGCGCTGGCTGATCAGGCAGCTCTTGCGGGTGTGTATAAATTCGATCGGGTCTTCGATCGTCAGAATATGCCCCTTCATGCGTTTATTGATCGCGTCGATCATCGCGGCAAGTGTCGTGGATTTTCCGGATCCGGTCTTGCCGGTCACCAGGATCATGCCCTGCGTCTGCTTGCAAAGGCTGTGTACGACTTCGGGCATGTCGAGTTGTTCAAGCGACAGCGCCTTAGACGGAATGGCCCGCATTACGGCGCCGATTCCGTTGAGATGCCGCATAACGTTTACGCGGAACCGCGATACGTCCGGAATTTCATACGCGAAGTCGACAGCGTCATCCTTCTCGAAATCTCGCTGCAGCTGGCCACTCATGATTTCGTACACAGCCTCTTTAACGAAATCGATGGTCAGGACTTCATCACTCAGGGTCGTTAACGATCCATAAATTCGAACCCGGGGCGGATCACCGGAGATAAAATGCAAATCCGAACTGCTCTTCACCAGCGCATCTTTGAGGAATTGATCGATCTTGTTCAATTCAAATGCTTCCCGTAACGTCTATTCGTCCGGGTCCAGGGCATGGAGAATGCTGGAATCCGCAACGAAACGCTGAAACTTCTTCTTGTCGAGTGCATATCGGACCGCATCGTCCGGATCAACCTCGTTTGCCTCTATCGCTGCCAGCAGCGCCTGGTCCATCAGTTGCATGCCGACGTTTTTCCCGGTTTGCAGCTGCGCTGGAATCTGGTGAGATTGATCCGTCATGATGAGCTTTGATATTGCACGGTTATTTACCAAAACCTCCAAAACTGCCTTGCGGCCACGGCCGTCGGGTGTCTTGACCAGCACCTGGGTTACCACTGCCTTCAAACTTTGCGACAGGAAGCTCTTCGTCTGTTCTCGTAATTCGCCCGGCAACGCGTCGACAATTCGATCAATCGATTTGACGGCACTCGTTGTATGCAGGGTACCCAATACGAGGTGGCCCGTTTCCGCTGCGGTCATTGCCATCGAAATTGTTTCGGCGTCGCGTAGCTCGCCAACCAGGATCACGTCCGGATCCTCGCGCATCGCGGATCGAACACCATCGGCAAAAGATTTCAAATGCGCGCCGAGTTCACGTTGAATGACCTGGCTTTTTTTGCTGGGGTGTACGAATTCAATCGGGTCTTCAAGGCTGATGATGTTCAGGCTGCGCGTCTGGTTAAGGTGATTGACCATTGCCGCGAGCGTGGTTGACTTACCGGTACCGGTGGAGCCGGTAACCAGCACCATCCCCTGGTGGTAATCGCAGAAACTGCGAACTACGTCGGGCGTATTGAGTTTTTCGAACGTCGGCACTTCATTCGGGATATATCGAAAGACCGCGCCGACACCCGTATCCTTGCGAAACAGATTAACGCGAAAGCGTCCGCCATCTTCAGCAACGTAGGAAAAATCGAGATCGCGGCCCGAATAAAAGTGGTCCTTTTGCGAATCGCTCAGGATTTCCATGACATAGCTTTCTAGCTCGGTATCCGACAAATCCCTGAATTTGATGGGCATCAGGTCGCCGTTCATGCGCAGCATGGGCGGAACTCCAACCGCGAGGTGGACGTCCGAGCAACCCTGGGCGAGGCCCAGTTTCAGGAATGAATCGATGCGTGGCATGGTGAAATGAGTCTGGTCGCACCCAGGAATAATGGATTTGCGCGTATCCTAGGATGAAACGGGGGTGCGTGCCAGTGCGCTGGCGCACATTTTTACAGTTGGATTTCGCCCAGTGCGTCGATCAGATCGTCCATCGACTGGTATCGCTTGGTCTTGTCCACAGACATGGACCTGCCAATGATGGCGCCGAAACGGTCCGGAACTTCCGGATTGATCTCCTGGCAGGACTTGGCCTTACCCTGGACATGCTGATACATGACCGACATGTGATCACCGCGGCTGTATGGGGGGATGCCGGTGACCATCTCGTACATGATGACGCCAATGCTGTAAATGTCAGCTGTCTGATCGACTTTTTTGCCGAGAATTTGTTCCGGGGCCATGTATTTGGGTGAGCCGATTACATAGCCGGTCTTGGTGAGCTGGGTGTCACCGCTACTCACCGCAGCCGCAACACCAAAGTCCACGATCTTCAGGAGCCGCTGTTCATTGACCAGGATATTGGCAGGTTTCAGGTCGCGATGGATAACGCCAGCCTGGTGAGCGACCGACATCCCCGTTGCCATATCCATTGAAAATTGCAAGGCCTTGTCGAAACTCACCGGCTTGGCGTCTGGAATCTCCCCGCTGAGTGTGTGGGACGGGAAATATTCCATAGAGATTGCATAGGCGCCCTGCAGGTGCAGGAAGTCATAAATACGGATGACATTCTTGTGCGTGATCATTCGTGAATAGCGCAGCTCGTGTACGAAACGTTTCATCATTTCCTCATCTGACGATACGTTCGGGTTCAGGAATTTCAATATCAGCCGCTCATCGACGACCTGGTCCTGCATCAGGAGCACGGTACCAAACGCGCCTTTACCGATTTTTTCGATATATTTGTAGCGACCGTCAATAATATCACCTGGCTCCAGGTTCGAAATGTCGAGAACTGACGGCGCCTCCGGCGCGGCGTGTTCTTTGGCCTCTGGCGCCTGGGCACTGATGAACTTTTTGAGTTCCTGGTCGTTGAGCAACAGGGTATTGGTGTGTTCCTGCATTTTCTCTGCCCGGACGTTTTCGGCAAGCACGGACTCGGAGAATTTGGCGTCGATTTCCTTGATTGCCTTGTCGGCGCTATTGATGATCGTTTTGTCTTGCGATTGTTTAATTTTCCGTAATACGTCGCGTACGGAATCGGCGTGTTTTTCATCGGCAAGATGCGAGATCGCCTTGATCGCTTCGACCTGAATATCCCGCTCTGGCCGTTGCAACATGGGCAGAATCCTGGAAATGATGTCGGCATCACCCAGCTTGCCCAGGGCGCGTACTACCACCGTGTCCGTCTTGGTGTTACCGCCTAGCATATCGAGGAGCTTCGGTAGTGCTTTTTTACTGCCGATCTGCGCCAGTGCATCCACTGCACGCTCACGCACCCACCAGTCCTTATCGTCTGTGGCCTTAATGAGCGTATCGACCGCAGTTTCGTCTTTCGTGGTATTCAGAATTTCGATGGCTGTGCGGCGGATTTCCTCGTCATCGTCCTTGATCAGTTCGAGCACCGAGTTGAGAACCTTCGGCCCGCCGATTTCTGCCAGAGCGTCGCCGGCCCGGGCCCGTACCCACCAGTCGTCATCCTTGATTGCATCTAACAAATCCTTGACCGAATTGGGATTGCAGACTTCATTGAGAACCTCGACGGCGGCACGCCTTGTGTACTCTGACTCGTCTTTAAGTGCGGGTACCAGGAATTTGATGGTTTCGGGGTGATTGATCTTGACCAGAACATCGACCGCTTTGCCTTGTACATCCAGGTCCGGGTCCTGCAGGAGCCTGGCCACCTTGTCGATGTTGATGTGTCCTTCCCGGTCGGCGAGGGCGGTGAGGGCGGCGTTGCGCACCAGCTTGTTAGTGTCGCCAAGCTGCATCTCGAATGCCCGGGTGATTTCATCTTTATTGAATCGTTTCAGTAGCCTGATCAGATGAATTTTGATCGCCGGGTCCTTACCGCCCATGCGTGCGATCAGGTCGGGAACCATGTCGACAGACACCACATCTTCGATGATTGTGAACAGGGCTGCTTTCTCTTTCGCGTCCAGTGCATAGGCGCGCCGCAGGAGATCATGCACGCTCAGGTTCATTTTGTGGACTTTCAGGATCTCGAGCAGGGCCGGTTTTGACACCTCGGGATCGTCAAAAAAATCGAGCAGGGAATTTGCATCATAATTGTTGCTGCTGGAAAGCGCCCATGCAGTACCCTTTACCACCCGCTCGCCGCCATCGGCCAGACCTTCCTGGAAAAACTTGAGCGTCTTGTTGTTGACATGGCTTGCGAGTATGTCGACAAACACCATCGTGTGGCTCTTGTCGCTCATTGCGAGGGCGTCGATGATTTTCGGGATCACCTTCGGGCCGATTTTTTTCAGGCGTTCAATCACTTTTTGAGCGGCCATGGAATTGGCGTCGGATTCGCTGACCAATTGACCAATCAGCTGATCTGAGCGAAAGCTGCTGAGGAGGGCCATCAGGGACAGTCCGCCAGGGTGTTGATGCCGGAAATCGAAAGAAAATCTGCGTTTAAGACTGGCGCGCGCGGGCCGACAGCGCCGGGAATTCGGCTGCATGCACCCGATTCGATCATTGTCTTGATAAATGACGCCATGAAAAACTGAAATCGATTGAGCGAACTGGGGGACCCATATGCGCCCAAGCGCCGAATCCACAGTCGCATCCGTACTCACCCAGGCGGCATTATGCCATATCGCCTGCATGCCGAGATGTGAACCCGGCTCGGTCTGAGAGCATTGAACCCGCCAAACTCGGGCATTTTCTTCGGCCAATCTGGTTACAATACCGCCCCCGGACGTCGTCACCGGCGTCCGTGAACAAACTTAACCTAATGCAACTACGTGAAGTGTGACATTGTCTGCAGAATCTGACCTGAAACAAAGCATTGGAGCGGTCCAGCTGCCCGGGATCGGGCATTCTGTGGCCGATGTCGGCCGTGTCGCCAGGGCCGATGTAGACGGTAAAAAAGCGTCGATCGAGATCGAACTCGGTTTTCCGGCAAGCGGCATTCATCCCGAGCTGGTGCAGGCTGTCACTGAAGCCGTTAAAAAGACCGCGGGAATTGACGATGTCACGGTGATCCTGAGCACCAGAATCACGGCGCATGGCGTGCAACGCAACCTGAAGCCGCTGGACAACGTAAGCAATATCGTCGCAATCGCATCGGGCAAGGGCGGGGTCGGAAAATCCACAACCGCGGTAAATCTTGCACTCGCGCTCGCCGGTGAAGGTGCGAATGTCGGCATCCTGGACGCCGACATCTACGGGCCGAGCATTCCGCTGATGCTGGGTGTATCGAGTGTGCGGCCCACCAGCGACGACGGGCAATCGATGAATCCGCTGAGCGCGCACGGCATCCAGCTCATGTCCATCGGCTTCCTGATCGACTCCGACCAGCCGATGGTGTGGCGCGGACCGATGGTCACTCAGGCATTAAACCAGATGTTGCAGCAAACGAAGTGGACGGATATTGATTACCTGGTCGTTGATATGCCACCAGGCACCGGCGACATCCAGTTGACATTGTCGCAACAGGTGCCGGTCAGTGGTGTCGTCATTGTCACCACGCCGCAGGAAATTGCTTTGCTGGATGCCCGCAAGGGATTACAAATGTTTCGCAAGGTATCGGTGCCCGTGCTGGGTATCGTCGAAAACATGAGCCCCCACGTGTGCACGATCTGCGGCCACGAAGAACCGCTGTTCGGTAGTGGTGGCGGGGCGCAACTGGCGGCCGACTACGGGGTCGAGCTCCTCGGTACTTTGCCGCTCGACCTGCGTATTCGCGAGCAGACGGACAGTGGAAATCCCTGCGTCGTCGCGGAACCCGGCGAGGCCCCCGCGGCCGCATATCGGGCTACCGCGAGACGCATGGCCGCACGACTCGCCATGCAGGGCAAGGACTACAGCCGCCGCTTTCCGAATATCGTGGTTGAAAACAAGTGAGCATAAAATCCGATCGCTGGATTCGGCGGATGGCAGCAGATCATCGCCTGATCGAGCCGTTCGAACCGGGACAGGTTCGTGAAATCAACGGGGAACGTATTGTGTCCTACGGCACCTCCAGTTATGGCTACGATGTTCGTTGCGCCGATGAATTCAAGATATTCACGAATATCGAATCGGCGTTCGTCGATCCGAAAGCTTTCGACGAGTCCAGCTTCGTGGACAAGAAAAGCGATATCTGCGTGATTCCACCAAACTCGTTCGCACTGGCGCGCACGGTCGAATACTTTCGCATCCCGCGCAACGTGCTTACGATCTGTCTCGGAAAATCGACCTATGCACGCTGCGGCATCATCGTTAACGTCACGCCGCTCGAGCCCGAGTGGGAGGGCCACGTCACGCTCGAGTTTTCAAACACGACGCCGCTTCCTGCCAGGATTTATGCTAACGAGGGGATCGCGCAGATGTTGTTTTTCGAATCCGACGAGGAATGCGAAATCTCGTATAAAGACAAAGGCGGCAAATACCAGGGTCAGACGGGCGTTACCCTGCCCAAGGCCTGAGCTCTTTTTATCGTAGGAGCCCGACCCACCGGGCGAATTGTTTCTACGGGAGTGGTGTGATCGACCGTAGCAAACCATGAAGGGGTTGATTGAAAATCAATCCCTTCATGGTTTGTCGCTCGCCGGGGCGAGCTCCTGCGAGACCTCGTCAAATCTTTGATCGGAGGCGGTCTTTTTCAACCATTGCAGCGGCTCAGAGAGCCGCTCCCCGTCGAGCCACGCGGCACCATCATGGTATTGAATCCGGCCTGCTGCGAACAACCTGGCGGCTTCAGGATAGATCTTGTGTTCGACCGCCAGTACTCTTGCTGCAAGTTTTGCCGCCGAATCGTCCGGCCTGACCGGTACCCGGCCCTGGATGACCGCCGGGCCGCCGTCCAGTTCCCCGGTGACAAAATGCACGGTGCTGCCGTGCCACTTATCGCCGGCATCGAGGGCGCGTTGATGTGTATCGAGTCCGGGATACTTCGGTAGCAGGGAGGGGTGTATGTTCAGGACTCGTCCGCTGAAGTGATCCACGAACGTCCCGGTGAGAATGCGCATGAAGCCGGCGAGGATGACCAGGTCCGGCGCATACTTGTCCAGTGTTTCGACGAGAGCCGCGTCAAATTGCGCGCGTGCCGGATAGTCCTGGTGCCTGAGGCATTCGATGCTGATGCCGGCATTGCGCGCGCGCTCGAGCCCGGCAGCGTCAGGCCGGTTGCTCAGGACGACTGACAGCTCCAGATCGAGTGTTCCGGAAACGGTTTCATCGATGAGCGCCTGCAGGTTGGTGCCACTGCCGGAAATCAGGACCGCCGCGGAACATATGCTCAAACGTAATCGACCCCGCCGGCACCGTCCCTGATTGCACCGAGTCGCCAGGCCGTTTCGCCGCATTCCAGCAGAATTTCGATCGTTGCATCAGCGGCTGCAGCATCCACAACCGCGACCATACCGACGCCGCAATTAAAAGTGCGGCGCATTTCATCAATCGCTATGCGGCCTGAGACGGCCAGCCAGTCGAACACCGGCCCCTGCTGCCAGCTGTTTACCTCGATCTCCGCATGCAGCTCGCCGTGCAGAATCCGCGGGACGTTTTCCGTTAATCCGCCACCCGTGATGTGGGCGAGTCCTTTTACGGCTACCGACTCCATCAGTTGCAATATCGATTTGACGTAAATCTTCGTCGGTTTCAGTAACAACTCTTTGGCCGGCGCGCCGTCAATAGTCGGATTTCCGGTGAGTTCGAGCACTCTGCGGATCAGCGAATAACCGTTCGAATGCGGGCCGCTCGAGGCGATGCCAATCATTGCATCACCCGCGGAGATGGCGTGGCCGTCGATCAGTTTTTGCCGTTCGACTGCTCCTACGCAAAATCCGGCAAGATCGTATTCACCATCGTCGTACATGTCCGGCATTTCCGCAGTTTCGCCGCCGATCAAGGCAGCGCCAGCCTGTACGCAGCCATCGGCGATTCCACCAATCACCGACGCAGCAACATCGGTATCGAGCTGTCCACAAGCGAAGTAATCGAGAAAAAAGAGCGGCTCGGCGCCCTGGACCAGGACGTCATTGACGCACATGGCCACGAGATCGATGCCTATCGTGTCGTGCCGATTCAACTGCTGCGCAAGCTTGAGTTTCGTGCCAACACCATCAGTGCCCGAGATCAGCACCGGCTCCGAGTATTTCCCCGGCGCTAATGCAAACAGCCCGCCGAATCCACCAAGCCCGGTCAGCACTTCCGGGCGCTGTGTCTTTGCAACCAGCGGCTTGATTCTTTCGACCAGGTCGTTGCCGGCTTCTATGTCGACGCCGGCATCTTTGTAAGTAAGTGGCTTATGAGTCATCCTGGCCCGGCCATATGGCTCCTGTATGATTCTTAGTCAAGTCCAATGCTGGCTTGAAAAATTTGCGGGTAAACAATAAGTGGCAATTTCTGCGAGGCCGATATAATAGAGCTTCGTTTGGGATCGGGAAACCACCTTTTCACCGTCGGCGGACCGGGCAGATCGCATGCAGATTGAAATGATACAACAAGGGCGCCTCGCCGGGCCCGCGGCCGGCATTTGCAACCGCCCCAGGGCCCTTTCAGTGCAACTGGCGATCGGCCTGGTTGCCTTGAGCCTGTGCGCGGCGGCAGCGGCCGTTGAAATGAACTCACTGTACACCGTGGAAGTGCCGCTGGACGCTAATGATCCTGATGCAGGAAACCTTGCCTATCAAACCGCATTGACCGAAGTGCTGGTGCGCGTTACCGGGACCACGGCAATCGCTGAATCCGGGCAGATAGAGGAACTGTTTCCGAATCCGGTCAGGTACGTACAGCAATATCAGCCGGGAGCGGACGATACCCTGCTGGTGTCGTTTGACGGACCGGCGATCGAGAAAGTCTTGCGGCAAGCCGGGGCGCCCCTCTGGGGATACGATCGTCCGTTGACAATGATCTGGATTGCCGTCGACTGGGGACAGGGCGAGCGGGAAATCGTCGCGGCCGATGATCCGCAGCGAGTATCGGCAGATGCACGTTCCATTGACCGCAATCGCCTCTTGCGCGAGCGCGTAGCGGCAGTTGCCGGCCGCCGGGGAATCCCCGTCCTGTTCCCGCTGCTTGATATTGAGGACCTTGAAAACATCAGCTTCAGCGACATCTGGGGCGGCTTCGATGATCTCTTGTTGCAGGCATCGGCCCGCTACGGGGCGGACTCGGTACTGGTCGGGCGGATTCGCGCCGGGTCGCTGCAGATGAATCGCTGGACCTGGTATCTTGGCGATGAGCGGGCAAACTGGAACGGCGAAACAGGGGAAATAATCAACCTGCTTGCCGATTCCCTGGCCGCAAGGTTTGTCGTCGACAGCAGGTCGCCGATGGAAACCATCCGCTTGACAATCTCCGGCATAGGATCAGTGGACGCATTCGGGCAGGTTCAACGATTCGTGGAAAACCTGCGCGGTATCGACGAAATCATGATCGATACCGTTGCCGGCGACCGGATTGTTTACAAAGTTCGGGTCCAGGGCGGGATGGAGCGTCTGCAACGCGCGCTGGAACTGAGCGACATTCTCGAGCTGGCTGATCCGTTCAGCGATAGTGTTGAAGTGGTTCCGCTGGACGATGACAGGAATCCGTTCAACCGCTACGGCGATGATGGCCGGCAGCCGGCCATGCTCGAATTTCTGTATCGCTCGGGCTAGCGTGAATGTCTCTTAGCTGGCTGCCAAATGCAATTTCATTGCTGCGCATTGCGCTGGTAGCACCGATTCTTCTCCTGATAATCGATGGTCAGTACGGATTTGCCCTGGCGTTGTGTTTCGTCGCGGGTTTTTCAGACGGTGTCGATGGCTATCTCGCCAAGCGTTTCGACTGGCGTACGCGCGTCGGTGCATTGCTGGATCCCCTGGCCGACAAATTGCTGATTGCGGGCACCTTCATAGTGCTGGTTTACGCGGGTCATATCCCGTTGTGGCTGGGGGTTCTCGTTGTTTTTCGGGATATCGTCATCATCGGTGGGGCCACTGTCTATAACTTCCTGATTCGCCCGATCGAGGGCGAGCCGACCAGAATCAGCAAGCTGAATACGGCGCTTCAGCTACTTTTTATCGTCTTCGTTCTGAGCCGGGCCGCGTTTGACTGGCCTGATCAAATCACGATTACCGTGCTTGGCGCCTCGATCGTGGTAACGGTCGTGATCAGTGGCATCGACTACGTCTGGTCATGGGCTCGCAGGGCAAGCCGCGGCGGCAAAGTCCATGAGCAGTGATATGGGATCCACGTTCCGCAATGGCTGGCTGGTAGCGATCGCGCTGACCGGTTGGCTCCTGTGGTTGCTGGCGCCGGTGCTGACGCCGTTTATTGCGGCCGCGTTGCTCGCCTATATCGGTGATCCTCTGGCGGACCGGCTTCAGCGACTGAAATTTCCGCGGACTATTGCCGTCGTCAGCGTTTTTATACTGACGTTTGCCGGGCTCGGATTGCTGATCCTGCTGGTCGTGCCGTTGATACAAATGCAGGTATCAGCTTTGCTGGAAGCGCTGCCCGGGATTGTTGTGCAGATCGAGCAGGTCTGGCTGCCGAGGGTCACCGGATTCATCGGAATTGACCCTGGCGAGGACATCGGTCTCGGCGCTTTTCTCGCGCGCTACGGTGACATGGCTGGTAGCTGGGGTGGGACTCTGCTGGTGTCACTAAGCCGCTCCGGAGGTGCGCTCGCCGCCGCGGTAATCAGTCTGTTCCTCATTCCGATTATCACTTTTTACCTGTTACGTGACTGGGACTCGATTCTGCACAAGTGCGGCGCCATCGTGCCGTCGCAACAACGCGAAACGGTCATCGCGCTGGCCCGCGAGACGGACGAGGTACTCGGTGCGTTTCTGCGTGGCCAGGTCCTGGTCATGATTGCCCTGGGTGTTATCTATACAGTGGGCTTGAGTCTGGTCGGGCTCAAGTTTGCGCTCGCCATCGGAGTCGTCGCGGGACTCGTCAGTTTTGTACCGTATCTTGGTTTCGTGTTTGGCATAGGTCTCGCCGGTTTGACGGTCGCACTGGAGCCGGAACCCTGGCTGCGCCTTCTCGGTGTTGTCGCGACATTTTCCATTGCACAATTTATTGAAGGCTCGTTCCTGACACCAAAGCTGGTCGGCGACCGGATCGGCCTGCACCCGGTGCTGATTATTTTCTCGGTGGTAGCCGGTGGCCAGTTATTCGGTTTTTTCGGCATCCTGCTGGCGTTGCCGGCGGCCGCGGTTTTGTCGGTATTAGTCCGCTTCGCCTATAACAGGTATCTCGCTGAGCATCCGGACCTGAGCAATTTGCACGAGGTCAGCAATAGCCCGCAAGGGGAATCCACGCCATGAGCCAGCTGGCGTTGCCACTGAAACTACAGGACCACGCTGTCTTCGAGAGCTTCTGGCCGGCGGGCAACAAAGCGCTGGTCTCCTACCTGAATGAGCTCACGGAAACCGGCAACGGGCCGGGTTGCTGGGTCTGGGGAGCCGCGGCATCCGGCAAGACGCATCTTCTGCAAGCGGTTTGCGAAAAGCTCGATGATCGCGCCGTTTACCTGCCATTAGCGCTGCTGGCCGATGCGGGACCCGGCATCCTGGACGGTCTGTCCAGCCGGCAATTCGTCTGCCTCGATGATGTGCACCTGGTGGCCGGCGATGCCGACTGGGACCTGGCTCTTTTTAAGCTGTACAACCTGGTCGCTGAGGCGAGCGGCAGCCTGGTGGCAACGGCCATCGCCGCGCCGCGGGAGTGCCGCTTTGGTCTCGCTGACCTGGCAAGCCGCTTTTCGTTGTTACCGGCTTATCGACTGAGCGCGCTCAGCGAGGCGGATCGCATCAAGGCGTTACAACTCAGGGCCCGTCATCGCGGCCTGGATTTACCGGACGACACGGCAAATTTCCTGTTGAACCACAGTAAGCGGGACATGACGACCTTGTATGCATTGCTGGATCAGCTTGATACAGCCGCTCTTGAAGCCAAACGCCGCCTGACTATTCCGTTCGTGAAAAAAACGCTGAGCAGCTTGTGCGGGAATTCTGTTTTCTGAAAGGGAATCGCCCGCGTAGGAGCCTGCCCCAGCGGGCGATAAAAAACCTAGTTCGATTCCGTAGTACGCAGCCGTGACGCGATCTTTGCGACACGCGCACCGAGTGCCTGAGCCAGTTGTTTTTCCTCGTCGCTGAGACTATCGGCATCCCTGTTCCAGGTAACATGGCTTGCGCCATACGGCGTGCCACCAGTGGTCGTCGTTAACAGGGCCTCTTCGGTGTAGGGCAGACCGACAATCAGCATGCCGTGATGCATCAGCGGCAATACCATTGATAGCAGTGTCGTTTCCTGGCCGCCGTGCAATGACGATGTTGATGTAAACACACCCGCCGGTTTTCCGGATAGCGTTCCGCTTAACCATTCGCTTCCCGTACCGTCGAGAAAGTATTTGAGTGATGCAGCCATATTGCCGAAGCGGGTTGGACTGCCCATGACGAGTCCTGCACATTCCCGCAGATCCGCAATGGTCACATAGGGTGGTCCGACATCCGGAATCGCATCCTCGGTGGCGGTAGTGACCGTGGAGACTGCCGGCACGGTTCGCAGCCTGGATGCGACTTCTTTTACAGTGTCGACACCCCGGCACACCTCCCTCGCGAGCGCTTCAGTCGCGCCGAATCTCGAATAATAGAGGACGAGTATTTCCGTCACGTCGCCAGTAGTTCCAGTACATTTTCCGGCGGCCTGCCGACGACGGCACGAGCCTGATCTTCGTTGACCACGATCGGCCGTTGCAAAACCCGGGGGTGATCGTGCAACCATTTCGATAATGCCTGGCCGTCATCCATGGGAACCGGTTCAGCCGATTCCCGGAAGTCGCCCTCTGAGGTGCGCAGCAGCCCGGCAAGAGGTACGCCGAGCATCTCCGCAAGGCGTAACAGGGTATCCGGGGCCGGCGGATTTTCCAGGTACTCGACAATTCGGGGCCTCACGCCCCGAGATTCGATTAATTCTAATGTTTTCCGGGACTTGGAGCATCCTGGATTGTGATAAATCGTGATATTCATGGCTTTTTCGGGTTTTCTTCGGGAAATTGTGACCGGCAACTGTAGCAGCGAAACGACTATTCGTCAGCGGTTCGTCCGCCGCTTGACTGACTGTACAGGCACTTGCTAGCGTTCCGGGGTGCGCAAACTACCAGGAATCGCAAAAACCGGAAAATTCTTCGGTGCCTCCGCTCGCGGCCTGCTGATCGCGATCTTATTCATTGCCTCCGGTTGCGGGACCTCGCCTCCGGTCCAGGAGATGAGTGATGCACGGCAGGCAATTGCGGCCGCGAAGGCAGCCGGAGCGGAGCAATCTGCCGCTGAAGATCTTCATGCGGCCGAGGCGTATCTCGACAGTGCGCAAAGAAAGCTGATGGAACGGGCGTTTGCGCAGGCGCGCCGCGACGCATTGCAGGCTAAAAGCAAGGCGCTAACTGCACTCGCCACCACTGAAAGTTCAGACAACGATCCACGCTGACTCGCGCGCAGACTCCTGGTTGACATTTCATGGCGTGCCGTCGATTCAGAGTGACCGGTCGTGTGCAAGGTGTATTTTTTCGTGTGAGTACCCGCGACGTTGCAGTGCCACTGCAAATTACCGGACATGCCGTCAATCTGCCAAATGGCAGTGTCGAGGTGCTCGCTTGCGGTGAACCGGCTGCGGTCGCGGAGCTCGAGCGATGGTTACACGATGGACCGCCGACAGCCTCGGTTACCGGCGTCGAATGGTCTGATGTTGACTGTGAGGTGCCGGAGCGATTTGCGGTTGGGTAGGAGGGGCTCCAGCCCCGAACCAGGTTTGCGCCATTCGCGGATGAATCCGCTCCTACACGCGATACCACTTGAGGCGCAGCTTGTCGAGAACCTTGTTGGGATACTTTCGAGCCCCGAGACTACCGTTGTAGCGACCCAGCGCGCGCTTGAGATCGCCGCCTTCCAATTGCAGATAATATTTTAGAATCGTGCAACCAAGGCGCAGGTTGGTGCCGATGTGAATCAAATTGTCGTCCGGGCGCCCGATTTCATCCAGCCAGAACGGCATGATTTGCATGAGACCACGTGCGCCGGCGACTGAGATTGCGTATTTGTCGAAATTGCTCTCGACATCGATCACCGCGAGGACAAGTTCCGGCGTCAAATCCGCGCGCATAGCCTCCTGGTGAACGCGTTTCAGGATATCGATCCGCTCCTCCGGATTGGCAACCTGCTTGGCGAGCCTTGTGGACATGTCGGTCAGCCAGACCTGTGCGTCGAAATGATCGGCAAAGCTGGCGGTGTCGCTGGCAGCCTGGCGCAGCATTTCCACAAGCGCAGGGTCCGGCCGGTTTTGTGCCGCGGCAGGCAGAGCCAGCGCGATCAGCAATGCTGCTTTGGATATCCTGAAGATACGCATGGTTGTCACATTCCTAACCCGATCACGTCAATTCGGGAATCAGCTTAACTTCGATTGCACCAGCATTTCGAGAGCGGCATCACGTTTCATCATCTGCGACTCTTCATCCCGCCTGTGTCGGTACTCGAGTTCTCCGCTTTTCAGGCTGCGTTCACTGATGACCACCCTGTGCGGGATGCCAATAAGCTCTGCATCCGCGAACTTGACGCCCGGACGTGCATCCCGATCATCGAACAGAACCTCAAAGCCCAATGTCTGCAATTCTGCGTACAACGCTTCCGCGGCCTCAAGTAGCTTGTCCGACCGTTGCATGTTGATCGGAATTAGCACGATATCGAACGGCGCCAGCGGTTGCGGCCAGATGATGCCCTTATCGTCGTGGTTCTGCTCAATGGCAGCAGCGACGATCCGTGTTACGCCAATACCGTAACAGCCCATCGCCATCGCAATATCTTTTCCATCCTGGTCCTGAACAGTCGCGTTCATTACCTCGCTGTATTTCGTGCCTAGTTGGAAAATATGTCCGACTTCAATGCCGCGGGCAATTTTCAGTTTGCCCTTGCCACCTGGCGATGGATCACCGGCAACGACATTTCGAATATCGACGGTTTCCGGGCGTTCGATATCGCGTTCGAAATTGACACCAGTGAGGTGCATGTCAGCTTCATTGGCACCGCAGACGAAATCAGACATCAGGCTGGTGGCATGGTCATAGTATATCGGTACGTCGAGGCCGATCGGTCCGGCAAAGCCGGGTTCACTTCCTGTCACTTTCTTAACGGTTGCGGCGTCGGCCATTGTTAATGGAGAGGCAACACCGGGCAGTTTCTCCGCCTTGAGTGCATTCAGGGCGTGGTCGCCGCGAATCACCAGGGCAACCGGTCCGCTTTCTCCATCGACGATTAATGTCTTTATCGTTTGCTCAGGTCTGATCTTCAACATTTGCGTCAGGGCGTCGATTGTCCGGACATCGGGTGTGCTGATCTTTGCAAGTTCCTGTGCAGGGGTTGCTGCGTCACCCTCTGGCCGAAGCGTCGGCGCAGTTTCGACGTTGGACGCGAAATCATCGTCGTCGCTCCAGGCAATCGCGTCCTCGCCGGAATCGGCCATGACATGGAATTCCTGAGAACGGCTGCCGCCAATTTCACCACTGTCAGCGTCGACGACACGAAACTTCAGGCCGAGTCGTTCGAAGATCGCCGTGTAGGTCGCATGCATGACCTGGTAGCCATCGCTTTCCAGTGACGCAAGATCGGCGTGGAAAGAATAGGCATCTTTCATGATGAATTCACGCGCGCGCATGACGCCAAAGCGCGGCCGAATCTCGTCACGGAATTTTGTTTGAATCTGGTAGAAATTGATCGGCAGTTGCCGGTAGCTGCGGAGTTCGCGGCGCGCGATATCGGTAATGACCTCTTCATGGGTAGGCCCGAAGCAGAATTCGCGACCGTGCCGGTCTCGCATCCGCAATAGCAGGTTGCCGTACTGGTCCCAGCGGCCCGATTCCCGCCACAGCTCCGCAGGCTGAACTGCGGGCATGATCAGTTCGAGTGCCCCGGCTCGGTCCATTTCTTCACGGACAATCTTTTCTACTTTCCGTAGCACGCGCAGTCCGAGCGGCATCCAGGTAAAAAGACCTGAGGCGAGACGGCGAATAAGGCCGGCCCGCAGCATCAGCTGGTGGCTGACGATTTCGGCTTCCGCCGGAATCTCTTTTAGAGTTGTTAGTCCAAATTGGGTGAAACGCATGTATATTCGGGTCCGGGTAGCTCAGGCGGGCGTATTCTACACGAGACTTCGCGCCCGCAACGGCCAGGTCCCGGACGTAAATTGAAGCAAACAGGAATGAATCGGCTTGATAGGCAGGCGTAATCCATTTGTCGCCAGGGAGGGCATGCCCTTCCTGGCTGTTACATTGATCGGAACCGGCGTTGCGTGGCAATACGCCGGTGTCAATTATTCGATTCCACTGGCTATGCTGTTCATCTACTTCGTTCTTGTGTTTCGTGATCCAAGGCGCGACGTTCCAGCTGTGCCACTGGGCATCGTCAGCCCGGTAGATGGCATCGTGGTTGGCATCGGCCTGACGGACAAGAGCGTCCTGAATGGCGAAGCACACAAGATCATCATTCGTGTGAACAGTCTTGGAACCTACACGGCCCGTTGTCCGGTCGAGGGCAAGATCATGGATTTTCGCGGCGCCCGGCTGCACAAGCAGGTGCCTGGAGAAACAGCGGGTCTGTGGGTGCGCACGGATGAGAATGACGATGTTGTGCTGCAATTTCACGGGCATCGATTCGGGCTTGCTCCCCGTGCATTCCTGCGTTACGGAGAAAGAGTGGGCCAGGGTCAGCGTTGTGCGTACTTGCGCCTCACCCGCTTTGCCGAAGTACAATTGCCGATCAATGGCCGCGTGCTGGTGACCGCAGGTCAGCGGGTGGCAGCAGGGTCGGATGTGCTGGCGAAGCTGCCGCATGCATAGGAAATCGGAAATTCCGGATGACGAGCACAAATAAATATTCGCATGTCGAGGATTGAGAGCAGTGCTGGCTGAAGCGGAAAGACGAGCCTATCTCGAGGCGCTCGAGGTTGACGTCTGGACGCTGCGTGGTTCAGCGGCTGACGAAAAACCGATCACTGCCGATGATGATTCGGTACAGGATTCGGAAATTGTGAGCTGGTCGGAACTGCGCGAAAAGGTTTCCTCGTGCACCCTTTGTTCGTTGCACAGGACCCGTACACAGACCGTGTTCGGCGTTGGCAGCGAGTCGGCGGACTGGATGATCATTGGTGAAGCGCCCGGTGCAGAGGAAGACCGGCGGGGTGAACCATTCGTCGGCCGCGCCGGCAAGCTGCTGGATGAAATGCTCCGCGCGGTCGGACTGGCCAGGGATTCCGTCTTCATCGTGAATTTGCTCAAATGCCGCCCGCCGAACAACCGGGATCCCACGGTCGATGAGGCCGCTTTGTGCCGCGCCTACCTCGATCGGCAAATCGCTCTGTTGTCCCCAAAATTGATACTTGTGGTAGGCCGGATCGCCGCACAACATTTGCTCGAGACCGACGCTCCGCTGGGACGCCTCAGAGGTCGAAAACACTACTTGAACGATGGCAAGCTGCCGGTGGTTGTAACGTATCATCCAGCGTATCTGCTGCGGAGCCCGACGCAGAAACGGAAAGCCTGGCAGGACCTGTGCCTGGCCCGGCAAATAATGAGTGAGCTGGCTGCATGATTACGCCGATCAGAGAAACTCCGGTCCTCATTCGATCGATGGTTCATGACGACCTTGTACACGTGTCCGATATTGAACGGCGCAGCTATGCTTTTCCGTGGAGTCATGGCGTATTTCGCGACTGTCTGGTTGCGGGTTACAGCTGCATCGTTGTTGAGTACGGCGACCTCGTGGTTGCCTACGGCATTCTTTCGGTTGCGGACGGCGAGGCGCATATCCTGAATCTTTGTGTCGATTCGAACTATCGGCAACTGGGTTATGGTGACCGCCTGCTCGATGAAATCCTGATGCGCGCCAGGCGAGCCAAAGTGAACGAGATATTTCTCGAGGTGCGCCCGTCCAATGAAAGCGCAATTGGGCTGTATCAAAAGAAGGGCTTTGGTCAGATCAGGTACCGGCCGGCTTACTACCAGGCAAGGGAAGGCCGTGAAGATGCAGCCGTTTATTCAAAAGTTCTCGAACCCATCGACTAGTTTCCAGAACCCCTGAGACCGGATAAACTGCGCTCCCTTTTCAGTGTGTCCGGCCCCCAGTCAATGTCAACGATATCCGAACAAGTCAGCAGGCGGCGCACCTTTGCCATTATCTCTCACCCGGATGCCGGCAAGACGACGTTGACGGAGAAATTATTGCTCTTCGGCGGGGCAATCAGCATGGCGGGCACGGTAAAGGGCCGCAAGGCCAGGCGGCACGCGACGTCTGACTGGATGGCACTTGAGCAGCAGCGCGGCATTTCCATTACCTCGTCCGTGATGCAATTTCCCTATCGTGGCCGCGTCATTAACCTGCTGGACACTCCCGGGCACGAGGATTTTTCCGAAGATACTTACAGAACGCTGACTGCAGTAGATTCGGCCCTCATGGTGATCGATTGCGCCAAAGGTGTGGAAGCGCGGACGATCAAGCTGATGGATGTTTGCCGCCTGCGCGACACGCCGATCATGACCTTCATCAACAAGCTCGACCGCGACGGCCGGGAACCGATTGAATTGCTCGACGAAATCGAGTCAACGCTCGGCATCCAGTGCTCACCAATCACCTGGCCCATTGGCATGGGGCGATCGTTGCAGGGTGTTTATCACCTGCTAAAGGATCGTATCTACCTGTACACGACCGTCAACCGTGAACGGGTATCGACGATCGAGGTAATCGACAAACTGAGTTCGGCCAAGGCCGGGAAATTGCTTGGGCATGCGGCCGCCAGTTTCCGTGATGAAATCGAACTGGTCAAGGGTGCCTGCCCTCAGTTCTCGGTCGAGCGCTACCTGGCGGCCGAGCAAACACCCGTGTTCTTCGGTTCTGCAATTTCAAACTTCGGCGTGCAGGAATTACTGGACGAGTTCGTCGAGCATGCGCCGGGCCCCGGGTCACGTGAGAGTGAGCACCGAACCGTGGAACCGACTGAAGACACGCTAACCGGCTTCATTTTCAAGATACAGGCGAATATGGACCCGGGGCATCGCGATCGCATTGCTTTCATGCGTATTTGCTCGGGCGAATACAAGAAGGGGATGCGTCTCAAGCATGTGCGCACAGGCAAGGTGATGAAGATTGCAGACGCGATCACCTTCATGGCGGCCGACCGCCAGCATACGGAAACCGCGTATGCCGGAGACATCATTGGCCTGCACAATCACGGGACGATCAACATCGGCGACAGTTTTTCGCAGGGTGAGGATATTCGATTTTCCGGCATTCCCAGTTTTGCGCCGGAAATATTCCAGCGTGCAATTCTCAAAGACCCCTTGAAGCTAAAGGCGCTGAAAAAAGGCCTTGCCCAACTTTGCGAAGAAGGCGCTACTCAATTATTCAGGCCGCTACGCAATAACGACCTGATTCTGGGTGCGATTGGGCCGCTGCAGTTCGAGGTAGTCGCCCATCGTCTGCAGGATGAGTACCGGGTTGATTGCCAGTTTGAGCCGGTCAACGTGATGACGGCGCGCTGGGTAGATGCCGACGACGAGCGGATGTTGCAGGAATTTCAACGCAAAGTGCACGATTACCTGGCACTGGACCACAGCGAGCGCCTGGTCTACATCGCGCCGAGCAAAGTCAATCTGAACCTGACTGAGGAGCGCTGGCCGGACATCGAATTTAGAGAAACCCGCGATTATTAATAACGGTCTCAATAAGTTCCATATCCCGCTGGAATGATTATGCGCGAGAGAAAATTCCTGAATCGGCAGGTCATCGCCTGGGCGTTTTACGATTGGGGCAACTCCGCATTCGCGCTTAGCGTGCTTGCAGTGCTTTTCCCCTTGTTCCTCGGCATCTACTGGAGCGCCGGTGATCCAGGCACAGCCGTAACCGCGCGACTGACGTGGGCAACCGCCATCGCGAGCGTGATCGTCTCCGTCATCGCGCCGGTCATCGGTGCCGTTGCTGATAGTGGCGGCTTCAGGAAACGTTTTCTGTTTATTTTCGCGACGCTTGGCGCCATCAGTACTGCGGCACTAAACGTCATTGACGAGGGTGGCTGGTTACCGGCGCTCGGGCTCTACATATTCGCGTCGGTCGGCTACTACAGCGCAAACGTTTTTTACGATTCCCTGATCGTTGATGTCTGCAGGCCACGTTACTACAGTCTGGTTTCATCGCTGGGTCATGCGATCGGTTATTTCGGCGGCGCAATACTGCTTAGCCTGCACGTATGGATGTTATACACGCCGCAGACTTTTGGATTTGACGATACCAACGAAGTCGTTCGGTTCGCGTTCATAACGGTAGGAATCTGGTGGTTGATATTCATGACGCCCCTGTTGTTCATCGTGCACGAATCAAAGTATTTGCGAGCAAGGTCGGGCAGTACTGTGCGTGCCGCATACCAGGCGCTCAGCGAAACATTCCACAAAATCCGTAACTACCGCAACGTAACCTTGTTTCTAACCGCCTACTGGTTTTTCATCGGCGGTTTGTTCACTGTGATTTTCATGGCGGTCAATTTTGGCCAGCGGCTGGGCTTTAGCTCGCAGGACCTGGTAACCGCGTTGCTGATTACGAATTTTGTGGGCTTTCCGGCAACGCTGGCATACGGCTACCTTGGCCATCGCTTCGGCCCGAAGCATACGATTTATCTTGGTCTTGGCGTTTATATCATCATTGTCTGCTGGGCAGTGTTCCTGAAAGACGTAAGGCAGTTCTATGCAATGTCGATAATCATTGGAATGGTGCAAGGTGGTGTGCAGGGTATGAGCCGCTCCCTGTACGCGTCGCTCATTCCTGAGCAGCACGCCGGCGAATTTTTTGGCTTCTATAATATGGTGACAAAGTTTTCACACATACTCGGGCCGGTACTGGTCGGCATCGTAGCCTGGATCAGCGACGAGCCGAAATTCATACTCGTTGTCTTGTTGCCGATGTTTGTTATCGGCGCATTGATGCTGATGAGGGTCGACACCACAGACATGCGAGCTGATTAGAAACGGCGCGAGAATTCGTTCACCGAAGCTTGCAGTCTTTCGATTGCGGTGAGATCCGGCGGGCCATACCTGGCATCAAGGTATTGAGCAGTAATTGATGCGGCATCGCCGGCCATTCCGGCCTGTTCGCGGGCAAGGCGGACCGCGTAAGACAATGGCGTTTCGCCACGGGCTGGCGGGACCCCGGATTTTTGCGTGAATTTCTGATACAGGATCGCTGCGGTATCCCTGGGCGGCGGACGATATCGCAGCATTAACAAAACACTGATTATTGCGATCAGTATTGTGACAATCGCCACCAGCGTCAGCATCATCTGCCGCCAGTCCGGCTCATCCATGCCCAGCCATTCCATGAATTTGCCCTGGTTCTCCGGGCCGTAGCCCAGGATCAAATCGTTCCACTTGGCATTGAGCATGTCCCAGGTCAGCGTGAGCTGGTACAGAAATTCCGATGGTGCAGTGAAGCCCCAGCTCGCGGCAATGCCGTCAAACATCGCAGCGGATCGGCCGGACTCGATACGCTCGGGGGCGACGGCTGCTGTCGGATCGATTCGATACCATCCGCGGCCCGCCAGCCAGACTTCGGTCCAGGCATGCGCATCAGCCTGGCGGACGATCATGTAGTCACCCATCGGGTTCATTTCGCCACCCTGGTAGCCGAGCACGACCCGTGACGGGATTCCGACAGCACGCATCATCACCGCGAACGCGGACGCATAGTGCTCGCAAAAGCCCCGGCGCGTGTCGAACAGAAAGCTGTCAACAGGGTCCCTGCCAAGCGCCGGTGGTTCGAGCGTGTAGAAATATTCTTCTTTGTTGAATTTCTGCAACACATCTCTGATGAACGCTTCTTCGCCAGGAGCGTCATCGCGCATTTGTCGCGAGAGTTCGAGCGTGCGCCGATTGCCGTTTTCCGGCAGGCGCGTGTAATAGGACCTCGCAAATTCAGGGAGCTTACTGTTCAGGCGAAAACTGGTATATGAGACAACGGTATAGGCGACGCGCTGATCAATTGGCTGCACGCTGGCTAGCTGATGCTGACGGGCCATAAACGTGTGGTCAAGGTCCCACTCATAGGGGATATCGAGCGCGATCACCCAGTGTTGTTGTGTCGGTTCCATGGTGACCTGGTAGCGAAGCGGGTCGCCAAGGTAGTCGACCTCGCGTCGCGCGCCGGATCCCAGGGATGGTTCATTGCCGGACCACGTGCGTCCGTTAAAACGATACAACACGAGTCCCCGCCAGTAGCGCTCCTGCGGTGGCGGCACTGTACCCTCAAACTTCACACGAAACGCCACCGCGTTTGACATGGACAGTGAACTGATGTCACCCGGGCTCATCCGGTCACTCAATCCTGAGGACGCGCTGCTCGTGTCGATCGGCACTGCCCAGAATGGCGTTGCAATGCGGGGAAAGAAAATCCACATCGCGACGGTCAGCGGCGCAGCATACGCGATGAGCCGGGCCCCGGTTTTGAAACTATCGCCGATACTCACCTGGCTGCTGGTCGACATTCGCAGCCATGCAGTCATTGTGAAAAGGACGCCAGCAACCAGGTACGGCAGGGACCAGAGGAATTGTTCACGCAGTAGCGACGACATGATCAGGAAAATCGAAATAAACAGCAGCACAAACTGGTCGCGCCGTTGCTTGGTCTCGAGCAACTTGAGTGCGGCCATTACCGTGAGCAGCGCCGACCCGGGCCCGACGCCACTGATTGATTCGTAGGAAGCGAGAACGCCAATGAAACATATCAATGACAGGGCAATGCGTAGCCATGCTGGCGGCAGCCGCCAGCGTTTGCATTCAACCTGCCAGCGCCAGGCTGAGCAGGCAAGAAATACGAACGTTGCCCACAACGGCAGAAACTGGAGGTGGGGCAGGACCGAGAACGTCAGTGCGGCCAGCGTCCACGGCAGGCTGGCAAGGAGTGAGCCGTCGGTGCCCGAGCGTTTGCTCATGCTGCCCGCTCCTCAACCTGCGGCGGTAGCCTGCTAAAAAAGGCAAGGGACCGGAGGCAGTTGTGCCGATGCGCCTCGCCGTGCGCTGGCGGAAATTCATGCCCAGGCAGACGCAGGCCATAATCGCGCTGCGTTTGATCTGCATCGATGATCCAGCGTGTCAGTATCGACAGACGCTGCTCGAAGTCATCCTCGTCAATCCCTTCAAAGTCAAACCACTGGCTACTGGTGTCTGCCCCGGAGAATTGTTTGGACAATAAGTCGCCGCTGCGCGCATAGGCTTTCCAGGCAACGTGTCGTGGTGAATCGCCGATCTGGAATTTGCGCAGTCCCGCGAAATCTTCCTCGCCGCGTGCGTCATGTTGGCGGTGCCCGTGCGCAGTTTGTGTCGGCGGTGGTGCGAGTGCGTAATCGGCAGGCCTGGGATACACGATGCCCTGCAGGTCCATATGCAGCCAGGCCCACGCACGAAATAACTCGAATGGGAACAGGGTTCTGATACCAAATCTGTCCAGTCGTACATGGCCACGCTGTTGCGTTGGAATCTCGAGGTGAAAAATGCGGCTTTCACCTGGCGCCAGATCGGCGATATCGCTCGTCACCCCAGCGGCGTAAATCTGCAAATGCGGTCTGCGGTTCTTCGAATGATTAGTGATCGCGATCCGGAATTCGGCGACCTGACCGGCGAAGACCGGGTCGACACCTGCAAAGCTCAGTTCCAGACGGACAAGATTGCGCTGGCACTGGTGCATTGATACGAATCCAAGGCCGGTCAGCAGAAACGTCAGCGCAAAAGACAGGTTATTGTTGTAGTTCATCGAGCCGAGCAGCATCGTAAAAGCCATCAATGCGAATACCAGCCCTATGGCTGTCGGCAGTATGTAAACGCGGCGCGAATGAAGTTCTGTAACCGGGCGATCTGTGCCCTGACGTTTGCGCGCCCAGCGCTCGACTTTAGCCTCGATGGCCCGGCGATATAGCCTGGGCTTAAGGTATTGCCACGGAATCGAGGACATGTCGGCTGAGTTCGGCAGGCGTCCTGTATGCAGAATTACTGGCCGCTTTAAGTCGATGGCCCGCCACCGCAACAAATATCGCCTGCACATCGTCCGGGAATACGCCCGAGTGGTGTTCGATGAACGCATGCGATCGGGCCGCGGCCACGAGGGCAAGTGAACCGCGCGGTGACAGCCCGGTTTCGATGTCCGGTGACTCGCGCGTAAACCGCACCAGTGCCTGCACATAGTCAATGAGCGGGTCAGTCATGTGAATTTTCGCCGCAGTTTCCTGAAGCTTGAGCAGAATGTCCGCGTTCAGTGCTGGCTTGATCTCGCTCAGGAGTTCGCGTCGGTCAACGCCCGTAATCAAGGCTCGTTCACTTTCCTCATCTGGATAGCCGAGCTCAAGCCGCATCAGAAATCGGTCGAGTTGTGATTCCGGTAACGGAAACGTGCCAATCTGATCCGATGGATTTTGCGTCGCGACTACGAAGTAGGGCGTCGGCAATTTGTGCGTTTTCCCGTCCACCGATACCTGGTGCTCTTCCATTGCCTCCAGCAGTGCACTTTGCGCTTTTGGGGTGGCGCGATTGACCTCATCTGCGAGAACGAGTTGCGCGAATATCGGTCCCGGTTGAAACTTGAATACACCTTGCTGTTGCTGGAAAATTGAAACACCCACGATATCGGCCGGCAGCAGGTCGCTCGTAAATTGTATGCGCTGGAAACTCAAGCCCAGCACGCTTGCGAGTGACTGTGCGAGAATGGTTTTGCCCAATCCGGGGAGGTCTTCGATCAGCAGGTGGCCGCGAGCCAGCAGACAGGCGAGGGCGAGTGAAATTTCCCTGTCCTTGCCGAGAATGATGCTGCCGAGCGATTGCCGCGCCTTGTCGACGGCTGCTCGTTGCGCATCCGCGCCCAAGGGCAACTGTTCGAGGGTGCTTCCGCGCTGCATCTGATACTCCTGTCCGGTGTGACTTGATTGTCCGATTGCCTGGCTGTGCGACAACGACTCACAGTGTCGCGGATCGCAGGCGCCAATGCATCCTGCGCCCGTCAGGATTGTGAACCAATCCTCAAAATTCTGTTATCTGAGACCATCCAATCGGCCAAGTTGCTCGTCGAGCTGCGAAATCTGCAGTTCAAGCTCCGCTGCCTGGTGCCTGGTCTTTGTGACCACATCGGCAGGGGCATTGTTCACGAAATCCGGATTATCGAGCTTGGTCCGCATGCGCCCGAGATCGGTATTGGTGCGCTCTTGTTGCTTGCCAAGACGCGCTTTCTCGGCCTCGATGTCGATGATCCCGGCCATTGGCACCAGCAGCCGCACGTTGCCGAGGAGCGCCGTTGCAGAAGCCGGTGCCTCTTCATCCACAGCCAGCGAGCGGACGGACTCAATCCGCCCGACGTGCGCCAGCAAATGTGCGTTTTGCTCTGCAAATTCACGGTCTTTTTCAGCCGAATTCTCCAACAATACGGGAAGTGACTTGCCTGGGTGTATGTTCATTTCCCCGCGAATCTGCCGGATTCCAAGTATGAACTGCCTGACCCACTCTGTTTCTTCCTCGATTGCCGCTCCGCTCGGGTGCATGCTGGCACCGGGATATTCCTGCAACATGATCGTGTCACCCGCTTTTCCGGCGACTGGTGCGACCTGCGCCCAGATTTCTTCGGTAATAAACGGCATGAGCGGATGCAACAAGCGCAACAGTTCTTCCAGGACCTCAATCAATGTCCGGCGAGTGCCGCGTTTCTGTGCAACCGTTGCCGAATCGGATTGCAGGACGGGTTTGGAAAGTTCCAGGTACCAGTCACAAAACTCATGCCAGGTAAATTCGTAAACCGTTTGCGCCACCAGGTCCAGTCGATAGTTTGCGAAATTATCGTGAACCGAGCTTACTGCTGCCTGTAATCGTGAGCGAATCCATTTGTCCGAGGCACAGTATTCCTCCTCGCCCTCGTCGAGCGCGTCGGTATTCATCAACACGTAACGCGACGCATTCCACAGTTTGTTGCAGAAATTCTTGTAGCCCTCGATGCGCCCGAGATCGAATCGAATATCCCGGCCAGTCGTCGCAAGAGATGCAAACGTAAAGCGCAGGGCATCGGCGCCATATTCGTCGATCCCGTTTGGAAACTCTTTTCTGGTTGCCTTCTCGATCTTTGGCTTCAGATGAGTTTGCATTAACCCGCTCGTTCTCTTGTCAAGCAGCGTGTCGAGATCGACACCGTCGATAAAATCAATCGGGTCCAGAACGTTGCCCTTGGACTTCGACATCTTTTGCCCGTCATGGTCACGAATGAGGCCGTGGATATACACCTCGTGAAAAGGGACGTCGTCCATAAACTTCAGGCCGAGCATGATCATCCTGGCAACCCAGAAGAAAATAATGTCAAAGCTGGTCACCAGAACCTGGCCCGGATAAAATAGCTTTAGTGAATCTGTTTGTTCGGGCCAGCCCTGCGTTGTGAACGGCCACAACCCGGATGAGAACCAGGTGTCCAGAACATCGTCGTCCTGGCGCAGGGCTACCGAATCATCGATGTTGTGCTTCTTGCGCGCCTCGTCCTCGTTACGAGCGACATAAATATTGCCGGCATCGTCGTACCAGGCCGGGATGCGGTGCCCCCACCAGAGCTGCCGGCTGATACACCAGTCCTTAATGTTGTACATCCAGTCGAAATAGGTCTTCGACCAGTTTTCCGGGATAAAGCGGATCTTTCCGGTTTCGACGGCCTCGATGGCCGGCTTTGCCAGCGGTGCGATATCGATGTACCACTGATCGGTCAGGTAGGGTTCAATGATCGCGCCGCTGCGATCACCACGCGGCAGTGTCAGCTGGTATTCCTCGACTTTGTCCAGCAAGCCCAGATTCTCGAGGTCATCAACAATCTTCTTGCGCGCCTCGAATCGATCGAGGCCACGATAGGCCTCAGGCGCTGCTTCATTGATCGCTGCGTTGTCATCAAAAATATTGTACTGAGGCAGGTCGTGCCGCTTGCCGATTTCATAATCATTGAAATCATGCGCCGGCGTAATCTTGACGCATCCGGTACCGAATTCCGGATCGACATACTCATCGGCGATGACCGGCATACGGCGATCGACCAGCGGCAGAATAATTTCCTGGCCGACGAGGTGTTTATATCGAGCATCCTCCGGATGGACGGCAACGGCACTGTCGCCAAGCATCGTTTCGGGTCGCGTTGTTGCGACGACAAGATGTCCGTCACCCGACGCCAGTGGATATCGAAAATGCCAGAGATGTCCAGACTCTTCGCTGTCCAGCACCTCCAGGTCGGAAAGGGCGGTGTGCAGCACAGGATCCCAGTTGACGAGGCGATTGCCACGGTAGATCAGTCCGTCATCGTGAAGTCTGACGAACACTTCAGTGACGGCAGCGGATAATTCGTCGTCCATCGTGAAGCGATCACGCTGCCAGTCGACGGAGGCACCCATGCGCCGCAACTGATTGCAAATTTGGCCGCCGGATTCGTGCTTCCATTCCCAGACACGCTCAACGAATTTATCGCGCCCCAGTTCGATTCGGGACGTGCCCTCATCCTGAAGTTGCCGTTCGACCACCATTTGCGTGGCAATGCCGGCATGATCCATGCCCGGTTGCCAAAGCGTATTGCGGCCCTGCATCCTGTGGTAACGGGTCAACGCATCCATGATCGTGTCCTGGAAGGCATGACCCATGTGCAGCGTGCCGGTCACATTGGGTGGCGGGATAACGATGCAGTAGGGATCTCCTTTGCCGCGTGGTGCAAACCAGCCGTTCTTTTCCCAACGCTCGTACTGACGCTGCTCTATGTCCTTAGGGCGGTATGACTTGTCCATGGAGGCGATCTGCGGGAAGGGTTCGATTGAATGAGCAGCGGGAGCTGGTTGCGGGTTTACAGCTTGTGAGTATCGAGTGTATGCCCCCGCTCACGATAATCAACAAATCGCCGGCGGCTCCGGGTTTTAGCGTCTTCGTCGGAGCTTACAATTTCTGCAACGCGCGGGAAAGATTCTGCGATCGCAGGAATTTCTTCGCTCAGATTGATCAGCAAATCACAGTCGCGGGACGGCGCGGATTCGCAGCCGATCGTAATCGGTGCCGATATATCGGCACCGGATTGCCCGAGGACTTCATGGGGAACAAAACTCCCGTCCCTGAACGTCCACAACAGGTCATCGATCTGTTGCACAGATTGGCGGTCCGTGACGTGAATGTGAACCGTATTGTTGAGACGGTAGGCTTTTTCGGCGAGTCGACAGGCAAATCGTTGCCGGGTCTGTTCGCCCGAGCCGCCGATTACGTAAAAATCAACCTTTGACACAATCAGGGCAGCGCTCCGGCCCGCTGTAACAGGAATTCGGTCAACATGGGCACGGGGCGGCCGGTGCTGCCCTTCTTGCCGCCGCTTTGCCAGGCGGTGCCCGCAATATCGAGATGTGCCCAGTTCAAGCCGTCTGTGAACTTGCTCAGGAAGCAAGCCGCGGTGATGGCGCCGCCTTCACGACTGCCAATATTGGCGAAGTCCGCAAAATTACTGCGCAACTGTTTTTCATACTCTTCAGCCAGCGGCATTCGCCAGCCGCGATCATCGGCGGCGATTCCCGCCTCGGTGAGTTGATCGGCCAGATCATCGTGCTTGCTCATGACTGCGGTTCGGTGATGGCCCAATGCGATGACGCATGCACCCGTCAGCGTTGCAACATCAATCAAAACGTCCGGTTTAAAGCGACGTGCGTAGGTTAATGCGTCGCACAAAATCAAACGGCCTTCGGCATCGGTATTCAGGATCTCGATAGTCTTTCCCGACATACTGGTGACGATATCGCCAGGGCGCGTTGCCGTTCCGCTTGGCAGGTTTTCACAGGTTGGGACCACGACGTTTAAATTGATGGGCAGCTTCAATTTTTCGACGATCGACATTGTGGCGATGACGCTGGCGGCACCGCACATGTCGAATTTCATTTCGTCCATGCCGGGACCCGGTTTCAGTGAAATGCCCCCGGCATCGAAGGTAATGCCCTTGCCAACCAGTACCACCGGTTTCTTTTTTGCCGCACCCCGGTATTGCATCACGATCAGTTTAGCCGGTTCGGTCGTGCCGCCGGTGACCGAAAGGAAGGCATGCATTCCAAGTCGTTTGATTTCTGCCTCGCCCAGGACCTTCGTTGTCACGTTGCGTTGCTGGCGAGCGATTTTTTGTGCAGCTCGCGCAAGGTAAGAAGGTGTGCAGACGTTGGGGGGCAGGTTACCCAGATCGCGTGCCAGCGACATGCCCTCGACAATTGCCTGTGCGTGCTGTGCGCCAAGCATTGCTTGCGCCGTGTCGCTGCGCTTCCTGACGGCAAGGCCGGTTTTCTTTATTGACGGAGTGCGCCGCTTCTTTCGACTTTTCATTTCGTCGAAGGCGTAAAAACAGCTGCCGGCTGTTTCGACGGCGTAACGTGCAAGGTAATATGGGCTGGATCCGGCCACGTCTTCCAGCGTCAGGTAAATCACGATGTCACGAACTTTGCTACCCTTGATCAGGTTAATTGCGGTTTCGATTGCGCGCCGGAACTGCTTGATGCCGAACTCAGCTGATTTCCCAAGTCCGACGACGAGCACGCGTTGCGACCGGACACCAGGTAGCGCCGGCAATAAAAGGCTGGTGCCTGCACGACCCGAGATATCACCATCTTTGACATGGCGTTTGATCAGTCCCTTGCTTGCAGCATCGATATCGGCCGCACCGAGGCCAAGCTTGCCTTTTTCATAGACGCCGACAATGATGCAGCCTCCCGCTCGCCGGGATGCCGCACTTGTGGTCGTAAAGAATTCCATACGCAAAAAGCCCTTTCTCGCCATAGCCGGGGAAAATCACCTGTGCGCCGGCATCGGCGACGCCGAATACGAAGGATCAGGTGAGGCTCCGATCTTTGATCTTGTTGTTGATCGTCCCAGGGACCTGCGTGACCCAGGGACTGTCCCGGAGATTTCAAAGCCTGTAGTCTAACCGATCCGGTCGAACAAGGGCCATTTCCAGCTGTCCGAATATCAGGGAAATCACAGATATAGCAATGCTTCGCATACTCGATCGATACATATTCCGGGAGATTGCACAGACCTGGCTGGCAGTAACAATGGTGCTGCTATTCATCCTGCTGACGAACCAGTTTGCCCGGGTTCTTGGCGATGTTGCCAAGGACAAATTTCCGAAAGATGCGATTTTCCAGATCATCGGCTTGACCGGATTGCAGTACATGACGATCCTTGTGCCGATCGGCCTGTTTCTTTCAGTGATGCTCGCGCTCGGCCGCCTGTACAGCGATAGCGAGATGCCGGCAATGATGGCCTGCCGTGTTGGGCCGATGGGCATTTACCGTCCCTTATCCTGGATTCTGATTCCGCTCGTAGCCGGCGTCGCCTGGTTGGCGATGGATGTAGCGCCTCGTGCCCTGACGGAAATTGAGCGCATCGGATTGGAAGCGCGCCGGCAGGCAGATCTGGCCAGCATCGAACCCGGCCGCTTTATCAGCGACAAGACCGGCAGCGCCGTCGTTTACGCCGAAAAAGTACTTGGTCCCGGAACGGTCGAAAATGTGTTTCTGCAACGGCGCACTGACAGCGGCAGTGTCGAGGTTGTAATCGCGGAACGCGGCGAGCAACGCGATTCGGCTGATCCGAACACCCGCTTTCTGGTCCTGTTTAACGGTCGGCGTTACGAAGGCGTACCCGGTACCACTAATTTTCGCGTCATGGAATTCGCGGAACACGGAATTCCTTATCATCTTCCGAGTGTCGAGAAACCGGAACCCAGACCACGCGCGATGCTGACCGCCAACCTCATGGCCTCGTCAGATCCGGTACATATCGCAGAATTGCATTGGCGCATCGGCGTGCCGCTCGCGACATTGATCCTTGCGTTAATCGCCGTGCCGCTGAGCCGAAGTCAGCCCAGGCAGGGACGATACGGACGGCTGGCGATCGGGCTGCTGGTATTCATTATATATTTCAACCTGCTGAGTGCCGGCAAGGCGTGGCTCGAGCAAAGTACGGTGCCCGGATCGGTTGGCCTGTGGTGGGTCCATGGACTGATGCTGTTGTTCGCGCTGGGGATGCTTGGAATGCAGAATGGTATTCACCGCCGGCTGTTCACGCTGAGGACGAGGTGATGGGACTCCTGAGCAGTTACCTGATGCGCTCTATCCTGATGGGTACTGCGCTGGTCATGCTTGTATTGCTCGCATTGGCCGGACTAATTGAATTCATTAGCCAGCTTGACGACACGCAGGGAAATTACGGTGTTCCCGAGGCACTCTTATTTGCGTTGCTCCGACTGCCCCAACTGTCGTTCGAGATGTTACCGATAGCCGCGTTAATCGGATCACTGCTTGGGCTTGGTGACCTCGCGAGCCACAGTGAACTGGTCGTGATGCGCACTGCGGGACTATCGCTTACCCGGCTGGCCGGGATGGTGGCGATTTCCGGCGTAGTGCTTATGATCCTGACCGGGGTCATTGGGGAATTCATTGGTCCGCCGCTCGACTATTTCGCAAGGACGATGCGTGACGAAGGAAGGTATGAGCAGGAAGAGAGGGATATCGGTACTGCCGCCTGGGTGAAGGACGGCCCGGTGATCCTGCACCTGGAACGGATCAATCCGGAGTTCGAGTTTGGTGCACTGTACATATTTCGTTTCAACGAAGACAATACGCTGAAGTCGATTGCACGAGCAGAAAATTCGGGTATCGACGATTCCGACAATTGGATCCTGGAAAACTTTCGGGAAACCCGGTTCCGTGATGATGGTGTGCAAGTCGTTGAATCATCCATTGCGGTCGAGTCGTTTGATGTGAATGGTGAATTACTCGGTATTACACTCGTTAAGCCGGTGAGTCTCTCGGCCCGCGGCCTGATGAGTTACATCAGTTATCTCCGGAAAAACGAACTGAGCGCCGCACGCTATGAAACGGAATTATGGTCGCGCATCTCGAAAACCGTCACCATTGTCATCATGCCGGTGCTGGCCCTGGCGTTCGTATTCGGGTCATTGCGATCCTCAGGATCCGGCAGCCGCCTCCTGATCGGCGTGCTTATTGGACTTGCCTATTTCCTGGGGAGCAAGATGATCGCAAACTCGGGCCAGGTGTTTAATCTGAATCCCGCGGTGGTCACCTGGGTGCCGTCGATAGCGCTCCTGATGGTAACGGCGTTTTCCCTCAGCCGTGTCAGATAGTCAAGAAATCGCGGCGTCCCGTCGCGAATCATTGATCGGTCTTCGGATAATATTGAAGCCGCGTCCCGGACCATCGATCGTGCCAGGTAAGGCCGTCCTTATCCCATAACTGCCACCAGAATCCGAGGCCAGCCGGCAGCCAGGAAATTATCGCCGCGAAAAATCTTACAGTAATCGCACCGAAACCAGGCCTGCCGCCGTCAGCCGTTTCCAGTTGTAAGCGCCATGATTGCATGCCCAGCGTCCGCCCGTAGTGGGACCAGAATACGGTGAAGAACAGGTACGCGATCAACAGCAATGTCAATTGAAGGGGAATGTTTCCGGGGTCAACCGGTTGTCCGCGGCGAACAGCGATGAATGGCAGTGTGCCAAGAAACATCAAGGCAAAAACGAGCAAGCTGTCGTAAATGATCGCGCCAAAGCGCCGGCCCAGACTCGCAGAAGTCATTCGGCTATATCCACAACGGGCTGATCTAGAGTGATTCCCAGAGTGCCGCCATTTTTTTCCGGGTAGCAGCATCAGGCATTGCACCGAAACCGGCGCCAAGATTATCGACCATATGGTGAGGTTTGCTGGTTGCCGGGATTACACAGGTAACTGCGGGGTGGCCCAAGATGAATTTCAAAAAAAACCGGCCCCAGCTATCCGCGAATTCCGCTATCCAGGCCGGCAGTTCCTGATTGCGAACTGCGTGAAACAATCTGCCGGCCATGAACGGGCGGTTGATGAGGACCGCTATGCCGAGATCCTGCGCAAGTGGCAGCACATGCTGCTCCGCATGCCGCTCGCCGAGCGAGTAATTGATCTGAATAAATTGTGGCTTATGATCCTGCATTGCCTTTTCCATCGAGCGATGTGCGCTTGCCGTGTAGTGGGTGATGCCATTGTATCGAATGCAGCCTTTTTCCTGCCATTCCCGGATAGTCGCCATGTGAACGTCAACATCGCGTAGATTATGCACTTGCATCAAATCAATAACACCGGCATACATCAGGTCGCGCGATCTTCGCATTTGCGATTCGCCGGCTGATCTGCCGTCTATCCAGACTTTCGTTGCCAGAAAAAGGTTACTGCGACCACCAGTTTCGTTAATGATATCGCCAACGATCTTTTCAGACCGGTTGTACATCGGTGACGAATCGATAACGCTGCCACCCCTGTCAAGCAGCATGCCGATTATTTCTTTTCGTGCCTCGATTTCCTCTCGAGAGCCGGCAACATCGAATACATCCCAGGTGCCGAGCCCGACAACGGGTATCGATTCATCTGTCCCGGGGATTGTTCGCGTCAGCATTCTCTCGGGTTCCGCAAAAGAAAGGTTGGGGGCAAGGCCCAGTGCGATAGCGGCATTGAGCAAATCGCGCCGCTTCCACGATCTGTTTATCACGCGGCTTCAGACGCCGACATGGCGTCGTCCCGGCGTTGGTATTCGCGGCCAATCCACCTTGCAATCAGCATCCAGATAACGGCGACGGGCACACAAAGCAGTGCGA
Organism: Gammaproteobacteria bacterium; assembly: GCA_004357475.1. Taxonomy (GTDB): domain Bacteria; phylum Pseudomonadota; class Gammaproteobacteria; order Steroidobacterales; family Woeseiaceae; genus SZUA-117. The sequence goes on from SMWE01000023.1 coordinate 44,079, forward strand.
CGCCGCTCAGGCCGATGCTGCCAATGGATCTTATGGTCCAGGTCGACACAACATCCCAGCCACGGTACACAGTCGTTTCAATGAAATTTTTTGCCTTGTACTTTTCCTCCGGCGAAACGACCGAATACAGCATGTCACTGGTCGGTTTCGAAAACCCGAAGCCGAGTGAGCGGCGCAATATCTGAAATGCCGCGATGACTACGAAGGTTGGATTGAATGCAAGCAATGCAAAGCCGGCAATTGACAGAATTGGCAGCAGAGACAGTGTCCAGCCGATGCCCAGCTTCCTGACCGAATGTTTGACGATCAGTAACTGGCCAATGAACGATAGTCCGTTTATCGCAGCGTCCATGAAAGCGAACACCTGTGTTTGTCGATCTGCACCTTCAAAGGTGACGCTGACCATCTGCGCCAGGTACATGTACATCGCGACCCCAAGGAAATTGGCGCACAGTAAGGCGATTGCGATCGCCGAGAAATAACGCTGGTTTACAACGAAATTGAGGCCTGCCCAGGCTGCGCCGCCGATCGCCTGCTCAGATTCAACAGAATTAATTGATTCATTTTCACGCTCGCGCTGTCTGACCCACCGGCGCAGGCGATACACACAATAGACACCAAGAAGCAGCAGCAGCGCAGATATCGGCAACAGGTTCTTGAACCCGATCGGTATCACAAGCACGCTCGTCAATAACGGTCCTACGAGCGCTCCGGCGCTGCCGCCTGCAGTAATTACCCCGAATAGCCGTCGGCTTTGTTGCTTCGTATAAAGGTCGGCCATGAAGCTCCAAAAAACCGACACGACAAAAAGATTAAAAACGCTGAGCCAGACAAAGAACGCGCGGCTAATCCATAGCAAACTTAAATTGTTATTTTGCGCATATGTAAATACGGCAAAAAAGATCAATATGTTGGCGGCGAAAAAATAATAGACCCACGGCAGGAACGTTCTTCTTGGATACCGGGATGCTACCCAACCAAATATCGGCGTAACTATTATCATCAGAACGAAAGTGCCGGTGAACAGCCATGGAATGTTTTGCACTCCGCTGACAATGGCCATTGTTTCCCGCACAGATCGCAACATGAAGTACGCGGACATGATGCAAAAAAAGTAAACAAACGACCAGGCAACCGCAACCAGTTCGTCGCGCTTGATTCCAAGGATCCGGGTTACAAAAATCATCGGAAGAGAAATAATCGCTGACGGTGGCTCATTCACCGTATTGACCTGCCATGGTTCCTGATCTCATGCATCCTGTAAGCCCGGATTATTGTACTATCGGCAAAACCGGCCGGTTTCCGCCGGCGCCGGCAGCGTGTCGATTCCATCGCCGGCCATCATACAGAGTCATAATAATACAGGAGAGGGTGATGGAATTAATTGCAATTGTAGCGGGGCTGGCTGTGTTGCAGGCTTTCTATTTTGCATTCCAGGTCGGACAGGCGCGTGTCAAACACGGGGTGAATGCACCGGCGATCTCCGGTAGCGCTGAATTCGATCGTGCGTTTCGCATTCATGCGAACACCATTGAACAACTTGTCATTTTCCTGCCGGGATTGTGGATGTTTGGCTACTACGTTAACGAGCAAATCGGCGCCGGCATCGGTTTGTTGTTCATCATCGGTCGTTTTGTCTATCGGAGTGCCTATCTGGGCGACCCGAAAAGCCGTAGCGCAGGTTTTGGAATCGGTGCATTCGCAATGGTAGTGCTGGTCGTCGGCGGCATGATTGGCGCCGCCATGAAATTGATGTAATCGTGTTCGGCCGCTTATATCGAGATCGCATGTGCCCCGGTTGGTAACTTTCGAGGATTTGCGGAGGCAAAGCCACTCACTGGGGCTTTACTGTGCCGAATGTAACCGCTGGGGCGAGGCCGACCTCGACTGGTTGATCGAATCAGGACGAGGTAAGCGGCTGCTAACCGAATCCCGATTCAGGTGCCGGGACTGCGGCGCGCTGGTTGAAAAACAGCTGAGGCCGCCGGTGCCGAAACCAGGGGGCGCCGTTGCTTACATCCAGTGTCCTGTCCCTCGATAAAAATCGGAAACAAAGGCGCATTCTTATGACTGCAGTTTGTCGTTCACGATATCTTGCCATTGTATTGTGCGCATTCATCATGGCCCCGGCTGCTGCACAGCAAGTATTCGACACGGATATACTCGTGGACACGTTCGGCTTTGATGAACATACGAAAAAGACAGTGCCTTTACATCTTCTACGCCAGGGTTGCTCCGCGAGAGATTGCATCCCGTCTATCGACAGCCCGAAATTCGTGGCAGCGAATGACGCTGATCATCTGGCGGACAATGACATTGTCATTGCGCTGACCTGGAAGGGAGAACGCCGTGCTTACCCCACGAAAATTATTGATCACCATGAAATTGTTAATGATGTAATCGCAGGTACGCCGATTGCGATTACCTGGTGTCCATTGTGTGGCTCGGCCGTGGGCGTGCTTCGTGATGTGGAGGGTCAGATTACGGAGTTTGGTGTTTCCGGCATGCTCTACAACAGCGACCTCGTTACTTATGACCGTACAACCGGAACTTTGTGGGATCAGATCGGTGCCATAGGCATCGTCGGTCCGCTAACCGGCGTCAAACTGGATCTCGTACCTGTCACAATGACGCGCTGGTCGGTTTGGCGGGATGCGCATCCTGATACGATGGTTCTCAGCACAGACACGGGATTTGCGGAAGATTACTCGAGGGATCGTTACGCCAAATACCGCGAGAGCGAGCGCATATTCATGCCGCTGAGTGCAACAAGCAATGCGCTGCACCCCAAAACCGTCGTTTATGGATTCACGTTGCATGACGGAACGCTGGCAGTAACAGAGACTTTGCTCGAGGAAAATCGTAGCGTTGATTATGAAGTCGACGGAAGAGTTGTCACCATGTCGCTCAGCGACGATGGATCTGTCCGGCTGACCGATCAAGAGGCGGGTGATACGATTTCGCCGGTCAGACTATTCTGGTTCGCCTGGTATACCTTCCATCCTGATACTGACCTGGTGAAGTGAGGTCGTAACTCCTTTTAACCTCAACCGCGTTCAAGCTGCCTTAGATAGTTCTGTGTTGTTTTGGTCGAATTCCGAAGTTTCTTCTTTATTCGTCGTTGTATAGGCACACGAAACCCTGCTTCCGCAGGGTGCAGTTCGTCGGTCACGGATTGGTATCAGTTGTTGAATTTCGGCGTGAATTGGATCGTGGAAAGGAATTTCCAGTCCCCGCCATCGCGGATCAACACCTCGACGGTACCGAGAATTGAGCGACCGCTGCCAGCACTGACCCCCCGCGAAATTTGGTCGACGTAATACATGATTACTGCCGTATCGCCCTCGACTGCAATAGACAGTGGGGTGATGAGATACCAGAACCTTGAAGATCGCCTGGAGTCCAGCCGTTGCCAGGCGATCGAAGTACTGTGGTCGCGCGGCGCCGCTGTAACGTCGTCCCAGCCGATGTATTTTTCATCGGTATATTCAACCAGCCATTTCCCGCTCTCCTGTGAGTCATCGAGCCACGACTTTTCGATGACCGCCCACGCCTCAGCCTGCGCGTCTGACCAGGAGGGCGATTGCGCCTGAGCGGTGGTTGTTATCAGGATGCCGGCCGCCAGTAAAAAATTCATTGCTCTTTTCATCACACTCTCCCTGCCGTTAACAATTACTTTAGTTTAGACGAGAATTCACGGAGTGAGACGACATTAACAGGCGACTCATGTTGCCTTATGGTGAGTATCCAGCACATTCTTGCACGCCATTGAAGACAATCGTGGCCGTCCTCCTCCCCAAGATCCCCGCTCCCCCGGTGCGCGCGCGGCACTGCAATTTACTGCATTTACCAAAATATCGGCCTGAAAATAGTTAACGTTCTCATATAGTTATTAGCAATACCTGAGAAGCTGGCGACTTTGACTTCCAAACACGAGGATTTCTGTACAAACTATGTCCAGTAGCAACGATGGGACTGGCAAAAAACGTCGACAACGTGATGCCCTGGCCAAATAGAACCAAGGCGTCTGCCAGACGATAATAAATATAATATGGGAATCGGTGCGTGGTACGAGCGCTAGAGAGCCCTGTTACTGATCCGACGTATCTCGAATTTTTCGGGCTGACGCGGCCGCCTTTTGCCCGACTCTCCCAACCGTCGCAAATTTTTCATACCGAACAGTATTCCTTGTTGATGGCCCACCTGGCTGCCGCGACGGAGCATTCCGATTGCCTGGTCGTCATTTGCGGTGCCGATGGGTCCGGAAAAACCACACTGCTGAACCATTACATCAGCGGCCTTGGCGATGATATCTCTTACGCGACCATCGATGAAACTTGCAAAGGCGAAAAGGAATTCTACTGTGCATTTCTAAGACAGCTCGGATTTAACGATATTACGGGCACACCGCGCGAGCTGCGGCGGATCACCAAGGAATTTCTCGTCCATCGTGGCATGGCCGGCGATCCTGTCCTGATGATGATTGATAACGCACACCTGGTTCATCCAAAAGTATTAGAGCAGCTTCGTCTGATTTCCGCGATCAAAGCCAAAAACCATCGAGTACTTAGCGTCGTACTTGCCGGTAATTCCGATCTCGTGCAGATCATGGACTCACCGGCAATGAGCCAGATCAAGTTCCATAGTCATGTCCACTTCAATATTCGCGTCTATACCAGGGAGGAAACAGCGAATTATGTCTGCCACCATTTAAAAATGGCGGGGGCTACTGATGCCGTGAATTTCTCGAAAACGGCACATCCGCTCATTTACCGGTATACCGGCGGGATTCCCAACCTGATAAACGTGCTATGCAATGACTTGCTCACAGAAGCCTATGCCATGGAATCGCATATCATCAAGGACGACCTGGTACGTACCGTCGCAGATAAACAGCGACTTCTGCCACATGTGGTTCCCCTGCAAGGAAAAGGGCGGCGCAAGACCGATCCTGATTTCAAACTTGTGCAGTCCGAACGACAGGCCGAGGAACGCATAACAGCGAGAGATTCAACGAGCAAAGGACCGGTCGAGAAACCCACGGTCGGTCCCGAAACGACGGATGACGACAGCGATAATCTGCTGGAGCATATCGCGCAGCTGTCAGCGCAGTTTGGCGAACTCAGAGCGCACAGGATGCGGGCCCTTCAGGATATCGGCACGCGTGACAAGGACATCAGCGAACTGCGCAAAAAGCTCGATGCGCAGACAGCAGAGACCGAAAAGCTGGCCAGTGCCCTTGGGGACAACAGCGACGAGATCGGGCGACTGAAGCAAGCACTGTCTGACAGCACGGAAGCGTTGCAGAAAAGTGAAAAAGCTGCAAAGAAACTCGCTGCCGATCTGAAGAAGGAAAAAAGTGCGGCAAAAACCACGCAGGCTGATTTTGCAAAAGCGGAAGCAACAGCCAAAGCAACAGCAAAAGAGCTGAGCCACTTGAATGCAGAACTGCAGGCGGCAGTCAGCGATCTCACGGCCGATCTCAAGCTGGCCGCCGAGCGAGTCGTTGAAATTGATGTTCTGGAGAAGAACACTGCGGATCTCAAGGATGAGATTAAGAAAAAGTCTGGCGATCTGCTGACGCTTCAGGGCGAGCTGGATGCGCGAGACAAGGCCCTTGCTGACCTCGAAAAACTGCTCCAGGAGTCGCAGGAAGAATGTGCGTCGCTGCAACTTCGCGCGGCTACTCTCGAGACTCTGGAGGAGTCCGCAGCGGAAAAAGACGCGCGCATTGTGGATCTGAAAGCTGAGCTGGCCTCGTACAGCCAGGCAATCATGGCATTAGAGGCAGAGAACACGGAGGTCGAATCCCGTGGCATGAAACTGCCGCAAGCCGATGACATTTCGGATCTCGAGGCGGAACTGCAGGAGTCCAAACAGATGTTCACGGAGACTCAGCCGCTGCTGAGTGAGGACTCAACGGTGATTGCGCAGCTGAAGACAAAAGAGCCTAAGTCACCGAAGTCCAAAGCGCCTAAGGCACCGGAGCTCGAAGTGCCTGCATCACTGGAGCCCGAAAATCAACCGGCTGCAGACTCAACGGCACCCGAGCCGGATTCTGCTGCCGGGCGGTCCGGGACTATCATCGCAGCATTCGAAGTTGTCAAAGATGGAAAAATCGAACAGGTCCTGGAGGTCGCAGAAAGTCAGCCGCGTATCATGATAGGAAGGAGTGAGGACAGCGAGCTGCGACTCAACAGTGAATTTGTCAGCCGCCACCACGCACTGATCTTTTGCACGGAAGAGCGGATTTACATCGAAGACCTGAACAGCTTCAATGGCACCATAGTCAATTCGAAGAAGATAACTCGCTGCGATCTGCAGGCCGGTGACGTCGTCACGATTGGGGATTTTCAAATATTGTCCAGACAGCTTTAAAGGACAGGAAATCGTGTCGCGCCGGAGCCGCCCAATGTCAGGATTGGAGCGAAAACTAGGACACCCACTAAAGAAAACTAGGAAAACTAGGACACCCACTAAAACGAGCGAATCTGCAGTAATCGTGCACTTTTCCTGGATGTAATGTCGTGCAAGGTTGGCTGTAATGGTCATTGCCAAATCATGGATGGAATGAGCGATGACCATTGCGCGCAGCCAGCAGATAAGCCTCGATCACACGCCTTACTATCATTGCACCTCACGTTGTGTCCGGCGCGCGTTTCTCTGCGGTTGGGATCGCTATAGCGGCAAAGATTATGCGCATCGACGACAATGGCTAGAGGATCGCCTGATTTTCCTTTCAGCAGTCTTCGCTATCGACCTCCTGGCCTACGCCATCATGAGTAATCACTATCATGTGGTGATCAAGCTCAATGCCGAGGAAGCGGCTGCCTGGTCAGACGATGAGGTGCAGGAAAGGTGGGGCAAGCTATACGCGCGTGCTGCAGACACCTGTGCGGATCTGCCCATAAGTACATGGCGAGAACGTCTCTTGAGCCTCAGCTGGTTCATGCGCTGCATTAACGAGCCGCTGGCACGATACGCGAACCGGGAGGATGGCTGCAAAGGGCGATTCTGGGAGGGGCGTTTTAAGTCACAGGCGTTATCAGATGAGACTGCGCTCCTGAGATGCATGTGCTATGTCGATCTCAACCCCATCAGGGCAGGCATCGCGAAGACCCCGGAATCGTCACCTCACACCTCGATCAAAGCCCGTATTGACGGCTGGCACAGACACCTGCTGGCGTTCGACTCCGGGCAGGATAAGGAAGGGACATCCATACCCTCGTCTGGCCCCAGTTTGGTGGACACCTTAAAATGTGCGCAATAATGCGTAAGGAGGTGTCTTATGACGAAGAAGAAATACCGACGATGTTGTAGCTGCAGTTGACGATGCGCTGAAAAATGTCGAAAGAATAGAGTTTGAGCAAGAGTTCGATCGCGAAATTATGAAAGAATTACGCCAAATCGAGTAGCCGGCAAAGTCCGTTTCTGGTCGAAAGCGGACCCTGAATTTCTCTAAAATTGACCAACATGGACGTCCGCTTTGCGCCGGTGACCTCAACCGGTCGATGCAACACCTAGACTCTAAAGTATAGAGAGGAGGATGTTGCAGATGAAGTACAGATCGAGGATTTACTACAGCGCAGAGCAGAAAAACTTGATGTGGGATCGCTGGCAGGCGGGCGATTCTCTG